>JAGVQG010000056.1 GCA_020051845.1 archaeon | reverse complement strand
TATATCAGATATATATTAAATATAAATGCATTTCGCTACTCCAGACCATACATTCGTAATACGAATCAGAACAAGCACAAATCAGCTAAACAAATACAATAGTTCTTGTTTTGGAGGCGCATGCATGGAAACAGCTCAAAGTGCACTGGAATCGATAGCGCAGAAACAACAGATGGTCATTGATCACGATCCGAAGAGCGGGTTCTACATCAACGATCAGCCTGTTGGGAATTTAACCGCAGTGATTGGTGTATTTTCTGAGTTGCCCCCGAAATTGCTGTGTGAAGTAAAACCACGGTATGCGAGCAATGTGACCTCTGATCAACGCAAAGCTCTTGATGCTAACTATCAGGAATGGCTTGATCGTAGCAGGCAGCCTGTCGCATGTGCACTGCCGGTTGTCGGGGATCACCCGGACCCAAAGGACCACACTTTGTACTTTTCTGTCTGATTTTCGTCACCGATTAGTCGGGTCGAAATTCTAGGAATACATAAACCACTATGGAATCCCTATCGGAAGCTTTTTAAACCAACCCCTTTCCCTCGAACCTATGGCAAAAGCAACCAAAGCAACAGTCCAAGTCAAGAAGAAGCGATGGGTGACGATAATCGCTCCAAAGCTGTTCAACGAAATGCCCCTGGGAGAAAGCTACCTCCTTGAACCCAAGGACGCAATCGGCCGCACAGTGCGCGTCAGCGTCATGCAGATCACGGGCGAGCCCCAGAAGCAATACATCTCCGCGGGTTTCCAGATAGTGGATGTCCAGGGCGAGAAGCTCCTGACCGCGATCAAGTACTACAAGATCCTGCCCAGCGCATTGCGAAGGCTAGTCAGGCGTAACAAGGACAAGTTCGAAGACAGCATGATAGTCACATGCGCAGACGGCAAATTGATGCGAATCAAGCCGTACGTGGTGGCGCGCTACAAGACCAAGGGCAGCATCCTCACAGGGCTGCGCAAGGTCACGCGCGAGGCAGTCGTTCGATACGCAGTCACTGTCACCGCCGAGCAGCTTTATGCCGATGTGATAACAAGCAAACTCCAGCGAGCCGTGCATGATGCGATCAGGAAGACATTCCCGATAGGTGCGTGCGAGATAAAGACGCTCGAACTCTTGAAGGGAGAGGGCAAGAAGCCAGTCCTTCCTCCAGTGCCTGAACCAAAGGCAGAGCAGAAGGAAGACGCCGCGGCCGAGACCGAAGAAAGCGGCGCTGACCCCAAATCCGTTGATGATTCGGACGAACCAGTGGATGGAGCCGATGAGTCTGCCGAAGATGTCGCTGCAGAGGACGCCGAGGAAGTCGGCAAGGAAGACCCCTCTGAAGCGGACGTCTAAGTCATCACAAAGACGGCAAAAGCTTTTATCTCATGATTTGTGAGCGCCACATGATGAAGGAATGCATTGACAAGAATCCATTGGTGGACTTGATAGCCACGGTATCGGACAACAAAGCGTTGTGCTACGCGCTTCCAAAATCGCACGATGAGGCGCCTTGGTGGATAGTCACGGTGGATTCATATCTGCGAAAAAGCGGAAATCCTGAAGACGCAGGTGAAGCCGTGCGCCAGTTGTTGGGCCACGCGCGCAACGCGCGACCATTGATGATCAAGATCTTTGAAGACGAGGAGTGGCGGACGATCCGAAGCGTCGTTGTCGAGGCGGCTGTCATGTATACGGCCGGCGGTGCTCTGTATGTGGCATCGCAGTTATCAGAAGGGCATCGCGTGTGGGGAAACCTGTTGTTCTGGCCGGCAGCGATCGGAGCGGCCGCGTTATACTGTAAACATATCAAAGAAGCCAGGACAGCGCGTGTTTCCTATGAAGGAAAGCTCGATGAATTGCTGCGACGCATGGATGATGCGAATAGCATGGATCACAACCGTTGGGCAGAGGCGATGCCTTACTGCGGTGATCAGTTGCGCGAGTTGACCGCACAGGCATCGTCAAATCCCGAATTCAGGGCGAGCGAGATATTCTACAAGATCGAGCCCAAGACCGAGTCAAAGACCGAGCCGAGAGGCGTTCTATCATGACTATATTGGCCCAGGGAGCGGAAGCGGTGCTGACCAGGCAAGGCAACACTGTGCTGAAGCACAGGTTATCCAAGGATTACAGGATAGCCGAGATCGATATTGATCTGCGTCGATCCCGCCAACGACGCGAGGAGAAGGTCATCGCGCGTTTGGCCGATAACAACATAGCCGTTCCAACCGTGCTCGACAGCGACGAGAAGACGATGACTTTGACGCTCACGTTCATCGACGGCCCAAAGGTCCGGGACGTGATGGGTGCGAAGCCGATCCAGTACGGCGCGGCAATCGGCACATTATTGTCTCGAATGCACAAGTGCGGCGTGGCGCACGGCGATCCAACCACATCCAACTTCATCGCAGCCGAGACGACGTATGTCATAGATTTCGGACTGAGTTTCTTCACCTTGAAAATCGAGGACTTCGCAGTGGATCTGCACCTTCTACGGCAGGTATTGTCAGGCACGCATACCGAGGTCTATGATGTCGCGTGGCAGGCCGCTCTGGATGCCTATGTCAAGGAATGGCCAGAAGGCAAGAAAGTGATTGACTGGCTGGTCCAACAGGTCGAAAAAAGAGGAAGGAACAAGAAACGCTAGTTGTTGTAGCCGTTATTGTTGCTGGGTGCGGCACTTTTTCTATGAGGGGTTGTCGCGAGTTGATCCTTGAGCTGGTGGTCCCAGCCAAGTCTGTAGGCCAGTTCCTTCTCGGCTTCAAGCTCGACCGCTTCGACGTGCACGTACCTGAGCAATGCCTTGTTTGGCTTGTCGATGACTTCGACATGTATCTGTGGTTGACCGTTCGCGCCTATCTTTTTGCTCTTGCCGCGAGGGACTTCATACAGCTGTCCACCATATTCGATCACGGCGTGCTGGACAGTGCCTTTTTCCTGCACGAAAAAAGTGTCGCTCTTGCCTTTAGGGGCTGTCGCATCAACGACATCGGAAATCTCTCCCTGGTTGCAGACGAATTTGACCTTTAGTTCCATTTCACTCCCTCTACCTTAAATGACTTTAAGGTTTTCTTTATAAAGATTGTGGCCGTATTGATACTACTATTAGGTTACTAATAATAGAAAGCCTTAAATAATCGAACAACAGCACTAATCGAATATGGCATGGTATGATTGCTTCAAGAATGCGTACGACGCGCTAATCTCATCTGGCAGGACGCAAAACCCGACAGTGGTCACAACGCGCGTGACATACGGACCAGCGCCAGCCATGCGAGTGCACATAGAACGAACGCCTGACAATGGCATCGTCGCCTATCGTGGCCTCGATACCGAAGAAACCATACGGGAACTTCTCAAAAAAGACATCAACAAGACGAGCGCCGGAGAACTCGAACGCATTGTCAAAGACAGCAGATACGCGATAGGAAAAACGCACGTCATAACCAAGTCCAACATCCCGCCGAAAAACAACATGCTCTACGTAGTCCAAGGATCGGAAAAGGTCTACCTTACCCAAGACACCAAGAAAAAGGCGATAACCTCGGAAGCATACGCTGCCGCATGCGCCAAATACCTGCGGCAATCCAAAGTCGACCAGAAAGACACGTTCGAAGAACAACTCCTTGACAAGCTCGAGAACGAATACGAATGTGAAGTCGTCGTCTCAGGAAATGACGTCGCATACGTGACCGAATTCGGGACATTCCACAAGGACGCCCTGAAGGTACGCCTCAAGACGCAAGAGGCGAAAGCCAGATTGGAAAAAATAAAGAAATCACAGAAGCAACCCGCCCTTGTTTAGTGGATAGGATTCTATCGCTTCTTTTTCGTCAATGTACTGACGCCCAACATCTTGTACAGATGGCAATAGCCGGTGAGCGCCGTCAGAAGCAGAACCGCTCCTACAAGCCAGCCCACATACTTGGCCACGCCAACCGCGTAGAAACCAATGAATATCAGTGCGACACCGCCCACAAGGCGGAAAAGCCGATCCATGCGGCTCTCGTTTATGGTAGTTTTTGCCATGGGTTGATGCCTTCTAACAGCGTATTAAATGATTGCGTACTACTCGTGAATGCTAAACGTGGGTGTTCAACGAATAGATGCCATAAGTCTTTTAAACAAACCACTGTTCTTTGACACCACCTAAGGGGCTGTAGTCTAACTTGGTTAGGACATTACCTTGGGGTGGTAGTAATCGGGGTTCAAATCCTCGCAGCCCCAGACCTTTTTATCACTCGCGTGATAAAAAGCTCTACCAAAACCGCTCCTGTGTGTGAAGGCGCGGAGCGCCGGCTCACGCGGATAATATTCTAATCAAGCTTTTGATGATCGTGAGCGCAACGGAACGTGGTTCCGTGCGCAAGAAACGCCATACGTTTTTTTGATAGCAAAACGTTCTCTTGCACTTGTCCTCGCTCCGCGACTTGCACGTGCAGGATTAATCTGGAGAAATAGAAACAAAAATACGAAGAAAACAGGATTATCTCTTACACTATCTCAACGACCGTTATCTTGAACGTCAGATTCTTGCCCGCGAGCGGGTGGTTGAGGTCCAAGGAGACTTCCTTGTCGCCAATAGCTGCGATGGTCGCAGGGAATTGCTGGCCGTCTGCTGTCTTGAGACCCAGAATCATGCCGACCTTGGCTTCGGGTGGTAGGTTGTTTCGCGGGAACTTCTTGACAAGCTCGGGCTTATGCGTGCCATAGGCGTTCTCTGCTTCGATCTTGACGGTCTTCTCATCGCCGACCTTCATTCCGATGACTGCGTCGTCGAAACCCTTGATGAGCTGGCCCGCGCCTGCCTCGAACTCCAGAGGATGCTGGTGGTCGCCGTGCGTGGAGCTGTCGAAAACAGTACCGTCATCGAGCGTTCCAGTGTAGTTGACCTTTACCTTGTCGCCTTTCTTGATGGCCTTGGTTGTGTTCTTGGTTGCCATTATGACTCCGCGCCAAGAAACCCGTGGTCTCAAGAACGCAGTCCGAGGCGGATAGGCCGGATTTATTAAACTATTCGTTCGCTAACTATATAAACTCGTGAACGGCGCAAGTATCCAATGGAGAAAAAGAGGTTAGGGATCAAGGCAAGTCTTGACCCTGATGAATTCAACCACAAGCTCAAGATCAAGGTCGGCCTTCTGGAGATATTCCTGCGAACAACCGATATGAATGACGAGCTGCCAGGACGAATACAATCCTTGCTCAAGTCATACCCTGGCATCCAATTGACATTGCACACTCCTATAAGGATACCAGAGGGATTGGTGAACCTTGAGGATGACGACGGCGTTGAGGTCTACTCCGCACTTTGTGATATATGCGAGGAAGAAAAGCGCGTAATCGGCATCATAATGCACGCAGGGGACGACAGGAAGAAGATAATCGCGGAGGCAAAGAGACTCTTGAAGAAGAAACCGCGTTGCGCGGATTTCATCCATGTCGAGAACTGCCACGGCGCACTGTATGAATTGGAGTCGTTCAGAAGCCTTGTCAAAGAGATGGGTATGAAGAAGGTGTGTTTCGACATCTCGCATTTCGCATCTTGCCACAATGAAGCGCAATTATTGGCAGCATTGAAGACGCTAGGGAACGAGTTCGAGCTCTACTCGCACATATCTGACAATTTCTACGACGCAGGCAACCCATTCCCGAAGAACATAGGACAAGGCGTGGTGGACCTCAAACGCGTACTTGAACTCATACCGATCGGCATCGTCGAGACGTACTCGAAAGATGAAAGCGTCGGCAAAGAGATGCTAGATGACTATCAGAAACTATTGACTCTGCTTTGATTGCTTGGCTGATTTCTCCAATCGCTTGGCTTCATTCCAACGGCGGATCTCGTCATCTTCAGTCATGACTTCATCATTGAAGATCCACGGCTTCCTGCGCTTGAACTTAACCATCACAGCATCAATGACATCCTTGCCTTTGAGCAGGCCTTTCTCCTCTGCAACAACTATGAACGCCAAGACATCGAACAAGGAGTCGCCAAGCTCTTCACGAAGATTCTCGAAATCCTCCTGTTCTAAAGCCTGACGAATCTCTTCGACCTCTCCTGCAAGGTGAGAATGGCAGTCATTAAGTGTCTTTTTCCTGGACCACGGCGACTTCTTCCTGTCTGCTATTGCCATCTTGTACAATTCATCGAAAGACTCTTTCATGTGCCATTGGCATCATGCCATGCATAAAAATTTATAGTGTCCTGACAGATGTAAATGCATGGAACAGAGCGCGAAGGACATGGCGCATGCCGAGATCCTGCACTTCTTCAGATACACGTACAGGGATATATGGGCTCCTGGACACATATTCGACGGCAAGTCACGCGTATGGGTCGCGGTCTTCAATAAACTAATTTCACAGGGCTTCATCGAACGCAGAAAGGTGCAGAACGGCTATGAATACAAGTGGAAGGCGGTCTTCCCTGAAGGACTCTAAATTTATATAGAAGGACAGCAGCTGGATATCCATGCAAAAGAGGGAAGCTGACAGCGTTTTAGATGCAGCGATTGCAGGTCTTGAGAAGAAGGGAGTATTCTCAAAGGTGGCGAACAGCCTTGTCCTTCCAAAAGAATTGCGATTGAAGATAATCGATCAACGTTCAGTCCTTGACACCGGAACATTGCTTATCGCCAAGCATAACCATGAAGAACATCAGAAGAAGATAGGTAAGTTCATCGAGATGGCAGAGCAGATGAAGTCGATAGTCACTGACAAGGTAGACCTGACAGAGATGAAGCGGCTGTATGCCCATACGGGCGCGTTATTGGATGTGAATAACCGACTATATCGAGCCATCAGCTCCTTGGACGCCGCGGCTCACGATGGAAGGTCACTTGCGACAACAGCCGAGCTTGGTGCAATCCAAGGAATACTGGAAGATGAACGCATGCATCGCGCAGCCCTGACCAACGCAGTCAAAAGCGTGCTTGTCAGCAGGCCACCAAGCCAGGCACCGCCAGAACACCAGTCACGTTCACGTCTGACAGTGCTTTTATTCACCTCGGTGCTCAAGGAAGCGCTTGGTGAGAAAGATCCCCTGCATGCGCCGCAACACCGGCTTGAGGTAAGTGACGTCAATCCTGATTGTGTGAAGGACGCCAGCAGTATTCTGGTCAAGGCGGCACAAGACTTTTAAACGGCCTGACCATCATCTTTTCTTATGGTATTCAAGGCAGTGAAGGGATGCGAAGACTTCTACCCGCAGGACTTCGCACAAAGAGAAGCGGTGTTCGAGATACTTCGCAGGGTGACGAAATCATACGGCTTCGTCGAAGTGTCGACACCTGCCATGGAGACCACCGAACTTCTCACCAAGAAGAGCGGCGAGGAGATCAAGCAGCAACTGTTCGTGCTCGAGAAGAAAGGCGCTGAGGAGAACGCGCTGCGCTTCGACCTGACAGTGCCGATGGCACGGTTATTCATCTCAAAACAGAAAGAGCTTCCAAAACCAGTCAAATGGTTCGGGCTAGAACGGATGTGGCGCTATGAAGCGCCTCAGAAAGGCCGTTTGCGTGAATTCTACCAATTATCAGTCGAACTATTCGGCTCTGACAAGCCAGAAGCGGACGCTGAAGTCATAAACGTCGCATTGGACTGCTTGAAGGCATTCGGCTTGACAGCAGAGGACGTCACGCTCAAGCTCAACAACAGGAAACTGCTTGAAGGCATGGTCGGCGACATAACAGGCAAAGAACTGGTAGAGACAGTCATACGATTGATAGACAAACGATCCAAGATCAGCGACAACGAATTCGTCGACTCTCTCCTGGAAGCAGGCCTTGACCAGCAGCAGGCAGAGAAAGTTGACGAGATAAGCAGCATCCGCGGCACACCTGCAGAGGTACTCACCAGATTGCTTGCCATGCAGCTCTGCGAACATGCCAAGAAAGGCCTTGACGAACTCGAAGCAGTGTTGCCAATGTTGCCTCAGGAGTTCGTGATGCTCGACCTTTCACTAGCTCGCGGACTCGCGTACTACACAGGCAACGTATTCGAGGTCTTCGACAGGAAAGGGGAGCTCCGAGCCATACTCGGCGGCGGAAGATACGACGAGATGGTCTCGCTCTTCGGCGGAGAGAAAGAAGCGGCCACTGGCTTCGGCTTAGGCTACGCGACACTATCATTGCTATTGGCGCAGAAAGGAAAGATGCCCAAGACAGCCATAGGCCCTGACTATTATATCATCGGCCTTGGCGTGAAAGAGACGGAAAAAGCGAGGCAATTGGCAGACTCGATGCGCAAGAGAGGCATCAAAGTAGAGATGGACCTACTTGGCAGGAAGCTCGACAAGCAGATGAAGTACGCGAACGTCGTCGGAGCCAAGAAGCTCGTCGTCATAGGACCACAGGAACTTGCCACAGGCGTCGTCAAGATCAAGGATATGACTACGGGCAATGAAGAGTCGAAGAGATTGGAAGAGATGTGAGAACGGTCATCACATGACAATCATAAAAGCAAAGGGATTCATTCTAAGGCCGCTCAAAACCTCTGATCTCAAAGGTTATTTTGAAGTGATGCAGGACGAAGAGACAAGGAGAAACCTGAGTTCTTTCCCTGGCACGCTTGCAGAAGCCAAGAAAGAGATCAAGGAAATGCTCAAACAGGTGAAAGAGGATGATTCCGAGGTCTTCTCCATCGAAGTCGGCGGCAAGTACGCGGGCAATATCATCCTGCAACACCAGGATTGGGATAAAAATTCCGACGAGGGCAGGGTCCATACCTGGATACATCCGAAATTCAGGCGAAAAGGGCTGGCCACTGACGCTTTAACTGAGGTTGTACGCTATGGACTCAGAAAGAAGTTCAAGATGATATACGCGCAGTGCAAAGCCCACAACAAAGGAGTCATCAAGATGCTCCCGAAATTAGGTTTCGAGAAAGTCAAGACGCACAAAGTCGACGGAATTCCGAGGATTCTTTGGGTCAAGGAAAGATAATTAATTCAAACCTCGTGGAACAACGCCTCTCTATGTCCTCTATAGAATAGGACGAAGACCACGCCCGCAGCAAGAGTCAGTATGGCGCCTATGATTATCGGAAGGTTGCGGTGGAGCGTCACGAGCATCCCTGCGATCAATGGCGGCACGGCCATGCCTAATGACTGGATCGACTGGTTGATGCCCATGATCTCGCCTTGACTATCCTCGCCGCTGAGATTCGAGATCACCGCGGTGGCATTGGGCTGAGTCACGCCCTGACCTATGAGCACGAAAGGCATGATAATCCAAATCATCCAGGCCTTGTCAGGTAATACGAGAAGTCCTATGGCGATAGCGGACAGTAATATGAAGAACGGCAAAACCTGGTGCGGCTTGAAGCGGTGTGATAGAGGCGTAGTCAAAGCAACTTGGGACACAGCGATCCACAAGCCGGCATAGGCGAAAATGTCACCTATCTGCGACTGTGTGTACTGGAATTTCTGGATTAGGAAGACCTGGAAGAACTGGGTCACGAAATTGAAGCCGAACGCCAGAAGGAATATGACTATGAACATGATCCGCAGGTCAGGCAGTTTGAAAGCCTTGAATATGTTGCGTATGCCCGTAAGCGCGCTGACAGGGGTCTTTCTGCGTATTGTGCACGTCTCAGGTAGTAGAATCGCGCATAATGCCACAGTCATCAACGCCAGACCAGCGGCGAACCAGAGCGGAGTCGCGAAATCGAACCAAGGAACAAGCATAGGATCGGCAAGCTTTCCACCTATGAACGGGCCTATGATGAAACCAAGGCCGAAAGCCATACCGATAAGCCCGAAGTTCTTGGCCTTCGCCTTCTCATCACTCACGTCAGCCATCGCTGAAAGCGCAATGCTGATGTTGCCGCCGGTGAAACCAGCGACCACCCTGCCAAGGAATATGAGCCAAAGATGACTGTAGGCGATGCCGAACCCCAATGCGAGATATCCAAGGAAGGATCCGAAAAGCGAGCACACAAGCAAACGCTTCCTTCCGAACCTGTCCGACAGCGCGCCCAGCATTGGAGCGCCTATGAATTGGGCAATAGCGTATAATGATAATAGAACGCCGAGCAGCATGGCGCGCGTGGAAGCGCTTGTAGTGTACGGCAATAGTTGCGTGCTATCCAGTAAAAGAGGCGCGAGAATGGGGATGATGAGCGTGAAGCCCAGCATATCCAGGAATATTATGAGTGCAAGAGTCACACGCGTAGCCCTTGCCTTGATATCATGAATCATAGGGCATCATAATCCTGCTATGCGTATAAAAACGTTTGGAACTCAGATTTAGGAGCTATATCATAGACAGAAGAATAAAGAAAAAATAAACAAAAAAGAACTGGTTTACAGCGTCTCGATGCCGAGGTCGTCGTTCATGACCTTGCGGGACTGCTGGACCTTCTGGCGGTTGTCGCCTTTGCCGAGCAACCACGGGCTCTGTACGCCTGTGATGATGGTCATGACCATCAGCTTGCCCTTCATCTCTTCCGAGACACGTGCGCCCCAGATGACGTTGGCGTCAGCGTCCATCGACTCTGTCACGAGTTCACCGACACGGTTGATCTCGTCCAAAGTCATGTCAGGACCGCCTTCGACGTGGATAAGCGCGCCTGTGGCTCCGTTGTAGCTCACTTCGAGCAAGGGGTTGGCGAGAGCGCCACGGACAGCTTCATCTACGCGGTTGTTGGTGTCGGACGAACCGATACCGATGGCTGCGACGCCACCGTTGGTCATGATCGCCTTGACGTCAGCGTAGTCGAGGTTGACGAGCGAGGGGACGGCGATTGTCTCGACTATTCCCTTGATCATCGTCGACACGAGCTCGTTGGCGACAGCGAACGCCTGTTGGACCGGCAGGTTGCCTGCGATCTGCACTAGGCGGTTGTTGTCGATGACGACCACTGTGTCGCTCTGCTGGCGCAATTGCTGCAGGCCGTATTCGGCCTTGTCGCAACGTGCGCGTTCGATGTTGAATGGCATGGTGACGGTGCCGATGACTATCGCACCCATCTCCTTTGCCACACTTGCCACAACCGGCGCGGCGCCAGTACCTGTGCCTCCGCCCATACCTGCGCACACGAAGACCATGTCAGAACCGCGCAAGGTCTCCTTGAGCGCCATCAATGATTCCTGTGCTGCTTCAGCTCCCTTCTGTGGGAAACCGCCGCAACCGAGACCGCGAGTCACGTCGCGACCGATTAGGAACTTCTTATCAGATTCAGAAATGTCCAGGTGCTGTTTGTCAGTGTTGACAGCGATGACTTCGGCTCCCTTGATTCCCTTCTTGTAGAGCCAGCTAACCATGTTGTTACCGCCACCGCCGACTCCGATGACCTTGATGTTGGCCTGACCGACCATCATGTCGTCGTCCTGCCGGCTGTTACTTCGCATTGCGTTCTGCACTACGAATTCCATACTCTGCGCCTCCGTTTTTTACACGGCCCGTACAAGCCGCCCCTTTGGTTTTTTTACTGATCGTGGTATATACTTGAGTATATGCCGAGCGTGAGATGGTGGATAGCTGTGATGGGTGCTTTGCACCCTTGATTGAGGATAGGAAAGGAGGCTTTCAAGCAACAAGATGGGTATCTTGTTTTGTGGGTTTGGGGGGTGGTTTTCGTGAAGAAAACGCGAGAAAGCCTCCTTTTAGTGTGACCCATTGGGTTCATCCGAACTCAGTGGTGTTGATTTGTGTATACTGAGATACCAGAAGGGCAACTTATATATAAATGTTTTTATTTAGGCGACTAGTTTATTCTTAAAGCTCTTAGTGGTCTGTTAATGCTCTCCGTCGACAGAACAATAGGGGGAATGCGAACATTTATATACTGGTCTGCATAAAATCCGCGTTAGTTGGGTGAATTGGGGGGCGGGCGGCAAGGGCTGCCTAAGCGAGAAAGCCAGAGGAGAAACAATGGTAATACTCTATGACAGGTTCAACCTGAGCGAAGACATCTTCGAGACCATATTCTCCACAAGCCAACAGAACATAGTTGCTCGTGAGCTTATCAAGTACATGGCGTCGAACAAGGGCGAAGTCACAAAGACAGAGATGTCTTTGTTCGCCACGCAACTGCACGACGGAGTATACGAGACAACGCTCGACGAAGGCCAATACAAGGGCAAGAAGGTCAAGCTATCATACAACAAGCGCCAGTTCTACGACAGGATCCTCACGCCCATGAAGGCCATGGGATTGATAGATTATGACCTGTATAAGAAGACTTACAAGCTGTCTTCGAAATTCGCTCAAGACCTCATGAAGATAGGCCTGCAATGGAAACAGGAGCTGAGAAAGTACGGCTTCGAAGTCCAACAGGGAATCTAAGTCTCCAGACGGCAAAAGCTTTTGAACCATTTCCAGATGCCACTGCGATAAATGAGTGGGGATCTTCATGACTGAGTATCTTGCGGCAGTGGACATAGGTGGAACGAACATACGCGCCAGCGTGGCGAGCATCGACGGCATACATTCCAAGGTCAAGCAGGACGTCATGCGGGTCGGCGATGAGAACACGGTTCCGCGACAGGTCGACAATCTGATCGCTGAAGCCTGCAAGGACGCAGGCATAGACAAGAAACGGATCAGCGGAGTCGGCATCAGCACATGCGGACCATTCGACGACAATCCTCGCGGCAAGTATGAACTTGTCGTCGCTCCCAACATCTGCGAAGGCATCGCGAGAAAGGAAGGCAGGAACAATGACTGGACAGGATTCCCGCTAAGAGACTATCTTTCCCAGAGCTATGAGCGGGTCGAGGCAGGCAACGACTGCACGACGGCTGTCAATGCCGAGCACATGTTCGGCGCCGGAAGAGGATATGATGTCGTCGCGTACATGACGATAAGCACAGGTATAGGTGGTGGCGTGAAGTCCCACGGCAAGCTCGTGCTAGGCAGACGGAACGCGGGACACTTCGGACACCACAAGGTCGTTCCGAACGGAAGGATCTGCGGCTGCGGCATACGCGGACACCTTGAGGCGCACGCGGCAGGACCCGCCATCGCCGCAATCTACGAAGAGATAATGAACAGGAAGATAGAAGTCGTTGATCCCAAGGACAAGCCGAAATACGTCTTCGACCAATTCAGGAGAGGGGATTTCGTCGCGCGACGCGTGATCTCGGAAGCAGCAGGTTACATCGCGCAGACCCTCGCGAACGTGAGCGCCGACCACGACGTGCAAGCGTTCATCTTTGGCGGAAGCATGTGGAATGACAAGGATGTGCTGCAACCGCTCATCGAGGAACGATTCGCCGAATGCGTGCACCCGACTCTCGGCAAGGATGTCGCCTTCAAGACAGCCGAACTCGAAGACAGACTCGGTGACATCGCAGCGCTCACCATGGTGCTGCCTGCGGATTGGGTCGGAGCCTGGCAGAAGACACAACCCTGGCAGAAACCTCTCGAGACAAGAGTGATAAAAGATTGAGAAAACAAAAAACAAAAATATTCTTTATCGCTTCTTCTTTTCCATCACGTGGTGGATTCCTGTTATGAGGAACAGCACCGCGAGGATCAGGACTTCCCAACCCTCGTTCTGGTAGGCGAGAATTCCTGAAAGCACGGATCCGACTATCTGGATCCAGCCCAAAGTCTTCGCATCAAAACACATACAAATCACCTCTTATTGAGGATACCGATATCAAGGAAGCTTAAAAACGTTTTGTACGACCGAGGAGCGGATGGTCTTTCCAGCCATCCTGACAAGATCCTTCTCCAGCCTCAATTCGCGTCGCGCGAGCTTCTTCGAGACGTTGAGGTGGATCTCATCAAGATTCTCTATGCGCGACTTGTTCTTCTGTATGAACATGATGCTGCCGATGGTCGGTCGTTTGAAGAAACCGCCGAAAGAGAAAGGCCTGATGAAGCCGGCGACGCCGCAGTCGGCTATCAAGTCGGCGTCTTGCAGGATCTTCAGCTCGAGCGTCATCGGCTCGGCAGACTTGTTGCTGTGATTCTCGATAAGATAGCAAACACCATCGATGAAAGAATCCGAATGCCTCATGCGTTTGAGGATGCGCCTTGCCATCGGGACGCTCAGCTTAGGGTGGCGCTTCCACTCGGGCTTTATCTCATCGGTGAAACCTTTCTCGTCGTGTATCTTTTTGACGTCCAACTTTGTCTTTCCGATGTCGTGCAGCAACGCGGCGACAAGGATCCGTTGTCTGTGGACAGGCTTGAGCAAGCGGAGGATTATCTCTTTCGCGGTCTCGTACACGCGCATCGTGTAATACGTCTCATCCAACGCTCCTGACGAAAAAGTCCGGACTCTGCGGAAGAGTCTCACCGCCTCGCGATACAATCCATCATAGTCCGGATTGCGGTCTTTTTTGTTCATGCAGTAAAATCTAGTCCTGCTCTTTAAACTGTTTTCGAAAACAAAGCCGGAAACAATCCGGTTCACAATCGAGTGAGTACAATCGGCTTGTCGCAGACGTAGACAGAATGCTCGGCCTGGCTCGTGATGCCTTTTCTTGAATCAATGAGCGGCGGGTAGCTCTCTAGGACGCCGGATTGCATCAGCTCCCTCAGTCCGAACTTGGTCTTGCCGATACCCAGGGACCTGCTGACCCAGCGCGTCGTGAAAGGAAGCGTGGTGTATTGTTCGACCTCTCGCATCACGTCGCGTGCGTATTGTGAACGTATTCCTTTTATCTCTGCGAATGAGAAAAGAGTAGGTTCGCCGGATTCCTGCACAAGACCGCTGCCTGTGGAGGCGAACGGCTCGATGGCGATGAACATGCCGTCCTCTAGCTCTGTTGAATCATTGGTATCAATGTTAGGGACAGTGGGGATTGTGTGGATGTTGAAACGGTCGAGGCCATGGCCGCTGAGATTCCTGATGGGAGCGAAACCGTGGCTTGTGATGACTTCCTGGATGGTCTTTCCGATCTCACCGAGCGTGACTCCTATCTTGACGATCTTCAGCGCGGCATCGACAGCTTCTTGCGAAGCTTTCACAAGATCAGCATGCTGACCGCTCAAGTCGACAGTCAGAGCAGTGTCGCCTATCGCGCCATTAACATGAACACCCACATCCAAAGAAGCGACTTGCTTGTCAAATATTGTCGCATCATCATCCAAAGGACATGAATGTGCCGCAACGTGGTCGCAGCTGATCTGAGTCGGGAAAGCGGGCTGCGCACCGAGTTCGCGGATCTTCGCATCGACTTTCTCGCATACATCAAGAATCTTGGAACCTGGCTTGATCAGGTTCTTGCCGAAATCAAGTGCCTGGGCAGCTATTCTGCCAGCCTCTTTCCAGTCATCAATCTCAGCCATGCGGCAGGTTCTAGATGGCGGCTATAAGAAGGTTTCTAGGGTTCGTAATGGTTTGAAAATAAACCTACGCCGACAGCCCGTGAGGGCTGCCGACGCAGGAAAAGAGGTGCCGAGAAACGCGGAGCGTTTCTGGCACACGAAATGCTTTGCATTTCGTTGTGCAACGGAACCGTTGGTTCCGTGCACACGGAAGCTTTGCTTCCGTTGTGTTTGGTGAGTTAACCTCACAAGATCAAAACCTACGCCGACAGCCCGTGAGGGCTGCCGACGCAGGAAAAGAGGTGTTTGGTGAGCATAAGCCCATACTTGATCTTGCGATCCAGTATGGGATACAACAAAACGCAAAACGTCTTGTTGTGAGGTGTGTGGTGAGTTTCAGTAAATGACCGCGACGACGACGCGACGCACCTGCGGGAACCTGACCTTGCCAGGATCCTGCGTGCTGTTGTTGTCGCCCTTCATCACGGCGTACCATCCTTCCGAGTCGGTGCCTGTCTGAATCACGCGGTGGATGACCGGCGTGTCCATCCAGTCGCTCTGGTACGACACGATGTCGCCGACGTTGATCTGTCCAGGGGACGAAGGCACGACCTCGATTGCGTTCGCGCCGGTGTCGAACACCGGTTTCATCGAACCCGAAGGCGTGAATTTCGCCCAGACAGCGCCGGGCAGGTCTATGACGACCTTGTCCGAGAGGACGCTGATGGCGCTCTCAGGGATATGGTCGCTGGGCGCGGCCATGTCCGTAGTGGACGTGAACGCGAGTGTGGATACGCTTGCGGGTTGCTGTGGAGAAGGTGCTGCAGCAACATCGACCACGGTCATTCCGTGGAGTACTCCGCCGATGGCGATGCCAAAAGCGAAGGCGATGATGATGAACAGAGTTGTTCTCACGATAACCCCCATTTGTATCTACTGTGTAGTGGTATAACTACTATTTAAACATTTCGGTGTTTTAATCACTTAGTAGTGATGATTAAAAGGTTAGATTGGCTGCGGGTGTCATCTACGACGGGAATTCGCAAGGGTGTTCTTCTGCAACTGTGTCCAGTAATCCATGCCACGCTCGACGTGGCCTTCTGTCGGCTTGGCGTCCACATTGCCTGCGTTGTATGCCCTGAGGACTAGTCGGGGGTCGTAGACTCGATGCTGTCCTTCATCATTGTCGACAACCGTGGATGTCTGGTGCCTTTGTCTCCAGATGTGCATTGCGGCGCAGCGGAGGTTGACTTCATTGTCGTCAAGCTCGTTCGGCAAACCTCGGAAACCATCGTCATATGCCGTCAGTCTAATCACCTGCGCGGGTCCTGGGGACGACGCGAGCATGGCCTTGAACGCGTCTTTGCTGATTTCGCTTCCTTGCTCCTGCATCCTCTTGTATATCTTCTCAAGGACCATGTGGAGTCCGTAGCCATTTGCTTTCTTGTCCCACTTGTCGAACAGGGGATCGACATATCTCCTCTGGAATCCCGGCTCGTAGCGGTCGCGGTATTTTCCGTCGCGACCGGTCTTTCCTGAAGTCTCTGTAAGCACAGTGAGCGCGATGATCTCGGATGGCACATCGATCCTATTCGATTTAAGTTCGTCGGAGACCTTGAGCATGGCCGGAACGAGTGCGTTGTACTCGTCGAAACCTTTGAGCGTGAGGGTCGTGACACGCGGATCGACAGTCGCGGGTTTCTGCACGAGGACTTCAAGCGTATCGGGCGCGGTCGTGATTTGCGTCGCAGCGGGCAAGTTGTCGGTCCTGGGATCGGGTGCTTGATGTTCTTGTGCGATATGCGGAGTGATCCTGATTGGTTTGTGCGCGTCGGCGTGATTGTACCAGAGGTAGCCTGCGGCAGTGAGGAGCGTCGCGTTGACGCAAAATAGGGCTTTCTTCCCCAATGAGATCGTGGCTTGGTTCATTTGATATCCTCGAACGGGAGATGTGCCGTCTTTCTTGGACCTCTGACGGAGAACTTCGGCAGTTTGGGAAGAGCGGGTGGGTTCACAGGAAGCACAACAGGAGGGCTTTCCAATTCGGTCGGACGATTGTCGTGCTTGACTTCAATTGTTTCTTGAGGTCCTGTCGGTATCTTCTCCTCAGGATCAACCTCAGTCTTCTGGCGTTCGTATTCATTTATCGTCCAAGGATGGGTCCTGTTCTTCTCAATAATGTGCTTGTCGATCAGAATCGCGGAGTCGAAAGCCACCGAAGGTATGCGGGTGTATATCTTCCTAAGCACTTGGGTCTCGCTTGATCGGGGAACGATCCTCGATCCTTTCTTGTCTTGTGCCCCTACTGGCGTGAACAAGCCTGTCTTCGTCTTGAATGCAATGATTGGCAATGCGACATTCATCGCGATCATCTTCTGTATCGGGTCTAGCTGCGCATAATCCCCTTTCACGCCGTCTATCGTCTTCAGGTCGCGTTCGTACATGTCCTCTGGGAAGAACAACACCCACTTGGCGTCCTTGATCCCTTGATAGGTCAGTTCGCCTTTGTTTCCGCGTCTAGTGTCGCAGAGTGTTTCTATGAAACCTCTATTGTAGAGGAGGTTGACAGCCACGATATCGATGCCACGTCGGAACAACCCTTTCTCACAGGTCTTGGCAGTGGCCACATCAAAATTCTCGTTCCTGAACGCGTGCGTGAAAGCATCGATAGTTCCTGGAACATAAGGCGCGAAGCCGAGATTCTGTTTCACATCTTTTAGTGCGTCGGGCAGAAGGTCTTGGATGTCGTGCGTGAATCTTGTCGCATCATATTTCATGTGGTCGTCGCGCTCACGGAGCTGTATCACTATGTCCTTTGTTCGCGCAGCGTCAGGATCCTTTGAGCATCTCTCGAACAGGTGTTGTTCTAGGATGCTGCCATTCTCCATCCTTTTTTGCGTGCGTGGATAGAATGAGAAGTCAAGGTCGAAGTGCTCCTCGAACTTCGGGCTGACCCTGTTGCGAAAACCACCGTAGCAGGTCATCGACGCCCACGCCAGGACGTTTGGCATTATGCTGAGCGGGTTCTGGCGCCAGACTTCATATGATTGAGCGCCTGCTTTTTCAGATAATATCGTGCTCGTGATCATCTCGAGCGGTTTTTGTAGCTCGAGCTTCTCGAACGCAAGAATCGTATAATATGGCTCTTTCTTCAAGGGCGCGGGTGTTTGTGCCATCTTCACTCAAGGTCATGATACGCAACATTACTATATAAATCTTTCTTCTTTTTGCCTCTTCGTAGTGACAACAAATAGCGTTGTCGTTCTCGTCAAGGAGTTCTGGCGCGATGCCATACATTTATAAAGCAGCCGGCACCCGAAAGCCTTGGATATGGGGAACAAAAGAGGTCAGATAGCCATTTTCATAATCATAGGTCTCATACTTATCATAGGAGTAGGGACCGTTGTCTATGTGGTGGGTCGTGGCGAGAAGACCAACACCATTGTCGAGGACACTGCGCGCAACGAGGACCCGTCGACGCAGCTCCAGGGAATAGTCACCGAATGTTACCGTTCGCAAAGTATACCTTACCTGCGCAAGCTATCGGAGAAAGGAGGTACGCTGAAGGAGCCTTTCATAGTGCATCGTGGTCAACCCTACAGCGTATACTGCCAGGAAGTCGATGGGAAAGGGTGCATCAACCTACTGCGAACAAAGCGTGACATCGCCGAGGAATTCGACACGCTCATCACGCCTTTGGTGGATGGTTGCATCGATCTTGCGCCCCTTGAGAAGAAGGGATTCACTGTCGTGAGCAGAGGAACGCTCGCGATCAGCAGCATCATAGGCTTCGATGATGTCACGAGCGAACTGACGATACCGATCAAACTCAAGCGCGGCCAGGACACCATAAGCTTCGACCAGCTTGCGCAGCGCACACAGTCTCCGATAGGCAAGCTACACTCACTTGCGCTTTTACTCTTGAACCAGGAGATCCAGAACGGGTACATGGACAAGGATAGTTGGATGAAACAGCACGGCGCAGGCATAAAGATAAACATCGACAGGCCATATCCTAACACGGTCATAGAGCTCAACACCACGGACAATGTCGGACGCCAATATTTTTTCCGCGTTGCGCAGAGCGGGTTGTCGACAGCTGACAAGCCGCTCGAGCCGCGCAGGCCTGTCACATACCTGCAGAACTGCAATGATGGCTTCGACTGCTACTTCAACGCGCCAGCATCATTATGCACCTCGAAGAAAGGCATTGTCGTGGAGGCCAATGACAGCCGCTGCGTTCCGCCTTTCGTCAATGAAACGAAATGCAACGGCAAAGCATGCAAGAGCTGCGATCTTGAAGGCACGATACTACCGCACGGAAAACAATGGTGCGGCGACAGTTACCATCGCAAGAACGGGCTTGATCTTGTGGGAAGCCGTTTCGTGAAACTTTCATGCATCGACGGCGAGATAATCGAGGAGCCATGCAGGGACTACAGGGAGGAGTTCTGCGTCGAAGATGGTGAAGTCGCCGGTTGCCGCGACAACCGCTGGCAGGATTGCTGGAGCCAGGCAAGTGTTGGGCAGTGCGAGAACACGACAGTGCGCGACTGCTTCTGGCGGCCAGGATTCGTCCCACCGCCACCAACAGAGGTTGCTGGGCGCAACAGCGACCGATGCAATCCAATAGTAGGACCTGGCTTGCAGCACTGGACCGCCTCAGGCAAGCTGGTATGCCAGGTCGGCAACGAACAGATGCACGAGGACATAGGTGTGTTCTCGCAGGCACTCAGCTGGAAGCCGCCAGTGGCCCACGCAAATGCCATGGCGCAATGGTGCTACTCGCTCGGCGACTGTGGAAACAAGGTCAACATGGCTGAGTTCGGACCGAACAAGCGATTCAAGAGCAGTACAGGCAAGCCATCCAAATCATACATGACCACAACTCTTGACGAGATCATAAAGGCGCCGAAAGTCCCTCTCAACATACCTGCATTCCAGGGAGTCAAGGCAGACAATTTCAACTATCCACAGGGAGATCCTGATTACATGAAGGATCGGACACGGGAATACATCAACTGGTGGCTATCGCAGGATCCTATCGCTGTCTTGATGGACATGGTGCCGCTATGGATCCGCCACAGTACGCATTGCAAGTTATACAAGGCACCAGTGCGGCTCAAGAAGCAACGTTGTGAGATGTGCGCAGACGCGCTAGGCGGATGTTCGGAATATCTCTGTAAGTCGCTAGGACGCAAATGCGTCTTCTCCAATGACAATGGCTTCCCGAAATGCGTGGTGAAAGGCACCGACACACAACTTGATATCACCATCGAGTTCCCAGGCAGGAACGTGCAGGCAACATCCTCAGGATATCGTGTGGTCGAACCGCTCAATCCTTGGGAGATGCTCAACATATCGGTGAAGACTGATTCGGAAGCGACGTGCATGCTGAGCATGATACCTGGTTTCACAGGCTCGCTAGAATCCGACGATCCAGAAACAGAGTCCGCTCTTGGTGGAGCGAAGATATTCTTCGACTATATGATGGAATCATTCTCTCCAGGAAGCAACGCGTTCAACCCCGACTTGCGCGAACCCGCGAAATCGCAGGACCTCCTTTTCGAAGTGCCTGACACCAGTCAGTTCAATTCAATGACCACGGGTTCGAAGGCAGCATCGTACTTCGCGAATCCATTCGAGACAAAGAGCCTGTTCGATAGCGTATTCAGTTTCGCGACAACGGATCCTCGAGCACAGGTCAACCTGCAGAAAGCAAAGGATGCGTGGGGAGAGCCGCTGAGTTCCGCGCTCAAAGAGAACAAGCAGTTCAACACGCTTGGAAACAAGGTCGATCTTTTGTTGACATTCAACGCACTGCGTAAGGTTCCGACAGAACTGCGCCTCTATCTCTCGTGCGACGAAGATGAGGAAGGCACGACGACCAAACAGATAGTCATAGAAGTAGCGATACGACAGGACAACATACCCGTGCGTGTCTTGAACGTCACTCCCGCTCCACCCGCTGCGATGCCTTCTTCGTTGAAGCTATTGCTCAGCGAGCCCGCGGAATGCGCCTTCTCGCTGGACAACGACAAGACATTCGATGAGATGACTGCGATGAAATGCGACATGCGCGGAGTCGGGACAAGACAGTGCGAAACGGAGACAGGAGTGAGCGGACCACATACTGTCTATGTCAAGTGCCGCGACAGGCCTTTCGCGTTCTATCACGGATTGCTCAAGATAACCACGACAGGACAGCCGGAAGCCACAGGAGGCGTGTTGTCGCCGGGAGAGGATATCAATTTCACGGTAAGCCCGTTCATGATGACGCAGACGATAACCTATCCCGCGACCAAGGCATCGACGAAATTCACCGTGAACACGCCTTCAAATTACATCTGCAAGTACGGACCGGCCATACAATCATTCGACAAACTACCCTCGGGCATGACCTGCACAGACAGCCATTGTGAGACGCAGCTCGACACCAACGGCGAGAAGAGCTATGCATTCATCTGTGCGGACTCGGCAGGATCATACCAGAACGAGAATCCGGAGAGCTTCATCTATGCGTATAGTTGAGATTGGATGCAGACAGAAATCAAATAAAAAGAAGAATACAATGAAATAAAGACAAGATCACTTCTTGACGAATTCAGAGACCCAGTCAGCGTAGGGCTTGTTCGCGCCGATCACGGGCAATGCCAGTATCGAAGGCAGTTCGTAAGGATGCTCCTTCTTTATGGCCTCGATGCAGTCAAGCAAGCGCGCCTGCGTCGTCTTAGCACGCACGATGAACTCCTTGTCGGCCTTCACAGTGCCCTTCCAGGCGTAGTGCGACTCGATAGGGCCTTCGACGTTGACACAAGCCGCGACCTTCTTCTCTATAAGAACAGCGGCCATTCTTCGAGCGACAGGCTCAGAGGCTACAGTCGTCTCGACCATTATCAGTTGTTGTTGGATCATGGGATGGGATTACGAACGGGTGTTTAATTGGTTTTCGATGCTGCGCCGGATGAAGTCATCTCTTCGGCTTGACGCGCTCAGGCAAAGGAAGCCCTGTGCGGTCGACATCGATGCTGGTCTTATGCTTCTCGACAACGGCGTTCACCAAGAACGCGTGTTCGGATCTCAACGTGTGCTTGCCGAGTATCTGGCTCCGGGCCACCTCCTTGGCAGCAATGAGGGCCATGTCAGCGCAAGGCGCTGCCACGAAGGTCGCGAACAACAGCGCGAGGTTCTGTTCGTAGGGAGTGTATCTGCTACCCAGCCTATCATAATTGCGTAGCATGCCGGGTAGTATATCGAGTTCGCCCACCCACGCGCGACGCACATTCTCATATTGCATCCCTTTCAGAAGCCCGTCGTTGAAAGCGCAATTAATGAACCTCCAGTGGGTGTTCTCGCTGGCTCTCCGCTGCAAATCGTGCAATGCCGGATCAGAAGGCTTTAGGCCGAGAACGAGACCGTCCACATAGGTTATCGCGCAACGGGCGATATCGCTGTCTTTCTTGAAACCGAGGCCGTGCGCGCCTTTGAGGACTTTTGTCAGCGCGCAATGGAGTTCTGAACGGTCGATTTTTTTCGTGCCAAGATACTCACCGCTGCGTTCAAGCCTGAACGGCATGAAAAATTCGTAGGCATTGGTGCTGTCGCGCATCCGGTTGAACTGGTCGCCGAACAAGCGCTCCATACGAGCGTAGCCACGTTTGAATCTCCGTTTCTGGTATTCGCACATCCCTGCCATCTCGTCCAAGGCGTCGGCCAGGTTGTGGCCGTAGACGTCGAACACGTGGCATATGCCTGCAAGAGTGCTGGCTTGGACGTGTGCTCCCTCGGGCAATGACTTGCGCACGGCCGCGGTCATGTCAGCGACGCCATTCGTGGCATATCGTTGCACCTTGACCATGTGCTCAGCCATGAGCCTGTCACAACAATATTCCTGTTGGATCTCAGCCACATCAAGGTCCAAAGACCTCTTTCGACATAATTGATGACGGTCATCCCCAAGTTTCAGCATGCTGAGCGCGCCAAGAAACGTCCCTTTATACACATTGTGGATTAGCGAAATAGTGAGTGGCTAAGCTGTCGTGGGCTTGACTATCTCATCTCATCAATCCACGCCTTTTTCACAGCCTCTGCGACAGCAGGCGGCACTGACTTATCGAGAGCCAGTGGAAGGATCATGTCAGGCGTCGGATTCTTTATCAGCCCTGCTAGTGCTTTGGCTGCCGCGATCTTCATCTTCGTCGTTATCCTTGTGGCCCGTACGTCGAGCGCACCCCTGAAGATGCCGGGGAATCCAAGTGAGTTGTTGACCTGGTTCGGGAAATCAGAGCGCCCTGTTGCTATCACAGCCGCTCCTGCCGCTTTCGCTTCATCTGGAAGGATCTCTGGATCAGGGTTGGCAAGAGCGAAAATCACGGGATTCTTCGCCATCAGCTTGACCATGTCCTGCGTCAACGCGCCTTTGACAGAGACGCCGATGAAGACATCCGCGCCTTTTATCGCGTCGGTAAGCTGGCCTTTGATCTTCTTCCTGTTGGTTAGCTTCGCAATCTCGACCTTTGCAGGATTCGAAGGCAGGTCAGCACGACCCTCGACGATTATGCCCTTGGTGTCGCACATGATTATGTCATTCGCGCCCTCTTCGATCATGAGTTTCATGACAGCGGTGCCAGCGGCTCCTGCGCCGTTGAAGACGATGCGCACGTCCTTCATCTCCTTTCTCACGACCTTTAGTGCGTTGATCAGGCCAGCGAGCGCGACGACTGCCGTTCCGTGCTGGTCATCGTGCATCACAGGGATGCCGAGGTCCTGCAGGGCTGCTTCTATCTCAAAACATTGCGGCGCCTTGAAATCCTCGAGGTTGATGCCGCCGAACACGGGCGCGATGTTGCGCACGGTCTCTATGGTCGTCTTGACGTCCTGTGACGCGAGACAGATAGGGAAGGCGTCTATGCCTCCCAGCTCCTTGAACAGCACTGCTTTGCCTTCCATGACCGGAATGGCGGCGTAACCGCCGATGTTGCCGAGGCCGAGCACAGCTGTTCCGTCAGAGACTACGGCCACGCTGTTGCCCTTCATCGTGTACTTGTAGACATCCTCCTTGTTGGCTGCTATTCGCCTGCAGGGCTCAGCCACTCCAGGAGTGTATGCCAAAGAAAGATCCTTGCGGTCCTTCAGCGGAACCTTTGACTTGACTTCGAGCTTGCCCCTGTGCTTCTCGTGCATAGCTAATGATTCATCGTAGACAGTCATCATAATCACCAATAACGATTTGCAGAGATTGAGTATTTAACGATTGTGTAGGAAAAATAAACAAAAGAGAGAACAAAATAAAAGAAAAAAGACGGACCTACCAGGCCAGGAAGTTCCACCAGGGGTTCTGGACCCTGATCGTCTGTCCATTCTCGGCGTTTATCTTGACCTCGCCAGTGACGTTGACAGGGAACAGCCAGAATACCTTCGCGGGTCGCGCGGTCTCGACATTGTAGACCACCTTGCCTTCCTCGGTCCTTATCTGGACCTTGTTAGCCGTGACCTTCAAGTCGCCGACGATCACTTCACCGGGAGTCATGATCTCGATGTCGCCAACCTTGATGCGGCCATTGCTGATCTTGACATCGCCTGCCTCGACAGACAGGTTGCCTTCACTGATCATGACGTTGGTCGCTCCTGGCGTAATCTCGATCTTCTTGCCGTTGATCATTACGGTCACGGTGTTCTCTGTCGTCTCAACGCTGACATCTCCAGCCGAGACCCTTCCAGGCTTGATTTCGATAGTCGCGCCGTTCGACACAGCGCTGATCTCGGTCGCGTCGATGTTGCGGTTCTCAAGAACGCGTTGGACAGCGACAGGACTGGCCTGGGTGGGCATGGGCGTATTGACAGCGACGACATTCCCGCCCGCTTGCGCGGAGACGCCGTTGTTGCCAGTAGTGACCACAGCGCCGCCTGCTGCAGCAACAGCGGTCGCGCCGGTTGTGGTCGCAACCGCAGTCGGTTCAACGCCGCCATATAATGTCGGTGTCGGCGTTGTCGTGACTTGCGTGGCGGTATTGGTCTCCAGGTTCGCGGCGTTAGCTTGCGCATCGACGCCGCCTTGGCCGCTTACATCAACAGATGCAGTCGCCGATCCCGTATCCACCACGACATTAGTGTCGGGAGTATACACAGCACCGACTGACATCACAATGCATAGTGTGACGAATAAAACAATTGCACTCTTCATATTTTCACCTGCCTCCTTTCGGAGATGTTTTTTGTTTGTTTTGGGTCATGTAATATAAGAAATCTTCCTATCAGCAGCTCCATCAAAAACTATATAAGCCGAGTTCGCGCCGACAGGGTCGATGTCAATAATAAACGACGTGATGGCTGCGATGGCGACTTTCGCGGTGCAAACGATATCTTTCCTTGGCTACGGTGGCATACTTGTTCTCATGGCACTCGAGAGCATGATAACGCCATTGCCCTCCGAGCTCGTTATGCCTTTCGCGGGCTTCCTCGCGGCGCAAGGCCAGTTCAACATCTGGCTCGTCATACTTTTCTCTGGGATAGGCAGCGTCGTCGGTTCTTCATTGTCTTATTGGATGGGGTTCTATGGCGGCTATCCGCTTGTCGTGCGCTTCGGCAAGTATTTCCTGCTGCATGTCACTGACCTCAAGAAAGCAGAGGACTACTTCCACAGGCACGGTGAGAAGACCATATTCATCTGCAGGTTCATACCAGTGATACGGCACGTGATCTCGATCCCCGCAGGCGTAGCCCGCATGAAATTCGGCAAGTTCATACTATACACATTCGTCGGTGCGACCATATGGAACGCGTTCTTGGCATATCTCGGATATGTCCTTGCCTCACAATGGAGGCTTGTGCGGGAATACACAGAACCCATAAGCATAGCAGTCGCCGTGCTGCTTGTCGTGGGTTGCGTCTGGTTCGTCTATCATCACGTGAAGAACAAGCGCAAGGAAAAGGAACTCGAAGTGCAGATGATGAACGAGAAGTCTTGATAGAACGATATCTAAGAATATCACTTAAGACGCACTGTCTCCAAATTGCGCGGGGCTAATGTCTCCACCTTGTTCTGCTTGTGGATCGAGCTCGCAAGGTCAAGACACCTGCTGACCTCTCCGTGGTTCACCAGGACTTTCTTAGGCCTTGGCGATACCTTGTAGAGGAAGTTCATCAACTGCTTGCGATCGCTGTGGTCGGTGATCTCCAACCTGAAGACCTCCATGTTCACCTTGATCATCTCGGGTCGCGTGCCGCTGCGGAAGATGATCTCCTTCTCGCCGTGCATGATGCGATAACCCAGTGAACCCTCTGCTTGGTAAGATGAGAAGATAAGTGTGTTCTTGGGGTTGTCAGCCAAGTTCTTGAAGTACTCAATCACAGGACCACCCACCATCATGCCGCTTGTGGCGAGTATGACGCACGCGCCCGTCTCTTCAAGGACTTCCTTGCGTTCCTTCGCGGATCCTACATGCTTGAAGAAGTCGGCAAGGAAAGGATTCTCATCCTTGTGGAAAATCAGTTTACGGATGTTGCCGTTGAGGAACTCAGGGTAAGCGGTGTGGATCGCCGTGATGTCCCAGACCATTCCATCGACATAGACAGGCACCTTCTCCATTTGGCCAGTGCGCACCAGATTCTCTATGATCACCATGACGTCCTGCGCACGGCCTGAGCCTAGAACCGGCATGAGGACCTTTCCGCCTCTCGCAATGGTCTCTTTTATGGTCTGCACGAGGAATTCGTCCTGCTCCTTTCCAGGAGGAAGGACGTTGGTCTTACCACCATAGGTGGATTCAATCATCAGAGTCTCAAGACGCGGGAAGTGGCAGGCAGCAGGATCGAGGAGCGGCGTGCGTCCGAACTTCAGGTCTGCTGTGTATACGTAGTTGTGCAATCCGTTGCCGATGTTGAAATGGCACATGGCCGAACCAAGGATGTGGCCTGCGTTGTATAATGTGAGACGCACATCAGGCGTTATGTCGGTGACTTCCTCGAAATCAAGGGTTATCACGTGCTTGACGAACTCTTTGATGTCGTCGATGTCGAAGATCATCGTGCGATTGTCGCCCTTCATGATCTTCACGTAGTCGATCAGAAGAAGTGCTGCGATGTCCCTTGTGGGTTCAGTGCAATACACCGGGCCACGATAGCCATACTTGAAAAGGTAAGGGATGAAACCGCAGTGGTCCAGGTGTGCGTGAGAAAGTACGACCGCGTCAAGGTCCTGGATGTTGAACTCAGGACAGTCAAGGATCGGGAAAGCCTCTGTGGGCTCGTCTGACGCGACGTTGACCCCGCAGTCAAGCATGATCCTGCTTTCAGGCGTCTGAAGCAGGAAGCATGACCTGCCGACCTGTCTTCCTGCGCCCAGGAACGTGATGCGCACCCATTCCTGTTTCTTGCCGCGCATCCAGCCATCATAGATACGATGGCCGACCTTGTCAAGGAATTTTCTCCTGTAATCGGAATGCTGGAAATAGACCTGACGGATATTCTCTATAAGGTTGCTCTTGATCGCCGGCATCCTGCGGACCACCGGCGTCCAGAAAGTATCTGACCTGATCTGTCTGAGGAGTTCGCCCTGTTTTCCGATGGCGACACCGGGCTTCTCTGTCTCGATCAATACCGTGCTTCTCTGGCTGTCGAACCTCACCGTACCGACGGCAGCCTCGGCAGGCACGATGCTGCGGATCATCTTCTCGGCTTCCTCGATGTCCAAAGCGATGCTTGGATCGGCGCGCATCTCGACGCGCTTCTTGAACGTGTTGACAAGGCCACGAATATCATCGGTGTTATCCCTGAAGAAAGTCTTGTCCTTCGTGTAAAGGACGATATTGGCGCCTTCGAATGCGGCGTCGGATATGATGCCATCAGGTAGAAGCTTGAGCATCTCCTTGATGATTTCCACTTTCTCTGCTTGTGCCATATGTTCTAGTAGTGCAAAGAAGCCTTAGACAATTATACGTCCAGACGGACGATAAGCTCCTTCTCAAGCACTGTCTTCACGCCGGACGTTGTTATCGCCACGACATCTATGCCATTGCCCGAGGAAGGGTCGCGCTGGATCGCAGCGTTGATCGCGCGAGTGGCCAGCTTGACGCCTTCATCAATAGACAGATCCTTCTTGAATTCCTGCTCGAGCACGCCAATAGCGAAGAAGCTGCCCGAACCATCGGAAGTGTAATCGTCGATCTTCATGATCGAGCCGTCGATGCCTATCTCATAGGCATACTGGCCGCTCTCATCACGGCCACCCATAAGGAAGCCGGTGATGGCAGGCATCATTGCCATCCTGCGGAAGTTGCTGAAGACCATGCCCGCTAGCAGGTTGGCAGCCTCCTTGACGTTCGTGATACGCTTGGTCTGAAGGTCCTTCAGCCTTAGCTCTGCTTGGATAAGCCTTGAGAGAAGCTGTACCTCGCTGACACTGCCAGCGACCGTGACTGCGATGTTATCTGTGATGTTGAGGATCTTGCGGAAACGCTTGTTCGCGATATAGCCTGCTGTCACGCGCTTATCAGCGGCCAAGATGACGCCGTCCCTGCACACGATTGCTACTGTGGTTGTACCAGTTTTAAGTTGTTTTTCTTCGTTCAAGAAAATTCACCCCGAGAACGATATCCTGATATCAATACACCTATATATAAAGGTTTCTACTGCTATCTGGACGCCACTGTCTCGTATGCCCTGACCGGTTCTTTCTGCGTTGGCGTCTCGAATATCGCGGGTGTGGCGGTCTTCCTCATGCCTTTCCTAGGCATCTCGACGTTTTTCACTGGCAGGCATACCGCGAAACCAGCCCAATATCCGTCACGCAAGTGCACTGTCAAAGGCATCAGGGCCTCAGGATGCCTGCCGCGCGTCGCTATGAAATAGCCGAAATCACATTCGACAGGCAGGTAGTCCTCGTTGGCAGGGACGATATTCCTGCGTTTCATCGTTTCGGTGACAAGATTCACGTACAGATCCCTGTCCAAGAAAACATAGGGTGCTTCTTTCACGCGGGGAGTGGCGCCGATCTTGTAACGTATCCACGGCTTCACATCTTCATGCCACCTGCGCAAGAAGGGATGCATCATCCTGAGGTGTTCGGTCTCGGTGTCCTCGATCCTCTGCTCGATTATGCTCAGTAAATCATCCATTCAATACGACTTGGCGAAATAGACCCAAGCCTTCGCCTCTCGTCCTGACCAGACGCATTTCATGCCTTTAGGTTCAGGAGCGTCAAGGGGGATGCAACGGCTCGTCGCGCCGCCAGTACCTGCCTTGAGCTCTTCCTCGATTTCCTTGTCGCAGCAGAATGGCGCAAGAGCGAGCTTCTTCTGCTCGAGCGCTTGCAGCAACTGCTCTTTTGTCGTGACTTTGACTATGTTGTCTTCCAAACGCTTCTTGGCGATCGCCAAAAGCTCTTTTTGGACTTGTTCCAGTTCTTTTTCTATGACATCAGCGAGATTGTCCATTGACACGGGATGTTTCTTTCCGGTGTGCCTGTGCACGAGCATGACTTGCTTCTTCTCCAAATCCTTTGGACCTAGCTCTATCCTCAGAGGCACGCCGCGCAGTTCCCAATGGTTGAACTTCCAGCCCGAGCTGTGCTCGTCGCGGTCGTCGAGAACAATACGGATTCCGTCATTGCGCAAAGCTTCTTCCAATGCCCTACATTCGGCGAGGACAGCGTCCTTTGTCTTGTCGAAAAGGATCGGCACTATGACTGCCTGGTACTGCGCGACCTTTGGTGGAATGATTACTCCCTTGTCGTCGCCGTGCGTCATTATCAGCGCGCCGATGAGTCTCGTCGAGAATCCCCAGGAAGATTGCCAGGGAACGTGCTGTTCGCTGTCCTTTCCAAGGAAGCTTATGCCGAAGGATTTCGCGAAACCCTGGCCGAGATTGTGGCTCGTACCGGACTGCAACGCCTTCCCATCAGGCATGAATGATTCAATCGTTAGCGAGTAGTCCGCGCCGGCGAAGGTCTCGTACTTCGTCTTCTTTCCGACGATGACTGGCACTGCCAGAAGCTCTTCCGCGACCTTCTTGTACTCCATGATCATCAGCTTGACTTCTTCGTCGCACTGCTCTTTCGTCTCATAGACACAGTGGCCTTCCTGCCAAAGGAATTCTCTTGTCCTCAGGAATAGCTTTGTCGCTTTCGTCTCCCAGCGTACGACATTGCACCATTGATTGATGCGCAATGGCAGATCCCTGTAGGAGCGTATCCATTTCGAGTACATGTCGTACATTATGGTCTCGCTCGTGGGACGTATGGCGAGCCGCTCACCCCCTTCTTCGGTGTTGGCGATCCAGGCCACTTCTGGGCTGAAGCCCTCTGCATGAGTCGCCTCTTTCTTGAAGAAAGATTCCGGGATGAATAGCGGGAAGTACGCGTTCTGCACCTTCAACTCAACGAGACGCTTGTTGAACTCCTCTTGGATGGTCTGCCAGATCGCGTAGGCGTTCGGACGGATCACCATGCAGCCCTTGACAGGACTGTAATCAGCCATCTCTGCCTTGAGTACTACCTCAGGATACCAGTCGGCGAGGTTCTCGGATTTCTTGACCGAGAGGCCGAGAGTCTGCTCCTTGTCTTGTTCCTTGAGTTTGGGCTTGTCAGGCATAGGAGGGGCTATCGATATGGCACTTATAAAGGTTACAGTGGGGCTGTGGATGGTTTATGTGGGACGATGCCAGAATCCTTGTTTTGTTGTCACTATTTGGTGGTTATTCTTAGTAAGATTTATATAGTCATCCGGCGTTCTAAGCATACCCCAAAAGGTGCAAAATGCAAGAATCCTTCAAAAGACAGCCCCGAATCGACCAAGGAATATATTTCGAGGAAGCGCTGTTGTATGCCTCTAAACACAGCTCGCCCCGCGAATTCCGCGAAAAAGCCCAACACATGAGTTTCATCTGGGGCACTCCTGAAGATGTAATCTACAGGAAGCTATGCCAATACTTCCAACGCCCAGAGATCAACCGCCTCGCGCCAAAGTGGGAGAAAGGCGGCCATGTGGACACACCCGGAAAAGTAGTCGACGCTTCGACATACGCATTCCTGTTCCACGGGACTATACTGCCTGAGTTTCTGTGGGACAAAGGTGAGTGTGAACTTGCCGCGAACATAGAGAATCTCCGTGCATACCAGCACAAAGGAGTGGCTGCTGTGCGCGCCATGATTGACGTACCTGAGCTGGGTGAGTTGCTGAGGGAGACAGAATTGAAACAGCTGACTCCGAAAAGCACGACGGAAGAAAGGATGTCGGCCTTGGGAAAAACCTGCCGCCGTCGCGCCTTCTGCGTAGCGCCGAGCAAATACCGCAATCTCGGAGACAGCATCGCCTCGGAAGTCGGCCTGCCGGAGAAGTATGACACCGCATACGAGAGCCTATGCAGATGGTTCGAAACCGGCGGCGTAGCAGACGACGAAGGCTGGACAAAAGGCATGCTCCTTGATGTGGCTGTCGAACAGCAAACCAACGGGAATATCAACTCACGCAAAGTCAACAAACTCTATGGACCAATATGCGTGAGACAGATGGCGAAATGGTACTCGCAAGAACGAACAGGATTCCATGCGCTACAGATGTACAGCAACGCGCGGATATTGTGAACACCTCGACCAAGAAGTAGCTGCGCGATTCTTGAAATCCATAATGTTCTTATAAGGTCTTCAGACGCGAGCGAGAGATGGGAGTGAAGACAGGCTATCTACTGGTGACAGGATACTATACCCGACCCGAATACGATCCTGAAAGACCATCATTCAAGGCAAGCACTGTCTGGCTGTACCAAGAGAAAAACGACAAAGGCAGGAAAGAATGGGTGCTCGACATCAAACGCGAGACGATAGATGACGCCATCGATGGCGTAGTCGAGAAGATATACCAGGGACGAGCAGCATCCGTCAACGCATACACGTGGATAGGGACCAAAAACAGGAACATAACCGACGATAATCTGACCGTCGTACTGGCAAGGAAATTGATAGGTTGCTTATCCGCAAGCAAGCCGCGACACAGACGACTCCCGCCAGTCAACAACCTGCCATTACAATCGATGTACGAAACCGCGATCAAAGATAAAAGACACAAAGCCAAACAAAAGAAGAGACTGTTCCAAAAAGTGTGAAGATATAGGATGTGCTACAAAAAGAAGTGATCGCACCATCACACACCGATTCTCTTGTATATAACAGACACAAAATGATTGTTATCTACCAAGGGCCTATAGTAACGCTCAGCTTTCACGCAATTTCTGGCAGCGACGACAGCGCAATCTTTGATTGCGCGGGCCGTCTGATTTATATTCTACATAATTTCAACGAACAAACCAAGGGCCTATAGTATAGCTTGGATAGTACGCGTGGCTTCGGACCATGAGACGGGGGTTCAAATCCTCCTAGGCCCGTATGGACAAAAAGAAAAAAGAGGAGATGAAAGCGATCATATTAGGTCTGACTTCGCAGGCCAATATAATCCTGTCAAAGGTCGATCCTGAGAACCCTGACCCGCTCGATACCGAACTCATCCTTGTCTGGCACAGCAGGTTCAGGCCATGGGCTGTGAGTCTCAAGAGCGCGTTCCCAAAGACCGAGGCAGGAAAGATGGCGAGCGATCTGGTCGAGAAGCACGTCGTCGGTGTTTTCGATCTGATGAAAGCTGTTGCGGTTGCGATAAGCAAAGAAAAGAACGCCGCCGAGAAGCGCAACATACGCTTTGACATGGCTGAACAGATCAAGAAGATGCTGAGCACGCTTGACGACATATTCGTCTGGTTGCAAGGGAAAAGGAATCTCTACGGATTCAGCTGAATGGATCCAGTATCAGAACAGCCTCAACCTGAAGCAGTCCAGCAGCTCGACGCCCTTCTTGTCGATCCTGAGGTTGATCTGCCAGTTCTCCATGCCTCGACTTCTTGCGTGGCGCGCTGCGCGCACGATGGACAGCTCATGGCGCCCGGGATTTGGCACCTCGAAGGGTTTGGCTTTGTACATGAAGCAGAGAAGTATGATGGCGCGTGAGCCATGGCTTATGCTCTTTGATATGTCGCCGAAATGCTTGATGGTGCGGTCGAAACCAGTCATCGTCGGGACGGATTGCCTGCAGCGGGGATGGCCGTCGCAGGGAATCATTGACAGCGGTGTCTTGACCTCGATGAAGTCCTTGCCATTGATGAGAAAGTCGATGCGTGACGTGCCGAGACGGACCTCGCGTTGTATCACCCGTGTCTTTCCAGTCATCCTTGACAGTTTTCCTGCGCGCAGGAAAAAATCGACGTAGTCGTTGGCCTTGTTCTGGTTGATGCCGATCCATTCCTTGTCCTTTCTGCCCAGGGGGTCGAGCGAGAACGCCTCGACAGTGTAGGGCGTCTTCCTTGCAGGATCATCGCTCTTCGATAGAAGGCAGGGGATGTGCTTGAACTCGATGCTGCTGATGCGGCCTGTCGACGGGCAATGGCAGCGCGCCGACACACCGCCGATGTCGACGTTCATGATGAACCTATTCGGTCGTGACCGGATGACGCCTTCGACGAGCGGCCGGAGAAAAACGAGTCTCATCAAGCGTTCGATGGTGGTTGTGGTTCTAAAACCTGTCGTTCAGCTTTCCGCGGCTCGTAATCCCTTATCGCGTCGGCTATCTCGTTCGGGAACAGCTCACCAATACCAAGAATGTAGTTCTTGCCTGCATATAGGGATTGTAACTCGAGGACTTGATCCTTCGCGACACCGCGGTTAATGGCGTTGACGATGTTATCTACGGTCGTGCGACCGTCGAGTTCATGTTCCATCAACCGCATTATCGTGTCATGCAACTCAGAAGTCCTTTCCTGAAGCGCGGGATCGAGCTTTTTCCCTGTTCGGAAGTAAGTCATATTATTGCAGCGTCTGCTGGCCTTCGATCTTCTTCAACTTGATCGTTATCGTGCTCACTCGCACCTGTTTGCCTTCGGGATTGGTGAAACCCTCGGAGGCGATCTGGATGTCGTCGACCTTCACCTTGTTCTGCAGAAAACGTTTCGTCGCGACCTCAGCGACATCGACTGCGCGTGAGATGAATTTTCCGCGCGCCTTGACAGTGACCTCGGAAGCGCTGTGCTGGTCGAACTGCATGACGACACCAGTCACGTAATTCATGAAGGGCTTAGCGCCCACGAAGACGATGCTGTACGCGGTCACAACACACTCCAATAAATAACCAGTAATTATTGTTCGTTTCGGCGCATTTTGCGCGTTACGAAACCGGCGACAACATTGCGTACCTTCTTCGACGCACCAGTCAACTCGGTCGTAAGGACTTGCTTGTTCTCCTGGAAAGTGCCGAAAAGATTCTCTTTGTGCTGTGCCAGTAACTGGTAGGTGAGTCGTTTAGTGAGTTTTGTTTTTATGCGTCCCATAGTATTCCCTAGGTAATCTTCTAACACAGGGGGCTTTTGTTTAAGAAGTTTGCGGTCAGAAACCACTTGTCATCGTCCTATCCAGCAATCCTGGTGCCCAATTCTTTGTCTTTCTACTGTTCACATCTCTTGCGGAGAAGCGATCCCAAGAAGCCCTAATCCGTTCTGCAACGCCTGTCTTGCGCAGTCGCACAGAAGCAATCTCGCCTTTCGCAATTCATCGTTCTCTGCGGTGATTATCGGGCAGTCATGGTAGAACTCGTTGAACTGGTGACTCAGGCGCAACAAGTATTGAGAAAGTATATGTGGCTTGTAGTCATGCAACACGCTCGCGACAATATCAGGGAATCTCTCCAGCATCGTGACAAGCTCGTACTCGGACTTTGCATTCAGCACCGATAGGTTCGCGTCGACAGAAACCTCCTCCTTTGCCTTGCGTAGCACTGAGCATGCACGCGCGTGGGTGTATTGAACGTAAGGTCCTGTGTCGCCCTCGAAATCAAGCATCCTGTCCCAGCTGAACTCGAAATCCTTGATGCGGTCGTTCATCAAGTACGCGAAGAAGACAGCGCCGATGCCCACCTGCTCAGCCACCCGCGCCTTGTCCTTGAGCTCGGGGTTCTTATCCTGGATTATCTTGGCCACATCCTCGACAGCGCGGTCAAGCACATCCTCCATGAAGATGATCTTGCCCTTGCGCGTGCTCATCTTGCCATCAGGCAGACGCATCATGCCGAAGCTGATGTGCTCTAACTTGTCATTGTCGAAGCCGAGCTTCTTGGCGACGGCGAAAACCTGGATGAAGTGCAGCGTCTGCTGTTGCGCCACGACATACAATACTTTGTCTGGCTTGTAAGTGTCGAACCGGTATTTGATCGCGGCCAGGTCACGCAACGCGTAGGTCGAAGCCTCGTCGCTCTTGCGTAGGATGCACGGAGGCAGATCGCCTTCCATGCGCACGATGAGCATTCCCTGATCCTCTTCGGAGATGCCCTTCTTCTTGACATCGTCGATTATCGGGCCCATCTTGTCGCGCACGAACGCCTCGCCGTTGAAAGAATCGAATTCTATCTCAAGCCGTTTGTATACTCGTTTGAACGTTGAGAGATTGTAGTCGCGGAACATCGTCCATAGCTTTGTGGCGTGAGGATCGCCGTCCTCAAGTCTCTTGAACCAGGCCTTGGCCTCCTCATGCAGGGCAGGATCCTTCTCCTCCTCGGCAGAATACTTGACGTAGAGCGACAGCAGATAGTTCACAGGATCAGCTTGCAGCTTCTTCTCATCACCCCATTTGGCATATGCTGAGAGCAGGACGCCGAACTGAGTGCCCCAGTCGCCGATGTAATTGACGCCGACGACGTTGTATCCGAGGAATTTGTGGATGTTGGCCAAGGAATGGCCTATCACGGTGCTGCCCAGATGGTGGATGCCGAGAGGCTTGCCCACATTGGGCTGTGAATAATCGATGACTATGGTCTTTCCTTTTCCTATCGGATGCGAACCGAAGGTGTCCTTGCGCTTTGTGATGTCCCTGAGTACGGCTTCTGTCCTCTTCGGTTTGTCGACGAAGAAGTTGACATAGGGTCCTGTCGCGACGACCTTCTCAAGGAAATCGACCTTGCCGATCTTCAGCACGAGATCTGCGGCGATGGCGTTCGGCGCTTTCTTGAACTGTTTGGCGAGCGGGAAACACGGGAATGCGAAGTCACCCAGCTCTGGCTGCGGCGGCACTTCCAGGACAATATCGCCCTGGATGCCTTGCTTCTTGAGCAGTTCACCGATCTTTTCCCTGAAATCCATGGATAAGACGCAGAAAGCGGTCTATTTAAACGTTTATGTGGAGCGGCTCATCGTGATAGCTGAATTCGGAGACCTGCCGGCCGCGCTGCTTGATGGCGAGCGTCGTCATCAATAGCGTTGACACAGAATCCGCCGCTTTCTTATCATTCTGTCCTGCGTGGGTTATCATCCACAGGCCCTTCTCGTATTGTGTGCTGCCGTCGTTCTTGAAAAGCAGCAGGTCGACGCTCATATCTAGTGTTTGTAATTCAAACTTGTGGGCTTTATCCCAGCCGTTCTGGTGGCAGTCCTTGACGAATTCGGAAGGCCGGTATCTGGCAATCTGGTGCGATTGATGGATACGATCGTACCAGGAAGGCAAGATGGTGCCATCCATCCAAGTGCGGTATCCATCCGACCTTCTGTTGAACGCATCCACTATCTTGAAGGTCATAATGTGGTAAGGAGAATTCGCGTCCAGCTCAGCGACCACGCGGGGGTCATTGTCTTCACTCATGTTGAGCGACCCACCCGGTGCTCTATTAATAGGTTATCATCCTATTGTCCACACCAGTCATAAGCGTTAAATACCCTAACCACACAGGTAATAAAAAAGAGGGACCATGCGTATGACTAAAATCGCGACAATGGCATTGGTATCGTTGCTGCTGGCATTGGTCGCATGCACTCCGGCTGCCACTAACAATGGCAAGATGCAAGTCCTCGTCACTTTCTTCCCGCTTCTCGATGTGACGAAAGACATCGCAGGACCCGAGGTCATAGTGGATTCACTCATCCCGCCAGGAGTCGAGTCCCATGAGTATGAACCAGGGCCTTCTGACATGAGACAGTTCATGTCAGCCGATCTATTCGTCCGCATCGGGTTGGAATGGGCGCCGCTCGAGGACAGGGTCATCGCGGCCACTGGCAAGGATATCCCCACCATAATGGTGAGTGATGGGATTGAACTTGTGAAAGTCGACTCTGCGATAGATCCGCATGTCTGGCTTTCGCCTGAGCAGATGATGATCGTGGCAAATAATATAGCTGCTGGACTGAAGAAGAACGACCCAGCGAATGGTCAAAGATACGACGATAACCTCAAGACCACACTTGCCAAGCTCAAAGCCCTTGATGATGAATATGAATCAGGACTGTCCGGGTGCGGCAAAGACACAATAATCGTGAGCCACCTCGCGTTCGGTTACACTGGAAAGGACTACGGGTTTTCGGAGATAGGCATAAGCGGTCTAGCGCCCGAGACAGAGCCTTCGCCAGGAGCATTGCGAAACCTCATCGACAACGTCCGTGAACACAAATTGAAATACGTGCTCTATGAGGAGCTCGTCGATCCCAAGGTGAGCGACGCCATCGCCCGTGAAGTCGGGGCGAAGACGCTCGTGATCAGCCATGTCGACGTCAAGGAATCGGGCGATTATTATTCGATAATGCGCAAGAACCTGCAGACATTGCGCACAGCGCTCGAATGCAAATGAATATCCGCATGAAGATTTTAATGATCGAAGAGGCATAGAAAGACCATGGTATTGCTGGCGTCCGTGATAATGCTGCTCGTGAGCGTCGTCTTCTTCGCGCTCCTTGGGACATTGTTCTTCCACGACATCGTTACTGCGCTGATCAATGGCCTCATACTCTATGTTCTGCTGTACAGGGCATATTTCGACCTGATGAAGATGCGCTACAGACCTTATATCATAGGTCTTGTCGCGGGTTTCATCCTTGAATTGATGCTACCTCCATTGCCGCCGCTCTGGCCGATAACATTCGTCGTCATGGTCGTCTTCTTGGTCGTCGAGACGATGAGATATCTCGAGGCGCGGAAAGGATCCAAGGGTTCTAGGAAGAGATAGTCATTGGGAGTTGTTCCGTCGATGAATGCTCATAAGATTTATATATCAGTTATTAACTATTGTTAATAACTAGGGTTTCAGGGAGAACAAATGCTCAAGGTATTGCAACCGCAGGAGATAGAGGCATTCTACCTGCTTCCAGCGCTGCGCCGCGAACTCGCGCGTGCGCTAAAGGAACTCGGCAAGGACCAGAAGACGATAGCGGAACTGCTCGGGGTCACAGGAGCGGCTGTCAGCCATTACATCAGCGGCAAGCGCGGCACAGACATGGAACTGCCTCCGACGTTCGTGAAAAAGGTGCGCGAACGCGCCAAGACAGTCAAAGACCAGGCATCGGCTTACGCACAGCTCCAGCATCTTGTCAAGGACGCGAACAAGGCCAAGCTTCTGTGCAAAATGCACCTGAAGATGGACAAAAACGTCGCGCCAGCCTGCAAATTATGCTACCAAGGTGAATGAAATGGGATTCGAAGAAGCAATGAAGATACTCGATCAATACGACGAGGGAGTGCCTCCCAGGACGATCAAGGACCTCGGTTGCGGCTGCGGCTGCAAGGACGAGGACTCGCGGAAGAAGTGCCCTCGACGCGCGGTGCTGGCAGTGAAGAACCTGCACGTCAGCGTCCATGGCAAGGAAGTGCTCAAAGGAGTCGACCTCACTGTCAGGCAAGGTGAGGTGCACGTTTTGATGGGACCGAACGGAGCAGGCAAGAGCACGCTCGCGATGGCGATAGCAGGCCATCCGGCCTATGAGATATCAAAAGGCACGGTGACATTGAATTCGAAGAACGTTCTAGGGCTGGAGCCAGACGAGCGCGCAAGGCTCGGGATCTTCCTCGCCTTCCAAAACCCTCAGGAGATAGACATCAACCTGGGGACGTTCCTTTTCCATCTTTACAAGGCAAGGTATGGCAAGGATGCCAAGGCGGCCGACTTCAACCGCGACCTCAACGCAAGCCTGAAGGCGCTCAAGCTCGACCGCGCCTTCATCGACAGGCAGCTCAATGTCGGATTCTCCGGCGGCGAGAAGAAGAAAGTCGAGATGCTGCAGCTCCTGCTCACAAAGCCCGCGTTCGCGATATTCGACGAGACAGACTCCGGCCTTGACATAGACGCGCTGCGCGTCGTGCGCGACGCTTTCAACAAGATACGTGGACCGTGCCTTGGCGTCATACTGATAACCCACCTTCCAAAGCACGCGAGCAAGATGGAGCCTGACAGCGTCCACATAATGATGAACGGCGCCATAACGCAGACAGATGGTCCGGCACTCATCGACAAGATCGAGAAAGAAGGATATGGTGAAGTCAAACTGAAGGTGGTCTGATTGCATGGGAATCGGCTCCATCAACGATGATTATGGCGAGAAGTACGGCTTCCACGTGAGCGAGAAGGCGGTATTCCGATCACCAAAAGGCCTCAATGAGGAAGTCATACGTGAGCTAAGCGCCAAGAAAGGCGAGCCGCGATGGATGCTCGATTTCAGGCTCAACGCGTTCAAGATATTCCTCGTGAAGCAAATGCCTTCGTGGGGAGCGGACCTGTCCCAGATCGATTTCGACAAGATAACCTACTACCTCAAGCCGTCTGAGGAGAGCGCGAAACGCTGGGAAGACGTGCCAGAACACATCAAGAAGACCTTCGACCGTCTAGGCGTGCCTGAGGCGGAGAGGAAGTTCCTCGGTGGAGTCGGCGCGCAATTCGAATCGGAATCGGTCTACCACAAACTACGCGACGACCTGTCGGAGAAAGGGGTCATCTTCACCGACATGGACAGCGCACTCAAGGATCATCCTGAACTCGTCAAGAAATACCTCTCAACGCTCGTGCCCACAAGCGACAACAAGTTCGCGGCGCTCAACAGCGCTGTCTGGAGCGGCGGAAGCTTCATCTACGTGCCGCCTGGAGTCAAGGTCGAGGTGCCTCTGCAGGCCTACTTCCGCATAAACGCCAAGAACATGGGCCAGTTCGAACGCACGCTCATAATCGTCGACAAAGGCGCAGAGGTGCACTACATCGAGGGATGCACGGCTCCTGTTTATTCGACAGATTCATTGCACGCGGCTGTCGTCGAGGTGTTCGCGCTCGAAGGCGCCAAGGTGCGCTACACCACGATACAGAATTGGTCGGGTGACGTCTATAATCTGGTCACGAAGCGCGCGATCGCGCACGAGAACGCCATCGTCGAATGGGTGGATGGGAACCTGGGTAGCAGGACAACGATGAAATACCCTTCCGTGGTCCTGAAAGGCGCGAATTCAAGGGCGGATGTGCTTAGCATAGCCTTCGCAGGCCGCGGCCAGCACCAGGACGCAGGAGCCAAGATCATACATCTGGCTCCAGGAACCACGAGCAGGATCATATCCAAGAGTATAGCGAAGGACGGCGGAAGGACGAGCTATCGCGGCCTTGTCAAGGTGTGCGAGGGCGCCAATTCAGTCAAGGCAAGCGTTCGTTGCGACGCGCTCTTGCTCGACGATAAATCCCGTTCTGATACTTATCCGACGATGCAGGTCGAGGAAGAGGACGCCACGGTCTGCCACGAGGCGACGGTCGGCAAGATCGGTGAGGAACAATTGTTCTATTTGATGCAGCGCGGCCTGAAAGAGGAAGAGGCCATGGCGCTCATTGTCCTTGGTTTCATCTCGGAATTCACTAAGGCATTGCCGCTCGAGTACAGCATCGAGCTCAACAAACTCATAGAGCTCGAGATGGAGGGGAGCGTAGGATGAGCTTCTCCGAACTGCAGGAAAGGGCACGTGAACTCCTCAAGACAAGTTGGGATAAGGTCGACAAGCGCACGAAGATAGACGTGCCTGCCGAGCTACTTCCGCTCTTCGAGCGTCTCGTCGTTCCTTCCGCACATCCTCATACACTGCTAGCCATAGCGACGGCAGACACCGTGATAATGGACCAGGAACAACGAGGCTTCGGAAACACGGTCATACGCTTTGTCGTGCTCTCCAAAGACGGCGACGTCGACCTCACGCCACTGCCCGGCACCAAACTGGAGTTGGACATAGTGCTCATCAAACATGATGTCAAAGCGACCATAACGCTCGTCAACGAATCCGACACCATGCTACGCCACGAATTCTTGGTGGAAGACGGCGCATCTCTCACTTTATTGGCAGGACACATCAATGCGACAGGCACATACACAAGACAAAGCACACTGCTCGGTCCTGGCGCGTCGTTGATGGACAGGGAATTCCTGGTAGGCAATAATTCTATCGTGCTTGATAACGCAGTCATACATTCTTCGCCTCATACAAAGGCCGATGTCAGCCGCAATGGCGTCGTGCTCAACAGCGGAAGCGTGCAGGCTAGCGGTATGTTGAGATTGCTTGCACGCGCGCAAAAATCCGAGAGCTTCCTGTCAGACCACTGGATGCTCCTTTCGAAAGATGCCGTCGCAAAAGCGATCCCCTCACTTGAAGTCGAGGCCAATGACGTCAAGGCAAGCCACAGTGCCAGTGTCAGACCGATAGATGAGGCCCAATTGTTCTATTTGCAATCGCGCGGCATCGGCCGCGAAGAAGCGCGCGGGTTGATCGTCAAGGGGTTCATAGAGTCCATAATCAAACAATGGCCTGAGAACGCGGGCCGCGAGGCCTTGCGTCCAAAGATCGATGCGGTACTGGAGGTTTCGAATGGCTAAAGAAGTCGGCAAGGATTTCCCGATATTGTCAAGGAAGGTGCACGGAAAAAGGCTGGTTTACTTGGACAGCGCCGCGACGTCGCAGAAACCGGAATCGGTGCTCGACGCGGAAAGGGCGTATTACGAGACCATGAACGCCAATGTCCATCGTGGCGTGCATACGCTTAGCGCAGAGGCGACCGAAGCTTACGAGAACGCAAGGAAGAAAGTGGCGGCGTTCATCAACTCGTCTCCTGAAGAGATCATCTTCACGCGCAACGCCACCGAAGGAATAAATCTGGTCTCCAAGACATTCGGGATGGCCAACCTCAAGCGCGGCGACTTGATTGTGCTTACGGTCATGGAGCACCACAGCAATATCGTCCCCTGGCAACAGCTCGCCAATGAGCGCGGCGCTCTATTGGCATTCGTCGACATAGACGGCAGAGGTGTGTTGGACCAGCAGCAATACCTGTCATTCCTCAAGAAAAAGCCCAAGATAGTCGTTTTCACGCAAATCTCCAACGTGCTAGGCACGCTGAATCCTGTGAAGGAGATGACCCGGCGAGCGCACGACGCAGGAGCGGTCGTATTGGTCGATGCCTGCCAGAGCGTTTCGCATACAGCCATCGATGTCAAAGACATCGGCTGCGACTTCCTTGTGTTCTCAGGCCACAAGATGCTAGGTCCCACGGGGATCGGAGCGCTTTATGGACGGAAAGAGCTACTTGAGCACATGCCTCCATTCCTCGTCGGCGGAGACATGATACGTGAAGTCACGCTGAGCAAGAGCACATGGAATGACGTGCCGCACAAGTTCGAGGCAGGAACGCCCAATGTCGCCGGCGCCATCGGCCTTGCAGCCGCTGTCGATTACCTGCAGACATACGGAATGGACAAGGTCGCTGGCCACGTGCGGACGTTGACCGACTATGCATTGCGTCAACTCAAGAAGGTGCCTGGCATCAGCATCCTGGGAAGCGATGACCGCATCGGATTGGTGTCTTTCGTGATGGAGGGCATACCGCCGCACGATGTGGCGTCGATACTCGATGATCATGGCGTGGCTGTCCGCAGCGGCCATCATTGCGCGATGCCTTTGCACGCTCGCCTCGGACTCGAATCAAGCGTCCGCGCCAGTTTCCAGATATACAACACCAAAGAGGACATAGACGTGCTTGTCGACGCGCTGCTGCATTGCAGGAAGGTGTTCGGTCTATGAATAACAAAACGTTCCCAAACGAGCAGATGTACCAGGAGATAATCCTCGACCACTTCAGGAATCCCAAGAACAGTGGTGTCGTCAAGAATGCGAACGGCCATGCGCATGACGTCAACACGGCATGCGGTGATGAGGTCGGCATCACGCTTCTTGTCAAGAAAGACATAATCAAAGATGTCAAGTTCGACGGCAAAGGATGCGCGATATCGATAGCAGCGACAAGCATGCTTACCGAGAACATCATAGGCAATAAGGTCGCGGATGTCATTGCGATGGACAAGCAGGAAGTGTTGGATTTGTTAGGCGTTCCCATATCAGGCATGCGGCTCAAGTGCGCGCTGCTCGGATTCAAGGTGCTCAAGATGGCGATAGTCGAATATGAGGGGAAAAAATGAGATACACGGGCAGCCTTGTCAAAAAGGAACGCGAGCAGATATTCGAGTTGTTCCTCGACAGGACCAAGTTCAAGTTCAGCGACATCGAGAAGGCACTGGGAATAAGGTCGAACGCGCTAGCCTATCACCTCACGATGATGCAGAAAGACGGCTTGCTCGAGAAACGTGGCGAGAATTACCATCTCACCAAGACCGCGGAACGCTACATCCCGATATTCTCGCATATCACGGGCCAGCAATTAGGGCCTGTGCCTGTCGTGATCGTCGCGTGCGTGGACAAGGACAGGATCCTGATGATCCGGCGCAGGAAACGGCCGTACAAGGGCTACTGGACCTGCATCGGAGGTAAGATGCTTCTTGAGGAAAGCTTCGAGGACGCGAGCATCAGGCACATCAAGACCAAAACAGGGCTTGAACCGGTTTTCGGCTCCATCAACGCAGTGCTGCACGAGCGTGTCGAAGGCGATGGCATCATCAAGCACAGCTTCATCCTGTTCTTCACCACAGTCAGCGCGAAAGGCGCACCGATCAAATCGGAAGACGGACCTGCCCGATGGTTCAAGATAGACGGACTCGACGAAAAGAACGTCGTGCCGTCAGACCTATGGTTGATCAAGAACAGACTTGGGAAGAAAATCGCTCTCAAGAGCGCAATGATGAAAGAGAACGACGGTGAATTGTCGGAATTCCGGCTTATCTGATCATTTCGCCTTCGAGAAGTGTTCGTCGACCTTTTCCCAGTCCACGATATTCCAGAACGCACTTATGAAATCGACCCTCTTGTTCATGTACTTCAGATAATACGCGTGCTCCCAGACATCTATCGTCAAAAGCGGGACCTTGCCGACAGATAACGGGCTGTCCTGGTTCGACGTCGTCATGATCTCCAGCTTGCCATTGTTGGACACGAGCCAGGTCCAGCCGCTGCCGAAAACGCCTGCAGCTGCATCACCGAAGGCTTTCTTGAAAGCGTCGAGCGAACCCCATTGCTTGTTTATGGCTTCGATGACCAGGCCTGAAGGTTTGACGTCCTTCTTTAGTATCGACCAGAAAAAGTCGTGGTTGACGACACCGCCTCCCATGTTCTTGACAGCGACGCGAATGTCATCAGGCACAGCGTTCAAATCCTTGAGCAGTTCCTCGGGCGACTTCTTGAACAGCTCAGGATGCTTCTCGACAGCGGCGTTGAGCTTGTCGACGTAGGTCTGATGATGCTTGTCATGATGGATCTCGACAGTGCGACTGTCCATGAACGGTTCGAGGGAATCCTTCGCGTATGTGAAAGGTTTCAAAGTGTAAGGCATCGGTATCACCGATACCGTTTACGCAGCCGGCGTATATAGATTTTACGCACTGCCCGTGCTCAAGGGATGAGCATATAACCGCCAGCAGACGTCGCCATCGTTGTCCTGTTCGTGTTGGCCGCGTATACTTTTCCCGGGAACAACTGCCCGAAAGCGTGTATGTGTGTGTCGATCAGCCTGTTCTCGACTACTTTGTCGTCGACAGTTATTATGAAATGGTCTAGTGATTCCATGGCTCCGCCGCGCATTTTGTGGAAGAAGTCCACAGCCCTTTGGCCGATGGAATCATGTAGTGCATCCAATTTTTTGTCATGCTGTGCCACATAGGGTGCCCTGCGCGTCAGTTGGGTCATGTACAACATCACATCGGCGCGGCCGTTCTTCAACCAATGTTGTATTCCCTTGACCATACTCTCGTCGTAATATCCCAGGGCGACTTCTTCCGAAGGATCCATGAATATCGCGAAGTTATGGTCGGTATTGGACCGGCGAAGCTGGTAGTCCAGCAATGCTTCTTCGAATAGGGTGTCCTTGACCTGTATGGCTTGCTCGGCAGCATGCAGTCCGGCGTAGTTGTCCATGAACGTCTTGAGATCCTTCCTGCACTTCAATTTGCCTTCATGCAGATTGAGTTGATATCTCAAGCCCTGTTTCCGCGCAGCCTCCAGCTTCCTCGCGGCCAGCAGGGGTGTGTCGTCATTGTAAGCACGGTGTCCTGAATTCGCATTCACTACAGATGCCATCGGCAGAGCGTATCGTTTGCCTTTTCCTGCGTGTGATTCGATGATCACAAGCTCGCGTCGCTGCGCCATGGATTCCGCGATCAATCCGTCAAGGAAAACACCAAGGAGTTCATGTTTTATGTAATCTGTTTTGTTGAAGTCGTCTTGTTCCATTGTCTTCACCCGACCATTAGTAGGCACCAGATTCTTTTATAGATTCCCTCAAACGAGTTTGAGTTGATGGCTGTGGTGCGCAAGACATTTATACGTCAAGAAAAGGCATCCTGTTATGTCAATCACGCTAAAAGAAGGTGATGTTGCGCCTGATTTCAAGCTATCTGACGCGAAAGGCAACGACATCTCTCTTTCATCATTGCGCGGGCAGCGAGTCGTGCTTTACTTCTACCCGAAGGATGACACTCCGGGTTGCACTGCCCAGGCGTGCTCGTTCCGTGATAGCAGCGAAGAATACGAGAAACGCAAGATAATGGTTGTCGGTGTGAGTCCGGACAGCGCAGAAAGCCATGCGGGCTTCGCGCAAAAACATTCATTGAAATTCAAGCTCCTATCCGACCAGAACCATGAGGTCGCGTCTCTATATGGTGTCTGGGGCAAGCGCACGGTCGATGGCAAGACATCGTTCGGCATGGCCCGCTCGACATTCATCATCGATGAGGATGGGAACATAATGAAGATATTCCAGCAGGTCGTGCCAGAAGGGCACGCATCAGAGGCGCTATCGGCCGTGGGGGAAAGGACATGAACATCCAGAAAAGGCCATTCATCATCCAGTCCATCGAAAGACACAACACCGTCGTCAAGGCGTTCACTCTGAAGCCGAAGACGCCCGAGAAGATCGTGTTCAAGCCAGGCCAGTTCGTCACACTCACCATCGAGAACCCGAAATGCGGGCCGAGATCATACTCCATATCGAGCAGTCCTTTGATGGATGACGCGATAGAGCTCACGATACAGAAGGTCGGCGTGTTCACGACCGAGCTTTTCAAGAAAGAGGAAGGCGATGAGATCATCGTGCAAGGTCCCTATGGCAATTTCGTATTGCAGGAGCCCGTCCCGGCAGACGTCGTGCTGCTTGCTGGCGGCACAGGAATAGCGCCCATGATGAGCATGCTGCGTCACATCCAGGACTCTGGAATGAAGACCCGCGTGACGCTGATTTATTCCGTGCGCACGCAGCTCGACATATTGCACAAGGATGAGTTGACCCATCGCAGCCAGAAGTTCGCGGATCATTGTTATATCCAGACTCTCACGCGTGAACCCGAGGACAGTGGCTGGCAAGGACACCGCGGCAGGATCGGCGAGGAGACCATCAAGAGGCATGTCCGCAACCTCAAGAACGCGGTATATTATGTCTGCGGACCAGAACCGTTCGTGAAAGGCGTCGAGGAGACGCTGCTTTTCTGCGAAATCCCTGCCGCGAGCATCAAGAAAGAACAGTGGGGTTAGCGTCTCTTCATCCTGTCGGTGATGGAGAGCTTCTCACCCACAGATTTGAGCAACAACTTGCGCATCATCCGCAGTTCCTCCTCGAGTTCCTCTATGCGCTGATCGCGTCTCTTCATCTCGCGAGCGTAGGATTCGGCCGTGTTCTTCTGCGCGTCTCGCATATCGGCACTATCCTTACTCCATTTATAAGAATAGTTTGACTACTCTCAAGTCGCTACAAGAGAAATCAATATAAACCGAAGACCTCCTCTAGGAATACGTGAGGAAGACGGTGGGTTATGAAGAATAGCATGGATGAAATCATGCAGGTGCTGTGCCAGCGATGCGGCTGCGCAGTGTCAAGCCTCAGTCCTATGCGCAAATGGTGCGTCGACTGCAGGCGACTCGTGAGTCTCGAGCAAGCGCGGGCGCGAAAATACGGCCTGCCAGACCCGGTCCTCGAGATGCCGAAACTCCGTAAGTGAAAATCGGAAAGGCCACGGCGGCAAGTCGAAGTTCTCAATCGCATGGCAGGGCATCCGGACCATAATGTTTTTAATCAAGCTCGCAGGATGCCACTTCAGAGGTGAATGTTTTGGGAGTATTCAAGGCATACGATATACGGGGCATCTATCCATCTGAATTGAACGATGGTTTCGCTTACACGCTTGCGAGAGCGCTCGTGGTCTTCTTGAAGGCCAAGAAATTGATAGTTGGACGCGACGTGCGCAACTCAAGCGCGGCATTGCATTCGCGCTTCGTGCAAGGACTGGTCGACCAAGGCTGTGATGTCGAGGACATCGGCGTCTGCTCGACCAACATGCTCTACTATGCCAGCCGCAAGGGAGACGCTGCTATGATCACGGCGAGCCACACGCCAAAGGAATACAACGGCTTCAAGTTGTGCCGCAAAGGCGCCATACCTATAGGATCAGACAGCGGCCTCAAAGACATCGAGAAGTCGATGGTTGGCAATCCCAAGCAATCGGCCAAGAAAGGCACTGTGCGCCAGGTCGACATATTGGATGAGTTCGTCGAAGATGTCGCGGCATACGCCCACGGCATCGGCAAGATCAAGATCGTCGTTGACGCTGGCAACGGCGCCGCAAGCATCGCGATCGAAAAGATAGCGAAGAGCACGGGCATAGAGATAGTGCCGCTATATTTCGAACCAGACGGCAACTTCCCCGGCCGTGGGCCGAATCCATTGGTCGAAGGGGCGACTGACAGCCTCAAGAAGAAAGTGCTCTCCACAAATGCGGATTTCGGCGTCGCCTACGACGCTGACTGCGATAGGGTGTTCTTCATAGACGAGAAAGGCGAACAGATAGCCGCTGATCTGATAACCGCGCTCATCGCGGAGCAATTGCTGAAGAAGAACCCCGAATCGACGATATTGTACGACCTGCGTTCATCCTGGTCCGTTAAGGAACAGATCGCGGCGCTAGGTGGCAAGGCCGTCGTGACCCGCGTCGGCCACAGCTTCATCAAGGAGAAGATGCGGCAGACGAACGCCATATTCGCGGGTGAATTGTCAGGTCATTACTATTACGCGTCCAACAGTTACGCTGATAGCGGCGACATCACACTTGTGCTGATGGCGGGCCTGGTCTCATCGTCAGGCAGAAAGCTGTCTGAATTGGTCAAGCCTTTGAAGAAGTATTATCCTAGTGGCGAGATCAACTTCGAGGTCAAGGACAAGGATGCGAAGATAGCGCAACTCAAGAACGAATACCGTGATGGAAAGATATCCGAACTTGATGGCGTCAGCGTCGAGTTCTCCGATTGGTGGTTCAATGTGCGGCCCTCGAACACCGAACCTTTGCTTCGTCTCAACGTAGAAGCCAGGAACAAGAAGGAACTGGAGAGACGCTTGAAAGAGATAACCGGGCTGATCAAGGAATGAACTTCATAAGGGACCTTCCATACGACCTGCGTCATCGCTCACTGGACCTGGAATATCTACAAAAGCTTGCGCTATCCGCGTTGACTGAATGCACCCGCTCGAAACGGATCGATTCAGTGCGGGAACTGAGCGCATTGAGATATCATTACGACCTTGAGCGACGCATCTATTTATTGCACCACAACTGGCCGGGAGAAGGGCGAAATTACGGAGAACCATGGGTTGTCAACGGTGTTGTCGTACACGACAAACAAGTGCACCTTCTTCTGTGGCGTGATGGAGGCGAAGAACTCGCGTATCTTTGCGACATGCCGAGATATTCCGGAAAACCACGGCAGTTCAGGTTCTCCTCTCTTTTTCCAACGTCTTGTAAGAACGCCTGAGTTCCACTATATCAAAGAACTTCAGGTATTTGAGCATGGGGATCAGCATCACCGTCGTGAAAAGGCTCACAAGGAAAAACGCGAACTTGTCGGTGCTCAGCGGGAACGCCTGAAAGATGTGGATGATCATCAGCGTGAAAAGCACGATGCTGATTATCAGGTAGGTTATCGCTTGTTCGTTCTTCGCCATGATATGATCGATGCGGTCTTGCTTTTCATGTGTTGTGGTCGCCAACACGGAGCGTATGCGGAAACGCCGCAAGTGGTACGGAATCGCCGGAAACGCTCCGCTAATTGACCATTGGACCGTTTTCTCATATGCGCGTCCGTGATGTCCAGCTTCCGACGGTACACATCGTCCAGGAAGTGGTCGAGGATGTGCGGCAGAATCCGGCATAAGCATTACCGACCAGTCCATGTTCTGTCATTACCGAAGCTTTATAAATAACCTGTTCTGGCTTTGAGATGAATGGCTAAGAAGAAGACCGCGAAGGCGGACACTGAACAACCAGCGGCGACCGAGGATAAGATAGAAGCCAAGGCCAATGCATCCAGCACGCAGCCAGAGGTCAGCATAGGTATGGTCGGCCACGTCGACCATGGTAAGACCACCCTTGTGCAGGCACTAAGCGGCAAGTGGACAGACACACATTCTGAATCATTGAAGCGTGGAATCACGATAAAGCTCGGCTACGCAGATATAGATATCTACAGGATACCTGGCAAGGAAGGCCCTGAACAATGGACACTCAAGCCAGAGATCGAAGGCAAGCCCACAGAACACGTACGCAAGGTGTCCCTTGTGGATGCGCCAGGCCATGAAAGCCTGATGGCGACCATGCTATCGGGTGCTAACATAATGGACGGAGCCTTGCTGCTTGTGGCTGCCAATGAGGAATGTCCACAGCCGCAGACACGCGAACATATGCATGCGTTGACGATCATGGGCATCACCAATGTCATAGTCGTGCAGAACAAGATCGACCTTGTCTCGGTCGACCAGGCGAAGAAGAACCAGGCGCAGATACGTGAATTCCTCAAGGCATCGCCATTCGCCGATGCACCGATCATCCCGGTGGCCGCCAAACACAGCCTAAACATAGACCTGCTCATCGAAGCGTTCCAGAAGTTCATACCGACGCCGCAGCGCGACGCCACCAAGGAACCGATAATGTTCGTGGCGCGCAGCTTCGATGTCAACAAGCCAGGCACCACGCCCAAGAAGATGGTCGGCGGAGTCCTTGGTGGAGCGATCAAGCAAGGCGTGTTCAAGGTCGGCATGGAAGTCGAGATAATGCCTGGCTATGAGGTCGAGGAACGCAACCAGAAAGTATGGAAGCCTTTGACGACGAAGATCATGAGCATAATGGCCGGTGGAAAATCCGTCGACCAGGCAAGGCCTGGTGGAAGCATAGGCCTGATGACCGGACTCGACCCGTCCATCATCAAGAGCGACAAGCTCGTCGGAGCGGTCATTGGATTGCCGGGAATGACGCCACCTGTGTTGTCAACGCTCACGCTCGAGCCGCACCTTCTTGAAAGAGTCGTCGGAGCAAAGGACAGCCTGGTCGTCGATCCAATACACAAGACAGAGATACTCATGCTCAACGTGAACAGCGCGGCGACGGTCGGAGTGGTGTCCGAGACGGGCAAAGGCCTTGTCAAGATACCTTTGAGGCGGCCGGTGTGCGCGACAAAGGGATCGCGCGTGACGATCTCGCGCAACGTAGGAAAGAGATGGCGGTTGATCGGATACGGGACGATAGTTTAGAAGCTAAAAATCAAAATTCTCTTGAACTCATTCTATCTTCTGATTTATTCCACTTCAGACCCTTGAATTTACCTGCGATTGAATAGGGGATATCAAATACATCTTCACAGGATTCCTCTTTTGTTGTTAGTGTTTTCATTTTAACACATAAGAACATACTCACTAAAAAACGTTACTGTTTTATTGTGATAGACATCATCACCACAAAACTTATGAATCTGGATTGATTATTGAGTTCTATGACAATGGAATCCGTTCTTAGCGATGAAGGGCTCACGCCCATCGAGATTAAGGTGTATCTGGCTCTTGTCGACGGTGGAATGTGCTCTGCCGGAGAGCTTTCTCGACGTGCAGGAGTGCATCGCCGTCTCGCTTATGACGCGACCGAAAGGCTTGTCGCGAAGGGTTTAGTCGGCCACATCACCAAGAACAACCGCAAGAACTTCGAGGCAGTAAGGCCTGACAGGCTGCTCGAGATGGTCGATGAGAGGAAGAAACGCCTATCGGAAGCGGTGTTGACTCTGCAAGGCCGCTGGAATCTCACTGAAGCCAAGCAGGAGACATTGCTCTTCGAAGGAAAACAGGGGCTCAAGACCGCGTTCGAGGACCAATTGCGCACGGGAAAAGAGATACTCATCGTGAGCAGCAGCGCGAAATCCTATGAGACGATGCGCTGGTACTTCAAATGGTTCGACGAACGCAGGAAGAAGGCCAAGGTCAATGTCAAAGTAATATTCGAGGAAAGCGCAAAGAAGACACTTGGCAAGATACCTCTTTCCCAGGTGAGATTCCTGCCTGAGCAATTCATGGGGCCAGCGGCGATCAACGTCTATGGCGACAACGTCGCCTTGGTTTTGTGGAGCGAGAAACCTATCGCGATAGTCATTCGGAACAAAGAGATGGCGCGCGGATATCAAAACTTCTTTGAACTGCTCTGGAAGACGGCGAAAGAGTGATCATTCCTCGGAATCGGCGATGAACTTCCCGATGAAATCCCTCGAACGACGCTTCAGATAGGGAATGCCGTACTCGACGACTTTCTCGGTCTGGCCCAGCACGTCGAGCGTGTTTCTTGCTTTCATATCCCATTGAATGTTACCACAGCCATAAAGTCTTGCGACATTACCTTCCAGTTCAGTGGTCAGATCAGGCAATGTCTTCGCCAGATCCTCCAACGGCGTTTTGCTTTCGAAGCCCACGATCGCTTTGTAGGATTTCGATGTCTGGAAAACGCAATGGTGTACGCTTCGCTCAGAGAGCCACCAGGAAAGGCTGTATGCAAGGGTCTCCTTGACATTAGGTGCGATTATGTTGGTGTGGATCGTGCCTAGGGCTATGACTTTGAGTCTGCTGGCGTGGATCGCCTCATATAACTCTCGCATCGGACGCTGCTTCCTGTTATCAAGCGGAGTCGCGAGGAACAGGAAATCGCTCTGTGGTCCTAAAGTTATCATAGAATCTCATCCATGGCGACATAGCCGTCGACTGCCTGGCTATCCACCATGGCCCTGCTTGTGAGGCCTGTCATCACAACAAGGACTTTTATCTTGCCCTTCATGCTCTCATCGAGTTGGGTGCCCCAGATTATCTTCGCGTCTTCGGAAAGCGAACGCTTGACCTCCTCTATCGTCGATTGCGCCTGGCTGAGGGTCATGTCCATGCCGCCGATGACGTTGATGAGCGCGCCCTTGGCTTCGCTTATGTTCGCCTCGACAAGCGGGTTGCCGAGCGCGTTCTGGACAGCTTCGATGGCGCGTTCCTGCGTGTCGCTTTCGCCTACGCCTATGACACACACGCCGCTGTTCTTCAGGATCGCCTTAAGGTCAGAGAAGTCCAGGTTGACTATCCCTGGTCTTGTGATGAGTTCGATAATGCCCTTGAGCGCCTGCGCAGAGACCTTGTCTGCCATGCCAAAGGCCTGCTGCAATGGCATCTGCTGCGCGTGCTCCATGAGCCGGTCATTAGGAAGCACGATGAGCGCGTCAACCTTATCCTCGAGCTTGCGCATGCCCTGCATGGCGTTCTCCATACGTCTCTTCCCTTCCATCTGGAACGGCATGGAGACGACGGCTACGCTAAGGATGCCGCATTCCTTGACAACGTCAGCGATCACAGGCAATGAGCCCGTGCCTGTGCCACCTCCAAGACCGCCAACGATGAAGACAAGGTCAGCGTCCTGAACAGCCTCTCTGATGGCTGCCTGGCTTTCCCTTGCGGCCTGCTCACCCTTCAGGGGATCGTTGCCTGCCCCAAGGCCACGAGTAAGATTCCTTCCAAGCAGTATCTTTGCATCACAGGAAGTGTCCAGGAGATCCTGGGCGTCGGTGTTGAGCGCGATAAGTTCGGCGCCGTGGACGCCTGAAGAATACAGGCTGTCGAGCGTGTTGTTGCCTGCTCCGCCAGAACCAAGAACCTTGATCACCACAGAAGATTCCTTCAAGAACGATTCCAAATCCTGTTCAGAGTGCTCACTCAATTGTTTCCCTCTACTGATCATTTTTTTGAAGACGGCCTTAGATATCTTCTATATCTTCATCCCAGTCTTCGTCGAATTCCTCATCCTTTGCCATGTGTCACCTCGCCTATGACATCGTGACCCAGCGACGAGCCATCTCCTCGGCGATCGTCGGTTCCACGTGCGATTTATCAATCAATGATCTTGTGATTCTTTCGATCAACGCAGCGCGTTCGTGTCCGTCCATTCCTACCACCCCTTGGCCAACCCCATGTCAAAGCGATATTTAAAGATTCCGCACATCAGGAGGATGCCTGTTTCGATGATGACTCGACACGGTTTCAATATTAAAGCACAATAGGTCGTTCCAAAGGATTAAATACCACGGCCATTATTTTAGCGTCATGGAAAAGAAGGAATCATCCGGTGCTTGCCCAAAATGCAAAGGCAAGATGCGGCAGTCTTTCGGCTCCATCAGCGGCAATTCCAAGTTCGTGAATTTCGTCTGTATGGCATGCGGGTTCAAGGAGACGAAGTGCATAGGAATTTTGCCTGAGAAAGAGAGATACTGATTCTTTTATGTGATTTTATCAGAATTATTTGAAAAGGAGAGCTGCCGGGCGTAGTTGTCTATTGCCAATTACCCGATCAATCGATGACCAGGCCTCTTTTTCCCGCGTCGTTTTTCCCGACAAGCTCAGGAGGTCAAATGTCTGAAGCATTAGGCACTATCTGTCTGCCTATGCTGGTATACTATATTGTATATTAGTATGGTGACTCAAGTATATAAATATTTCGTTGCTGGAGAATATGGTCCCGTCGATAAACTCATGAGGGATGGTTGTTTTTCGGGAATATGTGTTTGGGTTGAGTATTTTGATTGCTTTTGCCCAGGCACTAATTCAATTAGCCACCCAGCATTTATAAAGGAGGAAAGGTATGCTGATATCATGGTGACCAAGGATTTGCCCGTCTCTGTCTACCCTCCGCTCGAAGACTCACTTTTGCTCGCTGCAGTCGTCCGGGAAAAAGCCCTTGGAAAGGTGCTTGACATGGGTTGCGGGTCAGGGATACAGAGCAAGGCAGCGCTTGAAGCAAAAGCAAAGAGCGTGCTGGGCGTCGACATCAACCCATTGGCTGTGAGACACTGCAATGACACCATTACAAAGACCAACAAGAAAGCCAAGTTCATCCAATCCGATCTTTTTTCCAAGGTGCCGAAAACGAAGTTCGACACCATTCTTTTCAACCCACCCTATCTGCCAGCGGATGGTTATCCTGACGATCCTGCGACAATAGGCGGAAAGAAAGGATGGGAGACCATCGAAAGATTCCTTGAGACGGCTCCGAGCCACCTGACGCCGAAAGGCAACATCTTTTTGTTGTTCACGTCACGCACCGACAAATCGAAAGTACACGAACTTATCGAAAGATCGCTTCTCGATTGGACGATGCTAGCGACGAACCACATCGCATTCGAGACATATTACGTCTACGGGCTGCGCAAGACCTTCTCACGACTTGACGCCGAAAGGAAACGCGTGACCGACATCGATTATTTCTCGAAAGGAAAACGCGGATGGATATTCAAGGGGAAGATCGGAAAGAAAGAGGTCGCGCTGAAGATCCACAACCCCAAAAGCGAAGCGATCGGCAGGATCGAGAACGAGGCGCGCGTGTTGGGGATGATCAACAAGAAGAGAATCGGGCCGAAGATTATCTTCTCGACGGAGAAAGTGCTTTGCTACGATTTCGCCAAAGGCGAATTGATCAGGGACTGGCTTCCTGGAGCTTCAAGAAAAGCGACGTTGGAAGTTTTGCGCGAAGTATTGCGTCAATGTCTCGTCTTAGACACTCTCGGAATCCAGAAAGAGGAGATGCACCACCCGCACAAACACATCGTGGTAGGTAAAAAAGTCACGTTGCTCGACTTCGAACGCGGCCACCACACGCCAAGGCCGCACAATGTCACGCAATGCTGTCAATATCTTTCACAACTCGCGTCAGTGCTCGAGAGCAAGAAGATATTCATCGACCACACGGCATTGCGGCGTAGGGCCGAGAATTATTCCAGATTCCCCGACAGGAAGACCTTCGACGCGATTTCCGCGTTGTTGGGCTGAAAACTCTTTTATATCATATCATCAATTATGTGATCATGCACAATGCAGTCGGTCTTAAGATAGGCAACAACGTCAGCATCGAAGAACTCGCCATGGGACTTGACCACGAATTCCGCGCGTTAGGTTTCGAGCGCATGAGCGAGACTGTTGTGAGCGGCCGGATGCAGCTCGTATACGTGAGCGGAATAGGCCAGAAAATCTACACTGCTTATGTCAAGACCGGAGAGCGGAAAATCATGGCGACAGACGGTCAAAGGACGGAATTCTTCGACGCGTTGCTGGGCTTTGATAACATGTCCGAGGCATATCGTTGCAGGCTGGTACGCGCCCTGCTAGACCCGATAAGGGTTCCGTCGAGATGATTCACTTCTCTTCGACTTCCTTCTTACCCGCCGCGATCTCCTTCTCGTGCTCCTTGTCCAATCGAAGCAGGATGGCCTCGAACTCTCCTGTGTGCGTCTTCTCTTCCTTGGCGATGTCGAGGAGCGTGGCCTTGAGGACCGTGTTCTCCGTCATGGCGGCCAGTTGTTCATACAAGCTTATCGCGTCGAGCTCTGCAATCATGCCCACTCGACAGATCTGCTTGTCTATATCTTTCTTCGACTTCTGCAAATCAATCGGAATCGATGACATCATATCCAACACCTCGTTCGATAATAAGAATGACCACGGGCGGTTTAATAAAGGTTGTCATCATCTGCACCGTCATGGATGAAGGCGAACCGTACCAGCGCAAGACCCACAAGAAACGCAAGAAAGGCGTCTTCTTCAAGCGAGGCGGGCCTCACAGGACGAAGAAATTCGCAAATGGTTAGAACCACAGAATTCCAGGAAAAGGTCTATCACGCCTTGCGCAAGGTCCCTGCGGGAAAAGTCATCACCTATGGCGATCTTGCATCTGTGGTTGGTGTCGCGTCAGCGCAAGCTATCGGGGGTGCGTTGAAGAGGAACCCATACTCACCCCAGGTCCCTTGTCATCGCGTCGTCTCTTCAGATGGTTCCATCGGCGGCTTCATGGGTTGCACAGAAGGTGAACAGATCGACAGGAAAACAGGATTGCTTCGGAATGAAGGAATCAAGGTTGTCGACGGAAAAGTCAAGGATTTCTCGCGCAGGCGATTCATCTTTTGAACGTTCCTTTCTGTAAGGGCATGACTCCGTCAGTTACAGCTTCATGTATCGTGGCGTCGATTGTCGCCTGCACATCATACTCTGTCCTGTGCAGCGTCACGCCGTGCGCATCGACCTCGAGCCAGCCAGAGCGCCAGTCGCCGTCGCGCGGAAGGCCCACAGAAGGGACCGATGCGATCATCAACGCCTTATCGGGGTTCTCATATCTGCGCGTCTTGAAATCAGGTTCAAGCCTCACGAAACGGTCATTCTCGATCATAGCCCAACCTTCATGGGTGTGGCCGAAAGCCGCGAGATAGGAACCGTTGCCTGTCTCCTTGGAGTGGTGCTTCAGGTTACGGAAAACCCTCGACATGACAAATGTCGCGTCTTTACCTTCCTCGATGAAGACATAGTTGTTGACGCGCTCGTAATCGAATATTTTGTCGCCGTAAATCGGTTGGCCATGGGCAACGATCCCATATCTGAATCGTGTCTGCGCAGGAAGTTGGGCCATCCATTCAAGATTCTCCTGCGTGATTCTCTTCTTGGTCCACTTCATCATCTCAAACAGACTGGAGTGGATGTATGCCTTCGGAATCCCGCTCACAACGGACAGTTCATGGTTGCCATGCACGACAAAACCGCACCTGCGCCTGACTTTATCGACGCATTCATTCGGGTAAGGCCCGTAGCCGACCATATCACCAAGACAGCCTGTGTGTTCGGGCGATATGCCTGCTGTCTCTATCTCTTTCAGGACTGCGTCAAGTGCTTCAAGATTCCCGTGGATATCCGTGATGAGCGCGTATTTCATTGTGTGCTCACCACACCTCCCTTTCACCGTTTCTTCTTCTGCTTCTTGATCTCCTTGTCGAGCTTGAGCTTTTCAAGGAGTTCCTTGTAACGGTTTCTGATAGTGACTTCTGTGACGCCTGCGACATCGGCGACTTCGCGCTGTGTGCGCTTCTCGCCGTGGATCAAGGCGCTCACGTACAACGATGCAGCGGCTATTCCTGTCGGACCGCGACCGCTCGTGAGTTCGCTGTTCTGCGCCTTCTCAAGGATCTCGACGGCCTTTGATTGTGTCTCGGCCGCGAGTTTCAATGAACTCGCGAAGCGTGCGATGTAATCAGCAGGATTGCTTGGCAATATCTTGATGCCGAGCTCGCGCGTGACGAACCGGTATGTGCGTCCTATCTCCTTCTTCTCGATGCCTGACGCTTCGCTGAGCTCGTCCAGAGTCCTTGGGACCTCGTGGCGCCTGCAGGCAGCGTATAGCGCGCCAGAGACGACGGATTCCATTGAACGGCCCCTTACAAGGCCACGCTGTACTGCTTGAGTGTAAATCATGGCAGCCTCTTCCTCGACTGATCTTGGAAGCTTGAGGAAGCTGCTTACGCGTTTGAGTTCGGCAAGAGCCAGCTTGAGGTTGCGCTCGATGGCCGTGCTGATCCTGTATTGCCATTTCCTGAGGCGGAAGAACTTGTTGCGGTCCTTTGATCCAAGGGCTAGAAGGTCGGCTTTCTGTCCGACCTCGGTGCCGAGACCACGGTCGAATTGGGTATAGGTCATTGGAGCGCCTGTCCTGCGCCCGCTGTTGCCTGCTTCACCGTCAGAATCGAAGTCGCGCCATTCCTGGTCGAACTCGACCATCTTGTCCTCGACGACGATACCGCAGTCCTTGCAGATGATCTCGCCTTTATCGCGATTGATGAAAAGGTTGATGCTGCCGCATTCAGGGCACTTTTTCACATACAACATGTGGTCTGGCATTTTCCTTCCCCCTAACCCAACTTGCGCAACATAGATGCTACGCCACAACTAATATTATATAGATTTCGGATAGGTCATATATAAAGCTTCCGGTCGCTAGTTCTGGGTTTATTGACGGAACGGGGACAAAAAGCTCTTAAAACTATCGGAAATGGTCATTCTGAAGTGTCATTGACATCGTGCAATCTAATCTATTAGTAAAGTTTATATATTACTTCGTATGGATAACATAAATGAACCTGCAAGAAGGTAAGTACACTCTTGACACGTTCGTCGCAAAGACAGGGCTTGCAAGGCAGTCGGCGCTCAATCTTCTGTTCAGACTCAAACGAAAAGGATTAGTCAGTGTGAGTGGTGGTAGGCACCAAAAACGTATCTACACCATCAGTACACGGCCACAGGAACCCGACAATGGATTCTATTCTGTCGTCAATCGATACAGTCCTGAGAAGCTAGTTCCTGCGTTCCGACACCGAGTCATAGGCAGATACACTGTGGAGCGAGCCATTATCGATGGCATCAGGATAGGTGATGTCAGGACATTGGATGCGACCACGCATCTCTTCCGCCATGTCCGGAGTTGGAAACGTCTCTTTGACCTGGCCAAGAAGAATAACCTGGTCAGTGACGTCCAGAAACTCTATGTCCGAGCGCGCGCACGCACCCGATGTAAAACGATTCCATTGAGGTATCGTCTATGATAACAACGAAAGACCAGGACGAACTCTTCCGACTCGTCGCGGAATATCTTGGGAAAAACATCTCCTGCATCGCAATAGGCGGCACAGCCATGATGTTTCTCGGATATAAGACCGCGACAAAAGATATCGATCTCGTATTCGCCGCCGAAGAGGACAGGGACACTTTCGTCAAAGCCATCCTGAAATTGGGCTATAGGGAACGGGAAATCGGCGATATCTATGATGGCAAACGCAAGAAACACGCGCACAAACCGCGCATGTACACGCGTGGAGAGGAGCGCTTCGACCTATTTGTCGGAAACGTCTTTGGCATGAGCATCGATTTCACACAGTCAGCGATCGTCGAGAGACGCGACTATCTGGGTACGCACGAACTCACAGTCTCGCTTCTAGCAAAAGAGGACCTGATACTCCTCAAAGCAGTCACGCGAAGGGAGAGAGACCATGAAGACATAGAAACAATCATACATGCCGAGAGATTTATTGATTGGGATAGCATCATCAACAAGGCAATAGACCAGAGAAAGAACAATCCATGGATAATCATCGATTTAGAGGAGACAATGCAAGAATTGAAGGACATCACAGCAATTCCACTGCCGCTGTTCGAGAGATTGTACGCCGCGCAAGAGCGTGGATGAATAATGTAGCCACATCATTTTATATATGCAGTGTTGCACAATTAGTCTAGTTCTCTAGGATGATTACTACTGCTCGTTTTCCGATGTATCTTTTGGGTGCGCCTATTTTTGCTGCGTTTCC
>JAGVQG010000029.1 GCA_020051845.1 archaeon | reverse complement strand
ATTCTGTGATGGAAGATCCGATAAGAGCCGAGCATCTTACACGGAGCGGAGCAGACCCGGTCTGGTTAGTGCAATACAAAGGCAAGAAAGCCGTCCAGAAGAGCTTCATCAATCCTGACGCGTTCACCTCGTTCAGGTATGAACGTGAGAAGTTCCTCTATGACTATCTATCTAAGTTAGATTTGGCGCCGGCATTGCTAGCCTACAACGATGTCAAAAGGGAACTGGTAGTGGAATTCATCGAGCATGAAGAGCCAGAATGCAAAACATCGGTCTTTGGCAGGATTCCAAGGATCATGGAGGCAGCATACTGCCTGCATTCCCTCCCGACAGGACTGTTCCCAGGTCATTTCGTTGCAGATAGATGGTGTGCGAAGAAGCGTGTGAAGATAGTGAAGAAGGCATTGGGAGAAGCAGAATTGACAGAAGATGAAGAAAAAAGATATTCAACGGTCTTCAATCGTCTCGTCGAGGAAGTAGGCCATGAGTCCTTGGACTGGAAATCGCCGAAACTTCTGCACGGCGATCTCCACCCGTGGAACGCCTTGGATTGCGCGGACGGAAAGGTGCGTTTCATCGACTTTGGGAGAAGTCGCTTGGGAGATCCTGCGAATGACCTTGGCTATCTTGTCTACCACACATCATCCGCATTCAGACTTCCAGAGGACGAAACCGAATCTCTCACCAGATTATGCGCAGAATCCTACTCGAAAGAATGCGGCGACCTTTATGCAAGAACACGGATGTTTTACCGTATGCGGCTTGTTATTGACCTTCCATGGTTCACAAGACAGTGGCCGATGAAGAGCCCGCCCTTGCGTGGAACCGCGAAAGCGATGGCTCAATCCAATCTTGAGAGACTGTACAAATCATATCAAAACAACGAATAAACCGGAAGATTTCCGGATACTTTTACGAAAATTATATTAACGACCACGGCATTAACTAATGTATGGAACGAGCTGATTATCTTCATTGTATGTCTGCCTGATTATTCTAGTTGCATCTCTCGAGTTGGTTGTCTTCATCTCTAATCCTATTCTTGCCGGAGTTGGTTTTCTTCATTGGTGGCTGTAGTTCAGTGGCAGAACTCAAGCCTGTGGAGCTTGTGACGCGGGTTCGATTCCCGCCAGCCGCCCTTTCTGAGGTGGAAAAATGCAAGTGTTGAAAATCGCCCTGCCAAAGGGCCGTATGCAGAACAACCTGGTCGAGCTACTGGCAGCGGCAGGGATCAAGGTCAAGACCGATGGAAGATCCCTGCGCCCACAATGCAGCGACGTCGAGATCGAGATAAAGCTGCTCAAGCCGCAGAACATCCCTTCGCTCGTCGCACTCGGAGCGCACGACATGGGATTCTCAGGCTATGACTGGATTGTCGAGAGCGGAGCGAACGTGTCCGATATGCTCGACACCGGGCTCGACCCGGTCAGCATCGTGGCCGCTGTGCCGCAAGGGCTTGACATGAACGCGCTCGGAAGGAAGGCAATCGTGGTTTCGGAGTACGAGAACATCGCAAAACGATTCATCAAGCGTCGCGGATATGATTGCGAGTTTGTGCGCAGCTTCGGCGCAACCGAGGCATTCCCCCCAGAGGATGCGGATATGATCATAGACAACACCGCGTCAGGACAGACGCTCAAGGAGAACGGCCTAGAAGTCGTGGAGCTGCTCTTCAGCTCATCGACGAGATTGTTTGCGAGCAACGCCGCGCTTGCCGACCAGTGGAAAGCTAGGAAAATAGAGAGTATCGTGACGCTGATCCGCAGTGTCCTTGCCGCACGCGACAAGTGCATTTTGGAGATGAACTGTGGCGAGGAAGCCCTCAAGACAGTCTCAGCTGTGCTGCCCTGCATGCGCAGCCCGACCATCAACCGTCTTCTCGACGGCGGCTACGCGGTGAAATCCGTTGTGCAGCGCAAGGACGTGGCAAGAATCATCACCGACCTCAAGATAGCAGGCGCAACAGACATCCTGCAGTATGAGATGTCAAAGGTGGTACCATGAACATCGACTGGAAGAAGATGAACGGCATTGCCCCGACCGTCATCCAGTGTACCGATGGCCAGGTGCTGACGCTCTGCTACAGCACGCCGGAGTCGCTCGCGAAAACGATCGAGAGCGGAGAGCTATGGCTGTTCTCGCGTAGCCGCAACAGGCTTGCAAGGAAAGGAGAGAGCTCTGGCAACACCCAACGAGTCGTTGACATCAAGACCGATTGCGACAATGATTCATTGCTGATCAAGGTGGAACAAAAAGGCCCAGCCTGCCACACTGGACGGTTCTCCTGTTTCGGTGACCGCGACTATTCCCTGGCGTCGCTCTACGACGCTGTACTGGACAGGAAGCAGAACCCGAAGATCGGTTCTTACACCACATCCCTGTTCACCGACGCAAAGGGCGCGACGAACAAGATATTGGAGAAACTAGGGGAGGAGATGACTGAACTGATCATAGCGAGCAAGGACGGGAAGAAGGAAAGTATCATGGAGGAGATGGCTGACCTGTGGTACTTCTGTATCGTGCTGCTCGCGGAGAAAGACATACCGCCATCGGACATAATACGGATACTGGAGGCTCGACGAAGATGAAACTTCAAATCGGAGTGATGGGCAGCGCGGCTGACCTGCGCTATCCAAAGGAGATTGAACGGCTGGCTGAGGAAGTAGGTAGGTTGATCGCGAAGACCGGCAACATCACTATCTACGGCGCTGAGAAGGACTATGACTCGCTCTCGACAGCGGCCGCAAGGGGCGCCAAAAGCGCAGGAGGAACGACAGTCGGAGTGACCTACGGCAAAGGCAAGGAAGTCTTCGACAAGGCGAACACTGACGTGCTCATAGTCTCAGGGCTTGAACGAGGCGGAGGCAGGGAGTTCGTGCTCGTCAACAGCTGCGACGTCCTCATAGCGATAGGCGGAGGCTCAGGCACGCTGTCTGAGATCGCGATAGCATATCAGTTGAACATTCCCATAATCGTGCTCAAAGACACCGGCGGCTGGGCGCAACGCCTCGCCGGCACATATCTGGACGAACGCAAGCGTTTCCGCATAGTGGAAGCGGCAACCCCCGAGGAAGCGGTCCAGCTTTCAATAGCATACGCTGAGGAGAGGAACCGAAAATGAACGATCTCGAACGTAGAATCCGGCTTATCGAGACAATGCCTCCTGATTTCGGAAGTCTTCTCCGCCAAGTGTCGCAGGTCTCGGACGAGGATGTGCTGAAGAAAGCGGCAAACAACAAGCAGAACTATGAACGCTTGTTGCGCAAGGATCCTGACGCCAATTTCGAGGCGTATTTCGAGTTGGAGGACGCTCCTGGAAAGGCCATAGGCGCTATCAAGTACCAAGCAAAGCCTATTTCCGTCAGAAGGAAGACCGATGATGGCCTGGTGCTCACCACAGTGCAGCCATACCTGGAGATCAGCGACATATCCGTCCTTCCTGAAGCGCGCGGACAGCGCTTGTCTGGAAGGTTCTATAATGCGTTCTTGGATATGATCGAGAAGGAGAAGCTTGATAGGCTCGCCCAACAGCTTCTTGTCGGCGCTGTCGGTGTTCTCAAGGAATTCTATGATCAGTTGTATGCCCAAGGCGGATATTCAAGGGATAGCACTCTCATACCTAAGGACGTCTTCGGCAATCGATGGGCTCTTGTCGAAAGCGTGAGGCCCGAGACAAAAGGAACTGAAGTTTACTGCAACAGATTGGGATTGCCGGTCGTTGGTTCGAGCAAGAGGCACGGCGGCCCGATCTATTTGGCGCCGTTGGAAACCGTGAAAGGGAGACGGGTATGATGGACCCTTCCGATCTCCTCATCGACCTCGTGAACATCCGCACAGACGGATCCTCGAACAAGGAGATGATAGTCTATTTGAAAGGGCTGTTCAAACAGTACCAGGTCAAACGTCTAGCCTTGGTTCAAGGTGATGATAACCTCCAAGGAATGGTCGTCAAGATAGCTGGTAAGGACTCAAGGAGGCCTGTCGTGTTCGTGATGCACACGGACACTGTGGTGGGAGACTGGTTCAAGGAAGCGGTAGACGCTGGCGACGAGATAGTCGGGCTTGGCAGCGCCGACATGAAATCAGGCATAGCCTGCGTATGCGCGGCCGTCTCGCAAGCGGATTACGACCGTGATGTGTACTTGGTATTCACCTGCGACGAGGAGATGCAGGCGCGCAGCGGATATGCGCTCAGACGTGAATTGACGATGCGTGATGCTATCGTGATCGTTCCTGAGCCTTCAGCACGCAGGATTTGCGTTGGCCAGAACGGATGTGTTAGCTACCGCGTCACGACCACAGGAGTTGTCAGCCACGGCAGCCTTGCCACCGAAGGGGACAACCAGAACGCCATAAACAAGATGATCGCGATAGCTGGCTTCATAGACGACCAGGCTTGGCGCAAAGAAGGCATTGCGAGCCAGAACATCGGCTACATCGAAGGCGGCACCAGGTCCAACATCGTTCCTGAGAAATGCATCATGAAGTTCGAGCAGCGATACTTGCCAGGAAGTAATATCGTGAAAGCCGCGGCAGAAATGAGTGACAAACTTCTCGGACTAGGCGCTTCCAATGTGGAGATCAGTTTCCTCAAGGAAGGATTGCGTAATGAGGACGCGGCCTTGATCGAACGCTTCAAATCGATCGTCGACAGTGTCTATCCCTGCACGACAGACTCCTATCCTGCCTGGACAGAGGCTGCGACATTCAAGGATGTCGGAGAATGTTTCATCTTCGGTCCAGGTGATCTGAAGGACGCGCACAAGCCACAAGAGAGAGTGAGGAAGGACGACCTGAAGATTTTCACGCAAGCGTACAGGGAACTGCTAAGAAGATTATGATTCAATTGGCGGATTCACTTCTCCAGAAGCATCTTTGTCGTGACATCGCGCGCGAATGACGCGCTAGCGTCTATATCACGGGTCAGGTAGTAGCTCATGCAGAACGCACTGAAGAATGTGTCTCCTGCGCCAATGGTGTCTTTTGGCGTCACGCGCTCGACAGCGTACTTCTTTGTCACGCCATCGTGCTTTATCTCAAAGCCCCTCGCGCCGTCTGTCACCAACAATATGTTCAATCTGGCAGCGCGTTCAGCGGGTATATTGTCAAGCTCCTCCTGTGTCGCCTTGACTATCGTGAAACGCTCAAGCTCAGGCGAGTCATATTTTCGCTTCTTTCCGAAATCAGAGCCATCCCTCACATAACCTTGCAGGTCAACGCACGACATCTTCCCGCTTGCTTTGAGGCTGTACTCGTCAAGCAGAGTCGATACCAATAGCAAGTCTGGTTCGCCGGCTATCTGCGGGATCTCTCCGACCGAGATTATCCTTCCCGATTCCCTGCCTTGCCTCATGTCTATCTCGACCTGCGCCGGCTTGCCTGTGACCAGTCTGTAACCAACGCCATGTTCTTCTAGGACCTTGCAGATGAACCTCGCAGGGCCTCCAGGATTTGTTTCCTTTCCATTGTCTCGTATCAAAGTGTCTATTGCGTAAGATGATGCGACTACCACATCAGTGGCTGAAGGCCAATCTTTGGTCCCTGCGGCGCGTATTGCTTCCTTTACACCGACCGCGCAGTTATAGAAAGCGAGCCCTACGACAGCCGCATCGACACGGGCGTTCTTGAGCGCGACGATATCGTCCAAGCTCCCAACGCCGCCTGACGCTATGACGCGCATTCCTGTCTCTGCCTTGAATTTCTGAAGATAATCAGAATCCGTTCCGCCAAGCTTTCCTTCCTTGTCAACGCAAGTCAAGAGGAATCCTGCGCAGTATCGGCCTAATTTCTTGCCAAGAGATAGTGGATCTATGCCCGTCCTGGCATCCCATCCGTGCGTTACCACCCTTCCTTCCTTGTAGTCGAGCGCGACGAGTATGCGTTCTTTGCCTATGCGGTCAGCGAGAGCTGGAAGAAAGGTGTCATCGCACACAGCGGCTGTGCCGACGATGACCTGTCTCGCTCCTGCATCTATGAGACTGACGGCTCGTTCGATCGTCCTGACGCCTCCGCCTGTCTGGACTGGAAGATATGTGCCTCGGATGATGTTCTTCACGACCTCGATATTATCACCAGTTCCTTTGGCCGCGTCGAGATCCACTACGTGCAGCCGTCTGGCGCCCGCTTCCTCGAATGCACGCACCTGGCCCAGCACATCGGCTATTCTGACTTGTTCCTTGCCGAAGTCTCCGCCCACGAGCTGTACAACAGCGCCATCGCGAAGGTCTATTGCCGGGATTATTTCCATTGTTCGTATAGCCGCTGCCATCTTGCAACGGCAGCCTCATCAACAGGGTGGTTGTAGACGCCTATCTTGAAGTTTTCGCCTTCGAGCATCGCGACACCAGTACCGGCTCCAAAAAGCAGTTCTCTGCCACCGATGTTGTTGTGTATGTAGTGCGCGAGCCCTTCCGGACTCATCTCGTCCGTCCTCAACAGCAGATACTTTTGCAGGCGAGTGTCAGTGTCGTGTATGAACAGCAGCTTGTCATCAAGGCCAGAGTGACATTCATTAGGATACGCCGCAATCCGGAATTCCTTCCTGTCATCATCGTTTGTCGCAAGATAATGCAAGTTCTTGCCTCCAGATAGGTAAGCGAGCGCGCCGATGCGGGCGTCTCCTGTATATGCCGGGAAATCAAGCATAGTCAGCCCAAGCGCCATCTGTGGAGGCAGTCCCTGCTTGAGGTGCGACGCTACGCGTTTGCAGTGGTGGCCGTTCAAAGATGCCATGAAACGCATGCCATTTGCCGCGCCGGTCTTGACGCACGCGTAGCAGTCCACCTCGGGATCGATATTCGTTGGATGGTTTTCGTAGCCTTGTCGCGGAAAGACGTTTATCTTGCCTTTGTCAGGGAATGCGCGAAGTTCCCTGTATGGGATGCTTCTGCTTGCAAGGGTGAAGGCCACGATTGGCCGTCCCTTGTGCGTTCCTGTTCCCACTATGCGCGACGTGTACATGATTCACCTGCCGTGTTGCATAACTCGTTCGAAGTTTTGACTGTGTGATGTGATTTATGTTTCTCCGTAGCGTTTGAGTCGTTGGTATGCCCAGACTTTGCATGCT
>JAGVQG010000022.1 GCA_020051845.1 archaeon | reverse complement strand
AGCATGCAAAGTCTGGGCGTACCAAAGACTCAAACGCTATGGCGAAGCGTAACTCTCATCACGCCGCTAAAGCCTTGGAATAGTTATGCAACACAGCAAAATGTTATAGACGGCGACGCAAGCAAGGGCAGCAAATGGCAAAACGCAAGAACATCATAGCGGTCGTCCTCGTCTGGATCTTCAAGGCGCTCTGGTATGTCATCAAAGGAATAGCGCTGGCGCTCTGGTTCATGCTCAAGAGCATAGGACAAGGCATCGCATGGCTATTCAGGATGGCGACACGCAAGAAAGCAAGCGCGCCAACACCGATCGGAACAACGACAGAAGCCACCGAGACAGTGCCTGAACCTGAACAAGGCAAGAAGAAGCACAACGCAATCGGCACGCCGCTTGTGGCCAAGAAAGTCAAGACAGGCGACTTCAACGAATTCTCCACAAGACTCGCTTCAACGAGCATAATCGCACTCATCGCAGGAAAGCGCGGCTCTGGCAAGAGCACGCTCGGTTTCCGCATAATGGAGAACGTGCACGCGTCGACAAAAAGACCGTGCTACGTGCTAGGCGTCAGAGCAGACGTGCTGCCCAACTGGATAACAGCCATAGCAGACGTCGAGCAGGTGGCGAACGGCGGAATCGTCCTTGTGGACGAGGGAGCGCTGACCTATTCATCCCGCGACTCGATGAACAAGAAGAACAAGGAACTCGGAAAGCTGCTCGCCATCGCGCGGCACAAGGACCTCACTCTGCTGCTCATCACGCAGAACACCGGCATGATAGACAAGAACGTGCTCAACCTATGCGACACCGTGATGCTCAAGGAAGGAAGCCTGCTGCAGCAATCGATGGAGCGAGAAGCCATGAAAGAACTATACTCCAAGGCGGACAAGGCGCTGGACGACCTGCCCAAAGAACAACGCATCAGCCACACATACATCGTCGACAACGACTTCGAGGGACTCGTGCAGTTCACGCTGCCCTCATTCTGGAACAGCGCCATAAGCAAGAACCGGGCATAGTCATGGAAACGATAAATTCGAAGGATGCCTACTACGCGCTATATGAAAGAGGAACCTTCGGAAACAGGCCAAAGACCTGGAACAGCCTGAGCGAAATAGTCGCATCAGGACACAGAGATCTGGTCTGCATGCGGTACAAGACCCAGCTGAAAGGAGGCGCAGGCATGACCGAATACAACTTGACGCTCGAAGAAGTGCCTGCGGTGATAGACGAGTGGAAAGCGAAGGGAGCCATAGAGGACCGCATCTGCTTCAACGAAAGCATGCCAGACCCAAGACTGATCATACAAGGCGAATTGATGACAGACGAAGAACACTTCACATTGCATTACAGCACAGTCAAGAAGCCAATGCGACTCGCATTACGAGAGGAGCAGCGCAACGCCAAAGGGATGGTCGCCATGACACTCCTGCGACAGGCCATGTGGGATACTGATTACGAACGTATGCACCTCATATTCGACAGATGGCCCACGGGCATCGTCGAGTTCTCGACCTGGGAATGCGCTGTCGGCGACCACCCCGGATGCAACACCATCTTCTGGGAAGTAAGGAATTACTAGAAGAATCACAATAACTATTCAGCGCACGAAACCTATCGTAAGGTTGACGAATATCAGCGCCAGGAAGAAGAATCCGCAGTACTTCCATGCTGCATAGCCGCGCTTCTCGCCGAAGATCCTGACAGACAACAACTGGAACATCCTGCCGCCGTCGACAGGTCCGAGCGGGAGAAGATTGAACAATCCTATGCCGAGGCTCAATGCGTAGATGTAAATCAACATCTTGACAAGGCCTATGACCAGCGTGTAACCCGTGTCACCGAACTTCGCAAGGGCGCCCTGCGTCGGACCGACCTCGGAGTCGAACTGCACACCGATCCATGCCTTCGTCGCATCCTGCGGGTTCTTGCCAACGGTCAGAGGCTGCGTCTTGCCATTGATGGTCACGGTGATTTTCTCATCGGGCTTGAGCGAGTCGATGCGCTCGCCGAGCTTGACCCTGTCGCTCACAGGAACCCCATCTATGGCTGTTATCAGGAAACCAGGGACAATACCTGTCTGGGCAGCCGGCGATTCGGGCGTGACCTTGGTGACGCGCAATCCGTTGAGCTGCGTCAGCGAATCCGCATAATCCTGCAGGTCGAATACGGCGATCTTGCTCGAAGTCTCTGCCGAAAGACCCGGCATATAGAATCCGAAAGCAAGGATCACGACAAAAGCAAGAATGATGTTCGCCAAAGGCCCTGCGGCGAACACCGAGAGCTGCTGCTTGAACGGCCTGCGAACGAGCTTACGCTCATCGGGTTCGACAAACGCGGCGGGTATTATCGGCAACAGGATACCGAGGAACGCGAAACCACTGGACTTCACGGGGATGTTGTGGGCGCGTGCCGCGACACCATGCGCGAACTCGTGCACAACGGCGATCACGAATATGCTCACGATCCAGTACAGGAAAGGAACGTTGAACACACCCTTCATGGCTATCGGAAGGACCGGCTGTATGCCTGGAGCGAGCTCGGGATTAGTGAAGAGCTGTATCGTGCTCTGGACTATCATGTAGCTGATGAAAGCCATGCCTGCGAATCCTATGGCAATTCCTGCATAGAATATCCCGCGCATAAGACGCGGAAGGGTGCGACCCAATACATCCATCGCCTTGAGACCCCACTGGGCGCGATACATGGCGAAGTAGACGAACCAGCCAAGGATCTTCTGGATAACTATCTCCTTCCTACGGACATAGAGGAATATGCCCATGCCAAGGATGAACACGATAGCCAGGATGCCATGTATATCCATAGAACGACCTCATGAAGAGGACTATTAAATGGTTGTTGTCTATGATGAAGTAACAAAAAAAGAGAAAACAAAGACAAATCCAAAGCAGGGCATTTGACCCCGCTACAGATTCACTTCTTGCGCTTCGGCTTGAAGTCGTGGCCGCCACACTTCCTGCATTTGACCTCGCCACCTATGATCTTCATGTTAGGACCACGGATGACGGACTTGCAGTGACGGCAGACGAACTTACCGCGCAACAACCTCGCCTCAGCTTCTGGGAATCGTGCCATACTCATTCACTCTTGATCTGTTTCATGATCTTGTCGTTAAGTATCGTCCAGTAGATAATCGAGACACCCTCACGCACCTGACCCTTGAGCTCCTCGGGAATCTTGAGGTCGAGCGTCTCGAAAGACTCTGAATCCATGACATTGGCGTTATCGTCTGTGACACTCAGGACCTGCGCGACGCACTTGTCGATTATGGGCGACTCGACCATGGAACCGCTCGGCATGACAACCTCGCGCTTCTTATCATCGATCAATCCAATCGCGACCATCCTGTACTTGGCATGGCCGTGCTTTCCTGATTTCGAGACAGTGATATCACTGACCCTGCAAGCAACACCATCAAGCACGATGAAACTTCCTGCCTTCATCGTTCCTATATCCGTAACTTTCGTGTCACTCATGATAAACACCTTGAACAGGTTATATCTTTGGAAGGAAAATGGGGCATTTAAATATGTTGTGGTGGCTGACGAATAGAGTCCGTAAATAATATATAGTAGTGATTAGGCACCAGCGGTTATGGAAATCACTATCGACGACTTCGTCAAACAGATACCGACCACAGGATGCGACGGCAGAGCGCTGCCAAATGTTGAAGTAGTCACGGTCCTCTATGACCTGCGCGACCAACTTTACGCGGGAAATTGGGAGCCGATAATGAAAGACATCGAGGATTATAACCGCAGGTCAATAGTCAACAAGATCCTGCGCGTCACAGGACGAGACCTGGCAATCATCAGATACATACTCGCATATGAAACGCGGCATGGCGCCACAACGTTGTTAAAAGACGAAAAACGCAACAACATCTACGTCGTCAGCCAAGACCGAAATAGCGCTTCCAGCGAGAGCGGCCAACCAGCCGCCCAAGCTCTCTCTCAAGAATCGCAGCATCCTTGAAACTCGCCTCGTCCTGCCTGAAAGCACGCGAGTGATGAAGAGTCCTTGTCGTGCCTGAGAACTTGTGCTTCTTGTGCAGCATCTCGTGATACATCACATACTCGAGAAGACGGACGTCCTTCTGCAGGATCCTGCTCAAGGCGATCTGGTCGCGGCCATAATCATAGAAACCAAGACGGTTCACGCCGTCAGACCATACAAGATTCGGCCTCTCCAACGAACCACCGAAATAAACGTCATTGACTTTGTCGAACACCTTCTCAAGCACAGGATCGGACAAATTCTTCTCCACACCGATATGCGCATGCTTGAGGAAAATCCTGTACATGTCCATGTTCGTCGTGCGACGCTTATCCTTCTTGATCTTCGCGATAAGCTCCTGGATCAGGCCTTTCTGTATCGACTTGTCGATCTTGCGCCAGTTCTTGCTCAGACCGATCGTGAGCTGGTCACGGGAGAGACGGATGTTGCCGTTGAAACCGGCGAACTTACCAGAATACTTCAGGTGCGGCTCGTAGGGCATTGGAACATCTGGATAGAGTTCATTCCAGGCTTCACGCACCAGATCAGCGTAGGATGGCATTATGCGTACGACTTGTATCTCAGGATAGCCGCGACCTTGCCCAGGTCGCGCAATTGCACACCCTCGCGGGTGTCTGTAGATATGATCTTCACGATCGAACCGAACTTCTTCGCGACCTCCTCAAGATCCTCAAGGACCTTCTCATCCAGGGCCTCGGAAAGCATCAGTGTCTCGACGGCGCCGCTCTCCAACGCCTTCCTGGTGTCATCGATACCATAGGTCACCATCGCCTCATCCTTCGCCAGATATTCGAGGAATCTCGAGACGATCTTCTTCTCATCAGCAAGTTCGCCCTCGATAAGTATGTCCTGCGACCGGTCGACCAATTCCCCAAGACCGAACTCATCAGTGTAACCGATGTCCTTGACACCGAGGATCTTCTTCTGCACATCGCCCGTGATGAACCCACCCTCGACAAGCTCGTACTTCGTCGGACCAGGACCGCCGACAAGGATACCCTTGAGGTTGTCCATCATGAGGAACTGGTCCTTGAGATAATCAGCCACCTTCTTGTAATGCGCCTTGGCCGCGAGATCGCGGTTCTGCGCGAAACGATAGGCAGACTGACCACCCGCCTTGAACTTACCAGGAACCTCCGAGTGAGTCTTGAGCAGCAGGATTATCGCCTTTCCCTTGAGGACGCCGATGGTGGCGTCACGCTTATCCATAACGACAAGACCATAGACCTCGTCCGACTGCAGCAACTCCTCCAAAGGCTCGATGACGAAAGACTTGTCGCAACGATACATGCGCAACTTCATCGGCACGGGCGGCTCGATGCTCCAGACACGGACATCGGAAACACCCTCTTTGCCAGACACATTGCCGCTGAAAGCGGCAAGACCATTATTCGGAGTCTTACCCACCACCTTCAGATGCTGAACCATACGCTCGAGCGCGTCAAGAACGTTGTTCCTAGTCTGCGCGCTCTTGATGTTCGTGGCAGTGCCCTGCTCCTCCTGGAGCTGCTGGATCACCTTGATGAGGTCGTAACCAGCCGGGACATAGACCGTGACAAGCTCGGTGTGCCTGCCGCGGCAAGGAGCGATGTCCTTGATGAACTTCTTCAGTTCGAACTTCTGATGACTGCTGATGGACATGGTATTCGTGCGGCCAGAGAGGGTATATAAGACTTGCCCGCCCCGCACAGCACAACCTTTAAAAAGGGCACCTCTGCACCAACGCAGCAACGGGGCTCCCGCTCCTACGGGGCTATGGGGTAGCTTGGCAATCCTTCCTGGTTTGGGACCAGGAGACCCCAGTTCAAATCTGGGTAGCCCCATCACACAATGGCAGAAAAGAAAACTCTCGGAAGCGCGAAACGTTATGGCACCCGATACGGCGCCACACTCAAGCGCAAGGTCGCAGTGATAGAAGCAGTGCAACGTTCTGAACAGAAATGCCCGTACTGCAACAAACTAGCCGCACGCTGGATGAGCATCGGCATCTACGAATGCACCAAATGCAACGCGAAGTTCACGGCCAAGGCGTACGGCATACACAAGAAGATCACATTCGCAGAAGCCGCGGTCGACGACACAGTCGTCGAAGAGGAAGATGACATCGCGGAGACGGAGGCGGCATAAATGGTGAAATACGCGTGTTTCCTCTGTAACAAGAGGATCTCTGAAGATCTCATGTCAGGCAAGCGCGTGCGCTGCCCATACTGCGGAAGCAAGATACTCTTCAAGCCTAGAACGATGTCCACTAAGATCAAGGCAATCTGATGGCAGACATCCAGAAGGATTCTCAAGAGAAGATAGGCAAGCTCCAACTGATGGAGCACAACATACACAACCTCGAGCAACAGCGCCAGCAGATGCAGGCGCAGCTTTTCGAGCTCGAGAGCGCCATAGCCGCACTGGGTGAAGCGAAGACGGCCTACAAGATAGTAGGCAGCGTCATGGTGAGCACGCCGCCCGCGACCGCACTCAAGGAACTCCAACAGAAGAAGGAAGTCCTCGACGTGCGCATACAATCCGTCGAGAAACAGGAAGAGAAACTCCGCGACAGCGCAAAGGCGCTGCAGGACGAAGTGATGAACTCACTCAAGAAATGATAACCACGACACAGGATTGCGGAGAGATCGTCTGCGCGCTACGGGACCTCGAGAACGAATTCGAGGTGCCGAAAAGCGTCAAGCTCAAGATAACCAAGACCATCGTGGTCCTGGAGAACGGCGACCCGACCCGCATCAAGCTCAACAAGGCTTTGAACGAACTGGAATCATTGGGCGACGACATGAACCTGCAGCCCATGACAAGGACGGCGCTCCTGGGCGTGCTGAGCATGATAGAATCGAAGACGAATTCCCTGCGCTGAATCCCATATTCTATATTATCAACAACGCAATCAGCGCTTCTTCCTTAGAATCTGCGAGTGCAACAACAAGCTCGACGGCAGATACAGCATGTCACCGGAAGATGTCTTTATCGTCGTCTCAAGGACACCCATGCCGACGACCTCCCCCTCGATGCCATTGACGACTATCCTGTCGCCGACATCAAACGCCTTCTTACGGTAGAGCCAGATGCCTGCCCAGTAGTTAGGGAAGAAATCCTTGAAGCCGAGGAATATTGAGACCACGACAATAATGATGACCGCGGCAGCCATGATGTTGAACACCAATGTGGTCAAACCGATCTGGTTCAAGGTAACGACAAGCGTCGCGAAATATAGCACGTACTTGATTATGTTGGAGACCGTCTCATCGAGAGCGAAAGGCAAACCCGCCTTGAGCAGCACCTTGTTGACCTCAAGCTGCTTGAGCGCGTAGTGCACGAGCCGCTCGACGAAACGGGCGATTATCACGCCGACAAGCAGGATTATGGCAGCGACCACAAGGTTGCTGGCGACAATCTGTGCGATCGCGCCTATCTGCTCGATGAAAGACACCATATACCCCGCTAGCAGATACCACTTTAAAAACATTTTTAAGACGAAGACGTCAGAGAAGGATTATGGGCGATGCCGAGAAGATAAAGGAGATTGAGGAGTTCCTCAGCAAGGCCAAGTACAACAAGTCCACGGAGCACGCTTTCGGTGTGATGAAAGCCCAGATAGCGCGCCTGCGGGAGAAGCAGGAGAAGCGCATGGCCGCAAAGGGTGGCGGCAAGGGCTTCTTCGTCAAGAAATCAGGGGATGCCACAGTCGTCCTGCTAGGGTTCCCGTCCGTAGGAAAGAGCTCACTTCTCAATGTGATCACAAAGGCCAAAAGCGCGGTCGCGGCCTACGCGTTCACGACGTTGACGGCAATCCCGGGAACACTGGAACACAGGCAGGCCAAGATACAGATAATCGACGTTCCGGGCATCGTCGAAGGAGCTGCCTCAGGACGCGGCAGGGGCAAGGAAGTGCTCGCGATGGTACGAAACGCCGACCTCATCCTCATGCTCCTTGACGCATTGCATCCTGAGCACTACCCCGTACTTCAGCGCGAAATCTACGAGACCGGAGTGCGCATCAACGAGCGCTCGCCCGACGTGCGCATCGTCAAGAGATCCAGAGGCGGTATCGACATACACAACACGGTACCGCTAAAAGTAGACAGGGATACATTACTTGCGGTGTTAAAGGAATTCCGCATCGGAAACGCCGACGTCGTCATCCGTTCACCGATAAACATCGACCAGTTCATCGACGCGATCGAGGCCAACAAATCATACATACCTGCGATCACAGTAATCAACAAGATAGACGTTGTCGACGATGTGACACGACGGCAGCTCATCAGCGCCATAAAACCTACCGTCTGTATCTCCGCGACGACGGGCGAGAACATCATAGCCGTCAAGGACGCAATATTCGACGGACTCGGCTTCGTCAGGGTTTACCTGAAAGAGATAAACAAGAAACCAGACATGGAAGTGCCGCTCGTCCTGAAGTCAGGAGCGACGCTGCGAAGCGTATGCGAACACATCCACCGCGACTTCGTCAAGAAGTTCAAGTTCGCCCGTGTCTGGGGCAAGAACGCCAAGTTCCCAGGACAGCAGATACGCGACCTGAAAAGGAAGATAGACGACGCCGACATCGTCGAGATACACACGACATGAGAAAGCAGCTCGGCAAGGATGAGAAAGAGGAGTTGAATTCGAAGATACAACTAGATTTCGGACAACCCGACTTCATCGCGAAGAAACAGAACGCAGAGCTGATCGATGAGAACGGACTGAAAAGGATCAACATCGACGGGACGCTCACCTTCATCTATATCAACGGCATGCTCGTGCCTGCCCTCAAGTTCCTCCTTGCTCGACAGATACTTCCGGCGGTGCCCGTGGACATGGGCGCTGTGAAGTTCGTGACATCGGGAGCGGACGTAATGCGGCCCGGCATCAAATCATTCCCTGCCGGGCTTTTGAAGGACCAGATCGTCTGCGTCGTCGACGAGAAACATGGAAAGCCACTCGCTGTCGGAGCGATGCTGATGAGCTGCGATGAAGCTCTGAAAGCAACTTCCGGGAAGATAATCAAGAACCTGCACTGGGTCGGCGACCTTGTGTGGAAGATCTAGGCGTTCTCAGGCAATCTTCTGGCCTTTGGGACATGGTTGATCAAGTGCCCTTCCTTGTAGGCGCCTGTGCCCATGAAGTCCTTGCCCATCTTGACAATGACGTGGCCCTTGAACTCGCCATCCTTGCTCTCGATTGCGATGTCATCGCCCTTTAGCCAGCGCATCGCAGCATCGTGGTCGACGTCGATCACGTTCTTCGTGGCGCTAGGGCCGACTATCTGTGAGCCCTCCACAGAAAGACGCACAGCATCATCATGCATCTCGCCGACGTAGAGACCGACCGACGAGAGGCGCAGCGTCTCCCACTTGACCTTCGCAAGCTCCCGGGTGATAAGGAAATACTTGTCCTGCCTGTTGCGCACGAAACAATCCTCCGGCTTCCAGGAAGCGCCCCACTGAGCGTTGACGGCGCGTATGAACTCTCGCGATTCCTTCGACTTGAGAATGGTCAGTTCATCTCTCATCAGACGCCCCAGACAGGGTTCTTGACACGCATAATCAAGCTTATCTCGCGCAGGACATCCTTCTCATCGTTAGTGAGCTGGTCCTTGACTTCCTTAAGCGCACGGAACTGCGGCTCCTCGATGTAAGTATAGAGAATATCGCCCTCCTGCACCTGCCTGCCGATTGTGATGTCAGTGAAAGAGACCGCGACCTGCTTGTTCTTCTCGGCCTGCTCGACGTTCTCCTGCTCGAGCTGTATGCCTTTGACAGTCGTTATCGCAACGCCGTCCTGCTTCATCATCTTGATGCCTGGCTTAAGCGTGCCCAACTGCACCTCGACGCCGCAGACAGCAGGATTATTCTGACGGAAGACATAGCCCTTCATCAGTGTTATCTTCGCAGGGAACGGAAGCTTGTCGCGCTCGGACTTCTTCTTGTTGATCTTCTCACCCTCGACCCAGGCCTGATAATCCTCGATCAGGCGATAGATCACCGCGTTAGTGAGGACCTTCACGGACGGCTTCTCAGGAACAGGGATATTGAAACCAAGGATCACAGCATGGAACGGGTCGCCGGCTTGCATGGATTCCGCTGCCGCGATGTCGGTCTTGTTCACAGGACCCACACCCGCTTTCTTGACAGGGATGCCTGCATCTTTCAGCAGACGCATCAATGCCTCGAGCGAACCAAGCGAATCCGCCTTTATGACAACGCCTTCCTCGTCGGTTTCAAGCATGACTTCGCTTATCTCCTTCTGGATATCCTCCTTGACCTTCTCCAGGTCGCCCGCGACACCGCGCAAAGGCATGCCTGCGACGGCATCCTCAAGACCTGGCGCGCTGACACGCACACCAGTCGAAGCGACCGCCTCTTTGACAGAGACGAACTTCGACTTCTTGTCCCGCATATCAGCGAGAGGCGCCGGAGCGAACATACCCTTTATCTTGCCGACAAGAGGACCATCCAGACCACCGACGACTATCTCATCGCCAGCGCGCAGAACACCATCATAGATTATGATATCCATCACTTTGCCAAGACCCTTTTCCTCCTTGACCTCAAGGACAGTACCCTTGGCAGGATCATCCTCATGCATCTCGAGCTTCCCTGTCAGGAAACGCTGAGCAAGACCACAGATTATCATAAGAAGTTCGGGGATGCCCTCCCTCGTCTTCGCAGATACGGGCACCATCGCAATCTGCTTTGTGTGATCCGTTATCCTGTCAAACCTATCCGTGTTGAATCCAAGCTCATAAAGCTGACCAACGACCTGGTAAAGCTTCGTGTCGAGAAGCGCCTGCGTAGAAGGAGACTGGCTGTTTATGCTCTGCATCAACCCAGT
>JAGVQG010000048.1 GCA_020051845.1 archaeon | reverse complement strand
CGTGCCGCCACAGCAGTCGCACAAAGAGCAGAACTAAACATGCGACTCATCGCCTACAACATAGGCGCGGCTCTCAATCACGACTTTCTACTAAGCCGTGGGTACTATATTATAGAAACCCATGATATTATTGTCTCACCAGTGGCGAAAAATTGACGTGTTTTTCATAGAAGGGTTTCTAAAGGACTCGAATCTTGTGTTTGCATGGTCCGCTACTATATCGACACCTGCATTTGGCGAGATTACTATGAAAACCGATGCGACAGATTCCGGCCTCTTGGTGAGTGGGCTTTGAGGTTCATCAAGAAGGCCATATATGAAGATTCAACGATATTCTTTTCAGCGGCAGTATTAGACGAACTTTATCTTTTCTGGGATGAAACCACCGTAAAAAATGCGTTTCAATTGATTCCTTCCAAGATCCTCGTTGAAGTGCATATAATGAGAAAGCACATACTTGAAGCGAATACCCTCGCACAGACGCATCACGTTCCAAGAAAAGATGCGCTTCACGCAGTGCTTGCGCGTGACGCTTGTGCAATTGTCGTCACAAGAGATGAACATTTCAAACTGATGAACACCCCTTCCTTCAAACCCGAAGAGTTATTTTAGCTCCACGCCAAGATTTCGCGCGATTCTCCGGAATACCATTTCTCCTGCCTCTTCCTCAGAAATATTGTTCTTTGCCTTCCCCTTCCCAAACAGGGCATCTATCCTGCGCAGCGCATCCTCCTTCTCCTGCTGTGTGAGCTTCGAACGTATCGCGTCGCGGATGAATTCCGTCCTTGTGCTGTAGCGATGGCTGACCAGAGACCTATCTATGTCGTCGAGGATCTTCTTCTCCATCTTGATGGTGACTGTTTGCACGGTATTACTTCGTATTACAAAGTAATACTTAAGCTTTGCGGCATCTTATAAGGAGGATTTCCGGATTCAGGATTCAAGAAGTCCCACGATGTAGAACCTTGCCCACGCAAGCACCGGCGATATCATGAACGCGAGCAGTATGAATCCGCCGAGCGTGGAGTCGAGCATCCATAGGAATCTGTAGAGCTGCGTGACGATGAGCATCACAAGTCCTGCGAGCAGGTAAGGCAGCCATAATCGCGGCACTGTGCTGAACGCCAGGTAGAACATCCTTGCGATGCCGTCCCACATCTTGCGCGTCTTGAAGTAAGAGTATGACGGCAAGACGACAAAAGGAACCATGCACGCGCAACCGAGCCAGAAAAGCATGAAGCCTGCAAGGATGACCGGCAAACCCGAGCCGTCTGCCATCGACATGAAAAGCGCGATCAACAGTCCGAAGAGCAGCACCAGTGGGATCGCCAGCACCAATAATGCGAATAGCGAGTAGAACGCGAAACGCAGGATGAACGCGAGCGTGATCCTCTGCCGGAGTATGATCCCCCATTGCACTGCCTGGAAGACGATGTAGAACAGGAATATCGCGACGAGAGCGAGCGCGATCGTGCCGAAGAACCAGTAGGCCTGGCCGTATACCTGGTCGACGACCTCCTGCGAGGCCTCGACGAGCTGCAATTCCATCAATCGTTGGGAGATGGAGCCGAACTTGAACATGGTCGCGTAGGAGACAACTCCGATCGTGACGTAGAAAAGCACGTCCATCAGCCAGACCAGAAAGAAACTCCTGTCCAGATGCTTGAAGCTGGTGACGAATTGCTTGAACGCTTTCATCTTCAGAATCCTGCCCCTGGCTGCGTTGGAGCGCCTGCGCCGGCTCCGGCTGCCGTGGTCGTCGCGTTGGCGACAGGGTATGGGGTCGTGGGCTCGCCTTGGTATTGCACGATGTTGTTGCACACCTGTCTTGTCGTCGTGCCACTGACCTCCACGCTTTCCTGGAATATTATACAGACGCGCGTGTAGTACTTCGTGCTATAGGCTACGACGGCGTTCGTGCCTATGGCTTGTATGTACGCACCTTTGCTGAAAGGCCTGAACGCAGGATACCAGTCATAGCTTCCTCCTTCATGGAAGAAGCGTATCTGGAACGCGTTGGGCTGGTCAGTGTTTGGGTTGCGGACAGCGTATGTGACTTTGTACAGGTATTCCGATGTCTGCACTGTCGCGTTCACGTTCACCGCAGGCTGCATGCGCTCGCCTTCGATGTGCGCGTAGAACTTGTAGAAGCTCTCATTGCCGTACTTCTGGCCGATGAGCACGCCGTCGCCGCCCGCATTGTTGGGTGATGATTCGCAGATCTTGGCTATCCAGCAGCTCTTGCCTCCGAGTATGACCGTGTCGCAGAATGCTTTGTCGACTGTCGCTTTCCAGTCGGCAAGCGCATCGCCGAGCATCATTCCACCAAGGCTCGCGAGGTTCGGATACTCGTTCTTCATGAACTCGCTGATTTTCTGTCCTATCGGAGGCTTCTTGCCAGCTGGTTGATTGAAGTCTGAACCAGGAGTTTGCTGAAGTGGACCGATGAAATCTTTATCTCCCGGTTGCGGGATTGGCTGGACCGGACCGATGAAATCTTTATCTCCCGGTTGCGGGATTGGCTGGACCGGACCGATGAAATCCGAATCACCTGGTTGCGGAACTTGCTGGACCGGACCGATGAAACCCGAATCACCTGGTTGCGGAACTTGCTGGACCGGACCGATGAAACCCGAATCACCTGGTTGCGGAACTTGCTGGACCGGACCGATGAAACCCGGATTACCCGGTTGTGTCCCTGCCGCAGGCGCCGCGCCTCGCGCAGCAGCGGTCGGTGTGCCGACACCAGGCGTCGCGCCGGCCGTGGCTGCGGTTTTCGCTGCTGCAGCCGCGGCAGTCGTTGCCTGTTTGTCCTTATCCGCTTGCGCTTGCAATTTTTTGTTATACGCTGTATCAGCACCAGCATAGTCAGGTGAACTAGACCAATAGAAAGAATTAGTGACACCGCCGAACCAGTTATTGTTCACCTCACCATTATTGACAGTGGATTCATCCGCACGCTGATACGAGATAGACGGTTTGTACTCGCCCTGTTTGTCTCCTGCGACAGCTGTTGGCGTGTTGACTATCTTATGCACGGTCGCGCCTGCGGGGATGTCGCCGAGTTCAGCCGCGCGTCTCACGTCAGCTTCGGTTGGGTATGTGCCGACGCGTTCGACTTTGCCGCCCGATGTCGTGTAGACCCAGTATTCTTCTGCAGGCGTCGCCTTCCTTGCCGCCTCAACGGCAGCCTGGTAATTATTAGTTCTTTCCTGCTGCACTTTCTGCTCTGCGGCATACTTATCTTGTGCCGCCTTTATCGCGGCGTTCTCTGCGTCCTTCTTCTGTTGTAGGTATGCGTCTCCAGTAGGGTATGCCTCGTTCCACTGTTTGACACCATCGTTGTTCCACGCATTCTTGAATTCAGTGCTTGCGTAGGGTCCTTGGTATTTCTTGAAGACCCAAGTCTGCGCGAGATATTGATCACCGCCGAACGTGGGCGTCTTGACAGTCCATTCATCGCCTCGCTGCATTCCGCTTGTCGTGTACATCTGCTGTTCGACATAGTCGCCGACCTTCAGGTTCTTTGCGTCGAGCTCTGCGTCGACCTGGGTGACATAATGCTTGACGATTTTATAGGTGCCATCTGGTTGCGGCCGATATACCCAGTAATCCTTTGTTGGTGCCTTATCAGGCGCGAACACGAGCGGAACAGCCACAAGCGCAATCAAGCACAACACGAGTATGAGCAGTTTCTTGTCTCTCATCTTGGCACCGTCGTTCCTTGTGTCTGTCCTGGCACTACTGCAGGTCCTACAGTGCCTGATGGAGTCGTCGCTGGCTTGGCGACGCTCTTCGGCTTGTAGCTCTTGAGCTCGTCGCACTTGCTTTCGCTGAGCTTCCAGAACTCTGGCTTGATTATGCTCTGTATGTCCTTGACCACCGCGGCGAGCGCGTCGAGGGTCTTGGGGAATGCGCAGATCCTGTAGTGCGTGGCGCTCAGGTCCGAGCGTGACTCGTCGCAGAACGGCTTGCAGTATTGTCCGAGGATGAATGTGATGGCTGCTATCGGGTTGGTTATGAATTCCTTGAGCGTGTTTATCCATCCTTCTACAGTGCCGACGAATGGTATGCTATTGAATACCTGTCCCCAGATGAAGTTGCACATCAGCGCTTCCTTCTTCTTCTCGCACGCGGATATCGGCAGGCCGTGCTCGACGACGTCCTTGCCGATGCAAAGCGCGTACTCGCAGTCGATCTGCCTGTACTTGTCGACGTTGTTGATTATTCCCGGGATGCACAATGACGCTACGCTCCACACAAGGCTTTCCTTGACAGGTATGCCTGCGCCGATGCCGCCGACCTTGATGTAATTGTTGGGGTTGATCTTGCCCATGAAGCTTTCGAACTTGCCGAATGTGCCGCCATTGGCTCCTGTCGGTCCCCAGTCGCAGTTGACGAAGTTGCAGAACGGTGCCGCGAACTTGTCGATGGCGCACTTGAACTTCTCGACCATGCCTTCCTTGTTGTTGCACATCTTGGAGCGCGCCTGTTCGACTTTCTTGTGGAGGTCTTCCATCTTGCTGAATGCGTCGATGGCTGTCTTGCAGGCGTTGACTTCCTGTATGCATATCGCCTTGCAAGGCATATATACTGCGAGGAACCCTCCAGGCGATGCTGGGAATGATAACGCAGCTGCGACTGTCGCTTTCTTGATGCACATTCCATCACAAGTCACATCGTACGTCAGCATCGATGCTTGCGCCGCCGTCTTCGTGGCGGTGACCCCTTTGTCTGTCGTCTCTAGTGCCGCTTTGTTGTTCTGCTTGGACTCCTTCTCCGTAATCTTCCTATTTGCGTTGATCTTTTCCTGCGCCTTGCAGATATCCGCCTGGGAAACAGAGACATCGGAGGGTTTGACATCTGCGGGATTGACCTTAAGTTTGGCGGCCAGAGAATCAAGCTGTTTAGCGTCCTTCAACTCCTTGAGTTTAGCCTTCTGCGCTTCTAGCTGGGCGTTCGCGGTAGACGGCTGGTAAGATGCCTTGATTCCTGCAGTGGTTCCAGGCGCGACTGACATACCTGCTGACTTCGGTGTCTCGCAGGCAGGTATTATCGGAACGATCGCCGGCTCCAATCTCAGCGCGCCTGCCTTGATGTATTCGATGAGCGCCATGACCGAATCGATGGCGTTTAGCGCGTTCATTATCATTCCGCGGATCTGGCAGATCTTCTCTGCGACTTCGAAGAATTTCTTGAGCGTGCCGATCAATCCATCGAGTTTGAGCGCATCTGACTTTGCTTTGTTGAACTTGGAAAGGACGCTCTTGCTCAGGTCGCTCTGCGGCCTAGAGAAGAATGAAAGATGCACGTTGACTGTCTCGTTCTCGGCGTTTATGCTCAGGAAGTCTCCGACCCTGGAAGTTATCTTGAGCGGGCATTTGAAGTCGAGCGAATTGACCTTGAATTCTGTGGCTGACAACAACGCGTAGAGTATCGGTTCTGTCGAGCCTGCGTAGTTGTTCGACAATCCCAGATCACCCACATTCGCGACGTCGCCTGTGCATTGCTGCGGGTTGAAGTCGATGAGCACCGTCTTTATGTCAGGGGTGTTGCTCTTGAGCGCGATGTGGCAATAGATCCTGGTGTTGATCAATGATGTCACTGACCTGTCGATCATCGAAGGCGTGCATATGACTTCGTTGCTCCAGTAATTGGGGTTGGAGTCGTTGCGTATGCCCAGCACGTGCTGCGTGTGTCGCAATGTCGCGTTGTTGTTGGCGCTGTCCGAGAACGTGAATGCGATCGGCACATCGGCCGGCCCGCTGATGTCGACAAGCGTCGAGTATGTGCATATGTCGCCGCTGCGTTGCGTGCAGGTCGATATGTTGCCTCCGAGGCCTGTGAAGTCAGCCGTCGCAGTGCTGAAGTATTTGGCCTGCACCTGGTATTCTATGAAGTCGCCGCGCACTGTGACGTTGCCGAGGTCTTGCGTGCCGTGGAGCGTCTTGACCGACACCACTTTCATCTCCGAGGGTGATGCCTGGTCGCTCAGGAATTCCGTGCCTGCGTTGCTTGCGCGCTCGAGCGGGTTGCCTGCGTCGTCGCGGGTGGCGTCTGAGAGCTTCAGCAGCACATAGCCTGCCTTGGCAGGTTTGACGTTGAATGTGCAAGTCCAGCTGTCGCCGCTCGCCGTGCAGTTGCTCGCCCTCAACCTGTTGGATAGGCCCAACGGAACGCCGTTCAGGTAGACGTATCGTTTGGACAGGCCGCTTCCTGCCTCGCTTATCGTGGCTATGACCTGTCCTGTCCTGCCTATCACCGGTGTCGAAGTGTTGCCTGCCGTGTCCTGCAATGCGCTTGTCATCGACGCCAAAGCAGGCGGGCTGTTGTCTTCGGTAAGTCCGCAATTGACGACCTTGTCGATGGTGTTGCTGACGTCGTCCTCTGCATAGATCTTGAGCTGGCATGCGCTGGCCGATGTGATCTGCACATCCTTCCATATCGCTATCTGTGGATTGTCACCGAGGATCGTTGACGGCGCCACACCGACATCCTCTGGTTTTCCTGTGACTGTGTTGAGGTCTGCGCGTACGCTCGTGACATCCCCGCCACCCAGCTTGACTGCGATGTCTGCCACAGTCCCTCCGCTTGTGATGTACTTGATCTGTTCGCCGTCCTGGTCAGTGACATTGGCTGTGCCGACGACAGGCGGTCCTGCGTCGATGTTGATGCGCTGGCATTTTGGCCCTGATGTCTGGCCAAGCACGTCGTATGCTGTCACACATATATCCTGTTCGCCTGTCTTGCCGAACGCCAGATCGATGAAACTGGATGATTCCGAGCAGCTGCCGCCCAATTGCATGGACTTGACAGGGCTTCCGGTGACTCCGCCGACATACAAGTCTGCCTTGTCAAGGCCTGAACATGCCGATGTGCCGCTGCCTGTCAACGTGTCTATCGCCGTGAATTCTATCTTTGCCTGTTTCGAGTTGACTTTCGAGTCGGATGCTATGGCGCTTATCTGCGCACCTGTCCTGTCCACTTTGAGCGTCCTGGTCTTGGTTTCAACAGGCCTCTGGGTGTCGTCGAGCAATTGCAGGGTGTAATCTATCGTGCCGTAGCCGCCGGATAGCGTCTGTTTGAAGTTGCAGAGATAGGAACTGCCTGAGATGACGTTGCAGGAGTCTGCGACGTAGTCCGCTCCCCGCGTCAATATGTGGAACTGGGACCTGTCGATCGTGTTGTCGTTGGGCAGAGCGACGGCTGCCTCGATGTTGATGAGGTCGTTGCCACGGGCGACGTCTGCGATGTTGTCCTTGCCGCTGAACTTGTTGACGCTGATGCTTGCCATCGCCTGCGCCGATACTATCGGCAGCATTATGACGAGATAGACCATCCAGAGTGCCGCCGATCTCATCGTCGTACCACCTCCGGTAGAAGGTATTGCTGGTACGCGACCGAGGCGTCCTGGAGCTCACTTATGATATCCATGTCCTCTATCTCTCGGGTCGCCTCAGGCACCTGGTCTATCGCTGCCACCAGCGACTTGAACATGAGGGTATTGCCGCTCGCCAACATCTCTGGCGTGACCTCCCAGTGGAACTCGCTGCTGCCAAGCAGCATAGGGTTGCCCGACGCGCATGTCGCACCTTCCTTTCCGAAGGACATCTCCTTGTCAGGTATTGTGTAACAGAAGCTGTCGACGCAGCGCTTTTGCGGCAGGAAGGCGAGTTTTTCGTGATACATCGAGATTGTGCTTACTGTGTAGTTTCCTGGCACCAGTCTCGCGACTCCAAGTGTGTTGTCTCCTGGTGTGCCACACATCTCGACAGAGGCAGCGTATGGCTGGTCGCCCTGTCTGCCATCGCGCGCCATCATGACGACTATCTGGTCTCCGCGCAGCTTGTCCACGCGCGTGGGATTGAATATCCAGCCGCCCGCTGTCTTGACGTACTGGACGCGGTCGAAATCCGCGCGCAGTTCGGTAATAGGATAGCTTACGACAGTGACTGTCTTGGTGTCCTCGTCGTGCGTGTTGACCGGGACTGATTGGCCGTAGCGTTCAGCCACGACAGCGGATATGTCGCCGCCTGCGCAGCGTGGGAATTTCGTTGTCAAAGTGCCGCCCTTCGTGGGTCCTATCGCGCAGTTCTCTTCGCCGCAGGCGAATGATATCGCCGCGTCGACAGGTTTCCCGGCCGCATCCACTACGTTGACCGTCACAGTGCTTCCGGTGCGCTGTTCCATGTCGCATATCATGCTTGCGCCGGGCGCCACAGGGCTGAAGTCCTTCGTGAACTCATCCCAGGGATTCTCGTAGCCGAGGATGGTGAACGGTTCGTTGTCGCGCACGTTGGCCTCCATCGCGTATTGGAAGACGAAGCCCTTGTTGGCGAACGCAGTCGGGTCACGTATCTCGATGAGGACTGGCACGCTGTAGGAATATGCGAAGTTGTACTTCTGGAACCCGAACGGGAATCCGTATGTGTTGACCATGCTGTCAGGCGCGCAGATCTGGCCGCGGCAGTTGAGGTTGAAGTGTTCCCTCCACCAGTCAGGAGACGCGAAGCGCACTTCGAATTGCGGATGGTTGTCCTTGAGCGGGATGAGCATGTTGAGGTTGTAGAGCCTGTTCCAGAGGTCTGGGTACTCGGCGTCTGCCGGCGCCTCGAGCAGGATCTGGTTCTTCGCACCCCATACCTGAAGCATGGGCACATATGTCGTTATCAACGACCGCACTTGTCTGTGGACATCTTCCTTGACCCAGCGTTTGCCGTTGTCCAGGTCGAATGTGGCGTAGGCGACAGGCGGCAGGCCGCCGTCCTGCAGGCCTGTGAAGCTGTCGATGACTTGCTGCATGTGGCGTTCGAGATAGGTGTACTTGGGATTTGCCTCGAGCTGCGCGAGCTCGGATGCCATGCTGTACATCTCTGTCAACTGGACAGACACATGGGTGCCGTAGTTCTGTTGCCTGAATTCCTGTCCTTCACGGGTTATGGACAACGGGTAATCAAGCAGGAATGTGACGCCTGTAGTGCCGATTGTCGTCGTCACCATAGGCTTGCCTTCTGGTATGATGGCGAATCCTTGTCTGCTTAGGCTGGTGAAGTTTATGGTGCACTCACGGACAGCTTCAGCCACTGCTTCATCAAGCTGGTTCTCGATGCTGTTCTGTCCGCTCTCGCGCAATAGCGGCGGCTTCATGCTGCCGAACTCGCAGGCCCCGACGCAGTTGTTGGGCGACTTCAAGTACCACCAATAGGGTATTGTTAGGTTCGATCCTGGCGCGAATTGCAGCGCGTCCCCTTCTGTCGGATCGATCTGGTTGACCCGCGCACCCCTTGATTTCACGTCGATGTAGCCGCCTCCGGCGCCTATCCTTATTATCGCGCCCTCGCCTGCTTCAGCAAGGCAGTCTGTGATGTATTGTACCACTGGCCGTATCTCGACAGGCGCTTCAAGCACGCTTGGCGGCAGTCCTTTCTGGACCGCGCTTTGGGTCATATAAAGATAGATGGACACACCTATGACAAGAAGGAGTCCTAGGATGATGAATACGGTTATTTGCGCCTTTTTCAAACCCACACCGTCTTTTACCCTACTACATCTGCCAACAGAATCAGTATATATAAAGTTTTGTGTGGGCTGTCCGACTCAATAATCAGGGTTTTTGCGCCCGCAACCTGAGGATGTGGTTGACCACGATGCCGATGATGCCTAATGAGAATGTTAGGATTATAAGGCCCTTCGTGTTGCGGCTCTTGCAATCAGCCATGCACCATTCATTCGACTGGCAGATGCCGTCGCCGCAGATCGTGTCGTTTATCGCCGCTCCTGTCAATTGATCCGTCGCGTTGCCTGTCGACTCGTTGCTTGTCGTGGAAAGCGGTGCGACCAAAGCAGGTCTTGTGACTGGCGGTTGCGCAGCTACCTGTGGTTGGGGGATGGCACAGTCCTGGATCTCTGCCGGCCGTCCTGTGCTGCTGTTGCATGCTGCCCTATCGACGCAAGAACGGGTCTGTTTGCCGTTCGCGCAAGCGCTCCAGTCAACGCAGGACCATGCCGATATGCATGCGACGCAGATCTTGTCGCTGCATTTCTGGCCTGCCGCGCATTCCACGCTTGTCAGTTCCAGGCACCCGTCTGAGTTGGTGTCCGCGCACGTTATGAGTATCTTGTCGTCCGAGCAGCCGATCGGTCCTGCTGGCGAGCACTGGCTGTTGCATCCTCCACCACCGCCACCTCCTCCGCCACCGCTGCTGCTCGCCACGCTGACCGTCAGCGTGACGCTGTTGCTCGTGGCATTGTACTGGCCGTCGGTCGCCTTGAATGTGACGTGTTCTGTTCCTGTGAATGTCGACGGCTGGCCTAGGCTCACGATGTGCGTGCCCGGATCGATGCTGACCACTATGCTTGACGTCCCTGATGCCGTGTAGTTCAGCGTGGAATTGTCGATGTCCGAGAAGTAGACGTCGAGGTCGAATGCGTTGGTCCTGTTGCTGCCCTGGGTCCAGCTTTGATCCGCTATCGTGCTGCCATAGATTGGCGGGTCGTTGACAGGCGTGATCGTGATCGTGGTGTTGTTGCCTTGCGCTGTCATGCCTAGCTGGCTGGTGGCGACGAAGACGACGTAATACACACCTGATGCGTTGGGCAGGCCGCTCACTGTCGCGTTGCCTGCGCTGAACGTTACTGTCAGGCCGCTTTGCGACGCTGAATACGTCAATGGACTTCCATCGCTGATGTTGAAATGGTCGGAGACGTTGATCGATATGCTTGCGTCCTCGGCCAAAGTATAGTTGCCGAAGTTCGCGATCGATGTGGGCGACAATGGCGGGACGTCCACGGTAAGCAGGTTCTCGTTGCTGGTGTTGGTGTTGTTGGAATTGTCAGAACACGTGATCCTCCATGAATAGCTGCCGTTGGCGAGAGTGGCGTTTATCGTCTGGTTGATGCCTGAGGATGGCAAGAGCATGGTCGTGTTGATCGTTCCGTTCACGAGCAGGCTGCAGTTCGCCAGGCTTCCGCTGTCGTCGGTGGCGTTGAAGACGAAGCGCACATAGCTGCTGGCGTTGATTGTGGACGCGTTTTGCGGATACACCAACCTGATCGCGGGAGGCACGACGTCTGCAGTGACGCTGATGTTGTCGGTCGCGTTGAGCGTCTCGGCATATGCCGTCGTTCCGTTGCAGAGCGCGTTGAAAGTGAAATTGCCGTTCGAACTGAATGAATGGTTTCCAATGTAGATCGACCTTGTCGCGTCGAAGGTCATGTTCTCGGACGAGCCATAGTTGCCTGTGGTGTTGAACATGATCGCGCAGACGACGCCTGTTCCGTTGATGCTAGCGCCGCTCGTGATGTTCGTGTAGTTCGCATAGAATGCGACTGTCTGGTATGGCGCGCGCGCCAATGTGTCGGTGTCGTCCCAGACGACGAGACGCGTGTTCGGTCCTGCTGAATATTCGCTGAAGTGGGTGACGTTGAACTCGAATGTGCCTGATGCATAGCCGCTGATGTTGCAGTCTGTGCAGCGCGTGCCGTTGAGGAGCGGCACCGGCTTGAAAGTGTATCCCAATCCGAAGAGCTGCAGTGTCGCGTTCTTGTTGAATTGCGGGCACGATGCAGAGTCGACGCTGATCCTTCCCGCGCTCAAGTTGACGCACTGGTCTATCTGCCGCAGGTCTGTCGTGTCCTTGAACTTGATGCTACCCGCGTTAAGTTTGACGACGCTGTTCGCGCTCGTGTTCACCGTCATGTTCAGGTTGCGTGCAGTTATCACCTCGAGTACGTTTATGCGCGGCCAGCCGGATATCATGTTGCTCGAGTGATTCTTCATGAGGTCCTCGATGAGTCCTGGTGTGACTGCGCGGTTGTTGAGCCGCTCGTTCTGCCAGAGAAGCGCGGCAGCGCCTGCGATGTGTGGAGTCGCCATCGACGTGCCTGTCTTTGCCGCGTAGCCGCCGCGCACTGTCGAGGTTATGCTGCTGCCTGGCGCGAGTATGTCGAGAAGAGCGCCTGTCTGGGAATATGCGGGTATGACATCGCTCTTGTCAGTCGCTGACACTGAAGTTGCGTTCGGAATGCACGCCGGCCAGCCGATGCCTGTTCCGCCCGAGTTTCCTGCTGCCATCGAGACGATTATGCCAAGGCCGTAGGCTGTGTTGACCGCGTTCTCGAAGTTCTCGTCATAGGGGCAGTCGTTTATCGTGTCGTAGTGTCCGCCGTCGCTGATGCTGAGCGTGATCGCCGATATGTTGTATTGTGCTGAGATGTTGATGCAGTGGTCTATGCCTGCTGTCATGGCGCCCATGAAGCATCCTCCTGTGGAGTTGCATGCCTTGACAGCGATTATGTTGGCGCCTGGCGCGACTCCGACATATGTGCCGTTGCCCGCGGCTATTCCTGCGACGTGGGTTCCGTGGTCGTTGTCATCCGAGGCATTGGTTATGTCGGCTGGATTCGGGCACTCGACACCGCCCTCTCCTGTGAGGAAGCAGCGGCCTTCGAGTATGCGGCCTGAGAAAGCGGCATGGCCATAGTCCAGGCCCGTGTCTACCACGCAGATGGTCTGTCCTTTTCCGTTGATGCTGACTCCATTGACTGTCCTGTTCCATGTGTCAGATGCCCTTATCAAAGGCACGCTTTGCGCGAGTTGTAGCTGGAATGTCTTTTCGAGCTTTATGTCCTTGATTCCCGGGGTGTTGGCCAATGCCTCGACTCCGTCAGCGTTCACTTTGGCTGTGAATCCTGATGTTGTCGCATACTCCGTAAGGATCTCGACGGCAGTCTCGTCCGTGTCCAATACGACGTTCGCTGTCAGAAGATTGCCTGGCTGTTCTGTTGTGTCAGCCAAAGCCTGTGCTTCCTGCACAGCGACTGCCTGCTCGAGATCGTCAAGCACCTTTTCCCTTATCTTGTCCGATCTTTCCTTGCGTTCCTTGAGTTGGAGCGCCGGCGTCGCTTTCTTTAGCGCTGGTTCTTCAAGGGTGACGATGACAACGACATCCCCTTTTTCGGCGGCTGCGCGAATCTCTTCTATACCTTTTGGCAGCAATGAAGGGCGCGCTGCGAAGCACACTCCTGCGAGAAGCGCTATGATTACTATGGACACCAGCAGTCTCACTTCGTCAACCCTCTTTATCATACGTTTATTGATAAAGCGACGGTTTTGAATGTATATATAGTTAACGCTGGGAACCGGTCCAGGTCAAATAGAAGGCCAGATAGAATCAAATTGACTTATTGCACTGTCAGCGTGAAGGGCACTCGGGTCGCTGTCTGGCCGTCGGATGCTATGAGCGTCGTCTCGTAGCTGCCTGGCCCGGATGCCTGGAAGGTGACCTGCGGTCCTGTGACCGTGACCTGTAGTCCTTGCGATTCTGTCGCTATGAAACCAAGGGCATCGCCGTCAGAGTCTGAGAAAAGGCTTGAAAGATCCAGTGTGGTCGGCGTGTTGCGTCCGAGCGTGAGCGTGGTTTCCTGGCCTAGCCAGACCGGCGGATTGTTCATCGATGTCTTAGTGGAGTACTGCAATGACTTGATCGTTAGGACGGCGGAGTTCTGAAGTTCGACCTGGAGCTTGACATCCGCGGATGCACCTTGCAAGTAGCATGTGTCGAGGCAGATGTCGTCGAAGTGGCGCACTCCGTTCCTTGATTCGACCGGCGATAGCGCGCTGTCGAAGACTAGCTGCCTGCCTTGCGATGTGACCAAGTATACGCGGGCGACGCCGTCTCCTGTGATCGTTCCGGTCACCTTCAATGATGTCGGAGCAGCACCGAGCTTGATGTCCATGCTGCCGCTCGTGGTGAATGTGGTGTCGACCGGCACGCTCAGTCCTGTGTCGAGCGTAGCGAGGCCTATGAATTCCGGCTTGACGAAGGCGACCACGCCGATGAGCAATACGAATACCCCTATGAGCATTATCTCCCGTGACGAGAATCTGGTGGCGCCGACCGGAACGACCTCGACTGGCGCAATCGGCTCTGAGACCGGCGCGTAGACAGGCGTCTCCTTGGCCGCTGGTTTGACTTCACTTATCGGCTCTGGATAGGACTCGATGACTGATTTGGACTGCATTGTGAGCGCTTCGTATACCTCGGTCATCTGGTCGTGGGCGAGTTCGCGATGTATCGTCTCTATGTTGGCGGACTCCATCTGCCTGTAGAGGTCGATCATCTGTTGGTATGAACGGAGTGCAGACTGCCTGTCCCCTGCATCGATGGCGCGTTGCGCTGCCAAGTAGATTTGGGCGAAATAGGGAATGAGTTGTGATTGCTCTATCTTACACCACCTTTACGTTGTCTATGAGTGCGGCGCCCTATATAAAAACGTTACTAGTGTATTTTGCACTGCTTGCAAGGGCACACGCCGATATATGATGTGAAGAGGAACATGGTCTCGAATGCCAGCGTGGCGGACGTGATGAGCATGAACACTCCGAAGAATATGATGTGACCTAGCGTGTTCAATGCGCCCTGGCCTGCCATCATGTCGAAGAATGATGAAGTCAGCGGTTGCTGTATCGTCGAGTTTACCGCGTACCTGATCGCATAGATTATGGCGAACAGTATGAGCGCGGTCTTCAGGTCGAATTTGGCTGTGCGGAAGCTGTGGGCTATCGACTTGACAGGCCCCAGTCTGTCAAGACAGAGCGCAGGTATGGCGAATATGGCCATGACTCCTAGCACAATGCTATATATCAGGAAGATGAACAGGAAGAAGAATCCGAGGAATATGCCGACCAGAGGGTTCACGGCGAACAATAAAGTGACCATTCCACCGACTAGCGCCAAAGGCACGAGCAGCAGGCCGAGCATGGCCAGCTTGAATCCGAGAACTCTCGGCATTATCGCCATTGTCGAACGGAAGACCGCTCGCGCGTTCATGCGCTGACGTCGCACTGCCATCGAGGTCATGGCGTAAAGCATGCAGAGGGATATCAACGCGAGCACCGCCGCCACGACAGCGACTACGCAGGTGAGCTCTATGTTGCGCAGCGTCAGTAGGACCGTGAAGCGTTCTGTCCCGAAGCCGTGCTGTTCTAGGAAGGACATGAAGCTCTGGGCTGCTGTTGGCTGCATCAGGTAGTACGCCTGCTGCTGGTCGTATACCTGCTTGAGCATCGTGACCTCGCGGATCATCGGCGTGACGCCTGTGATGTTCATGAGCAGCATTATGGCAAGCATCGGCACGAAGACCGAGATTATGGCTGGTATGAAGAGGCACTTGTGCTCGCGCAGCATCTTGAGACTGCACGTGAAGAAATCGCTGATGTCGACCATGCTTTTTCCTTTGGCAAAGTGCTATTTAAAGTTGCCGTCGCACTGACCACCAATTCGTGACTACTATAGAATGGAATCTTGACTGGATTGACAACTTATTCGATGGATGGCTTATTTCCAGATGACGTACGTGCCCGCTATCTTGTCGTGCAGTCCCTGTTTCCTGCTGTTGAAGGCGATCATCAGGTATCCTATACATAGTATGAGCGCAGACAGTGTGCTGGCGACATATCTCAACAGCGCGTTAGGCATGCCTATGAATTTTCCTTTTGCGTCGACTATTCTCAGTCCCAATATGAGCTTGCCTGGCGTGCCGCCGTGCACTCCCTCAAGGTAGACTATGAACCAGATGACGAATATATCGACAAAGTAGGGTAGCGCGTCGATACCTATGAATGCCAACAGGAATTGTATGAGCAACACGGGAAGTCCGAATATTATCGTGTCGAGTATCGCCGCGACCAGTCGTATCCAGAATCCTGCGTAGCTTGTCATGGTCCCTCCTGGTCGATGTAGGCGTTGAAGATGAATATGTTGATGAATGCTATGCAGACGGATTGGCAGCACAGAAGCACAAGTAACAGCAACAATGACATGAGTATCTGGAATGGACCGTCGGAGAGCATCTGTCCCATCGCGATCATCATGGGCTTGCCGATGACGGCGTTGACGATGAACATCGATGCGTACATCACGCCGAACACGACCCACGCGCGCTTGATGTTGTTGTGCGCCGCGCTGAATGATTTCCTTATGGATGACCACGGGCCCCTGTTATGCACGAACATCGCAGGTACGGAGTACATCAATCTTGGCGTCACATAGATGATATAGATAGTCCAAACAGCCGCGAATATCAGTATGAACAGGACGCCGATTATCCAGTGTGCCATGAATCCGAATATCGTGACCACGATGAAAACAGCCGCGGGCAGGAAGACGATGAGCCATACCAATATCCTTTGGAATATGTATCTGAAGAAGTTCCTGTGCGTGATGCGGAGCACGCGCCACAGATCGATCTCCTCTGCTTTCACCACGAGCAATATCATCGCGTACGCGAAGCAGGAGATATAGACTGAGAACAATCCGATGATGAACGATAGTATGATGAACCATACGAGGTTCTTGAAAGTCAACAGTTCCGTGATTGGTCCGATGAGTTCTGCCGCGTCCTGTGTCATTTGTGCCTGGTCAGCCTGATATGTCGCGGCATCACCAGTCAACAGCAGGTCCAAGCGTTGCGAATCGCGCGTTTCCTTGAGGTCGACGATACCCGTGATTACGCTCGACGCTCCTGTCGCGGTTACGAAAAGCAGTATCAGTATCACTGGAACGAGGAATGCCAAGAGGTACGGGATCGCGATGGCGCGACCTGTGTTGATATTGTCGAGACTCTGTTTGAAAATATCTTTTATGTCCCCCATGAGTGAATACAACATCAAGGGTCCCTTATAAAGGTAATGGAACTAAGGACGATGAATGAACTATCGGAAGAAAGAAGTGGGAATAACAGAGAATGAATAAAAGAATAAAACAACAATATCTCAGCCGATCACTTTGCAGCAGGCACTGCAGGCTTTGCTTCTTCTGCCTTTGGCGCTGGCTCAAGCGATTCCTTGCCTTCCTTGACGACCTTGACATTCAGCTGCGTCGTCTTCGGGCTTATCATCTGGCCGCATACTGTCTTCCTGTGTCTGATACCTTCCTCGGTCTTGTGAAGGCCAACGCCTTGGACAAATAGGAGCTTCTTCCTCGCGAAACCAGCCACATCCCTTCTCATCGGGAATCCGCAGTCGTCGCTGCCACCTGTCAAAAGGAATTCGTAACCCGCGAATCCTATGCCGTCCGCCTTGATCGTCTCTCCGACTTTCTTGCCGAATAGCGTCTTCGCCAT
>JAGVQG010000005.1 GCA_020051845.1 archaeon | reverse complement strand
TCCAAGTGAACACACCAGTGTTCGCATCGATCGCAGCACCAACAGGCACAACGCCAGCAAGGCTGTAGCTCAACGTGTTCGGAGGAGCATCGACGTCAGTCGCTGTTGCCGTGAATGTGAGCAGTTGCGTCTCGTTGACATTCTGGTTGCCGACCGCGTTCAAGACAGGCGCGACATTGAGTTCAGTCACAGTGACTGTTATCGTCTCGCTGTCGTTGAGGTTAGGCGCACCGTTGTCAGTGACGACAACGTCGAAGGTGTAAGCATTCGGACCCTGCGCTTCCGTAGGAGTCCAAGTGAACACACCAGTGTTCGCATCGATCGCAGCACCAACAGGAGCACCGACCAAGCTGTAACTCAACGTGTCAGCAGGGACATCAATGTCAGTCGCCGTTGCCGTGAAGGTCAACAGGCTGAGTTCCTGCACAGATTGGTTGCCGATCGCAGCCAAAACAGGCGCGTCGTTGACAGGAGTCACTGTGATGCGTATGACTCCAGTGGCCTCGCCGCCGTTGCCGTCGCTTATGTGGTAGCTGACTATGTCGCTGCCAGACCAGTCCGCGTCAGGTGTGTAGGTGACTGTGGTCGCGTTGAACGCGACACCGCCGTGCAATGAGGAACCGACGCTTGTTATGGTAAGCGCGTTGCCGTCTGCGTCCACGTCGTTAGCGAGAGGTGAGACAACAAGAGGCACATCCTCGGGAGTCGTGACAATGTCATCGTTCGCGACAGGAGGAGTGTTGTTGTCCACTATAGTAATAGTGATCGTTCCAGTGGCTATTCCGCCGTTGCCGTCAACGACATCATAAGTCATGGTCGCTGTTCCGACAAAGCCCACAGCAGGTGTGTAAGTCACGCGCGTCGCTGTGAAGGTGGCGCTGCCAGAGCTGGGAACGCCTGTGCCGCTGATCGTTATGGAATCGCCGTCAGGATCGCTGTCGTTGACAAGGGCGTCGATGACGACTGCGGTGTTCTTGGTCGTCGAAGCAGCGTCGTTGTTGACAACAGGCGCCCTGTTTACAGCAGTGACAGTCACTGTGACGATACCGAACGATTGCTGGTTGAGGTTGTCCCTGACAACATAGGCGAACTTGTCAGTGCCGACGAAGCCCGCAGCAGGGATATACGTCAGATTAGGATCATTGACTATGACAGTGCCGTGCACGCCGTTGTTGGCGCGCAGGATCTGCATGCCGTTGCCGACGTCGTTGGTCAACGGGTTGAATGTGACTGCACCGTCCATCTGCACGCTGACAGAGTCGGGGTTGCAGGTCGCAATGGCGAGAGCGGCAGGGGAGATGGAGCTCACGCTAATGACGAAGAGCAAGAGGACACTCATTACCTTCTGGAACACCGTGTCTCTGGCTTTGAACATCTTCTCATTATCCATTCGTGTATTTTTCATTTTTTTCTCCCCTTACTTTTTTGCATCGTAATGCGCTGTTGATGTCGATCTGCTACCGCGTAGCGCGACTGTCTGGTCCGAAGGACCAGGCACGATCGCGTTCTTGAGCAGCAAGTATCCTGTGAGCATCTGGTAGTTGCCATTGCCCTTGTCCAGGAGCAGTACGTCGAGGTCGCTTGGCGACACAGTGAGGACATTGCCTCCTGCTTCGGGCTGCGACAGGTATTTCTTCTCGCGCAAAGGCGTGAATTTCGATTGCGCGTTCTCTATGAACTTCTCGACATCGCCCTTCACTGAAGGGTCGTTCTGTATCTCGTCGCGGCCCATGCGTTGGGTCCAGTCGGCCGGCACGTAGATGCCGTTGTTCTGGACGAACACAGACATGCCCTGGTATCCCTGGCCTATGTCGACCTTGGTGACATCATTGCTTGTCTTGCCTTCGTAGCTGAATTCCGAGCTGTCTATCACGACGAAACCATCCTTGATTATCGAGTCCTTGCCGAACTTGAGCTGATGCGCGACCCTGAGGATGCCGTTGTCATAGCCGCCGTTAGCGTCAGGCAGAGCGATGCTCTGCGTGAGATATTGCTTGACCGGCGCACCCTTCTCAAAAACGACATTGGTCTTGGTGCTGGCACTGCGAGGATCCTTCTTGTTCGCCACGATCTTGAGCTGGCTTATGCGGGCCTCATAGCCTATCATATCGCCAGGCACACCATTCTTGCGGTTGAAAGCGGCATATGTCTGCGTCGGCAATATGTCGACCGCTATTCCGCCATCGACATCGCCTGACACTGGTAGCTCGAATGTCCTTCCATCAGCCAACTCCGCGAAATACGGAGTGCGGCTTCCATCGCTGTTGACGATGAGGAAGGCGACGCCTTCATACACGCCCTTGTTGACATCTTCGCCCTTGACCTTTGGCCTGAGGGCTGCGTTGACCTTCATCTTAGGGCTGTTGAAGCCGTCGATGCCGCGCACGACGATGCGACCGTCTTTTGTCTTAGTCAGGTCGACACCTGTGCCGTGCTTGATTATGTCGACGACACCCTGGTTGGTGGTCGGGTCGAAATCGCCTGAATCATACGCGAGCACATCTATTGTGAGTTTCTGAGGCGCGGACGCGATGCCAAAAGCATCGACGTTCTGCACGTCATACGCGTACGTGCCTGGTTCGTCAGGCGTCGCGAAGATAAAACTGCCATCCGCGTTCATTCGCAAAAGGCCGTCTGCGCTTACCTGCACCAGACCGTCAAGCGTCGAGTTCTGCAGACCGGCTGTCTGCGCTTCCGCAAGCGGGTTCTGGTCATTGCTCAGGACACCCTGCGCAGCCGCGACAGTCAAGCGCTGGTTCTGCTTAGTGCTGTAATGATCAGCCACAGCGTCACCAGGACGGACTCCGACATTTATGACAAGATTATCGATAGACTCGATGCCGAAAGGATCGACGTTCGCGACCTGGTAGGTGTTGACTCCCGTGTTATCGGGAGTGTTGAACACGAAACTACCGTCGGCAAGCATGGTCAGAAGACCGTCCGCGCTTATCTGCTCCAGACCGTTGAGCGTTGCACCGACAAGCCTTGCCGTCTGCGCCTCGCCAAGAGGATTGCTGTCATTCGACAACACACCCTGGCCGGCAGCCACAGTCAAAGGCCTGCCCTGCGTCACGCTGTACGCGTCTGCGACAGCTGCGCCTGGACGGGCTGTGACGTCGATCGTCAGAGTCGTTGAGTTCGAGGAAGCGTTGTCCTCGTCGTCGTTGTGTACGTTGTACACGTGCTGACCTACTGTTGCAGGCGCCCTGAAAACAGCGCTACCATTAGGATAGAGATCAAGCAAGCCATCAAGGCTCGTGAACTTGGTTCCATCGAACGCTCCGAAAGAGCTGCCGTCGCCGACCGCTGTGAGCGCGTCGCCGTCGACTGCGTTGTCGTTGCCGAGTATGCCGTTCGCGGCGACATTGAGCGTCGCGCCCTGGCGGATATTATATGCATCTGCCACAGCGACACCTGCCTGGTTCTGTACTTCGACAGACTTCACAAGCACGTTCTCTCCACCGCGGAGAGCCGCAGTGACCGAGTCAGCGTCGCGCATGCGCATGCTGATCGGGAAGACGCCGCTCTGGGCGCCTGAATTTATGTCCATGTTCGATGCCAATATGGTAGTCCAGTTGATGCCCGCGGGCATCTGAACCTGATCATAGACACGGTTGTCGCCGTTGGCGTCGTACGTCTCTCCGTCGAGGTTCAAGATAACAGTGCTGCGCTTGTTCATGACCAGTGGAGTCGTGTCAGAACCAGGGTTCTGCTTCGGTGAGAAGTTGAGATCATAGCTGTAGATTCCAGTGTCTTGGCTGACGACGTTGTTCGCGTCGTAGCTGCCGACCTGCAAACCTGCCTGGCCTTCGTTGGCCAATGTGTCCGCAGGGGTCGTCAAGTCGAATTCGCTGCCGCCGATTATCGCGGTGACACCGATCGAATCATTGACCGCAGTTAGAGCTGCGTGCGTGCCGTCCGCATCGTTTGCGAGAGGGCGCTTGCGCGTCTTGGTTCCTGCCTGGACGATTCCGAAATCATCCTGGACAGCCGCGTATCGGGGCTTGATGGTGCCGCGTATGACAGCGGCTCCTGTGTTGGTCCCATCATTTTCATCGTACGCAATTGCGAATGTCCTTCCTGCTGAGCCGGGGGCGGCTGTGAGGCGTGCGGTCGTGCCGTTTATGCGTACTGCGGTGACATAAGTGTCGTTGGCGACGGTCTGCAGGGCGGGGGTGCCTGTGGTGCTTGTGTCGTTGGCGACTGGATTGAAATCTAGCGTCGTTCCTTCTGCTATGTCGACCTGGTCGTCATTAGCCGTTGTAGCAGCCATAGCTGGCGAGGCGTACATCGCGAGTCCGAGTGCGGCAGCGCCGACAGCCATCTTCGCGCGTCTTGTCCAAGAACGCAGTTTATTCGCTATGCTATCATTAGCCGCATGTTCTGCAGCAATCACATCATCTAGTCTCTTTGCCATGTATAATCCCCCGATTATGAATGTATTTGACTAAAGTATGGTGCCCAACTATTTAAGCTTTGCTCTTTTTCGTTACTTAGCAGTGGTACTAATGATGGTGGTCTAAACCCCATCACAAATGGAACGAACCCACCCAAAATCACGGAAAATAGACATCTGAAGAAAAAGCAGTATTCAAAAATAGTATATAAACTAAACATGACGAAGGCGTTTATAAACAAGTCATAAAGGAACAATAAGAAAACAAAAAAAGAATAAAAAGAAATCACTACTCGAAATCGTCCGGCACTTCCTCGGTCGTTTCCTTGCTGCCCTCGGAGACATCCTCTTCCTCTTCGTCGTCGAGCTCGAATTCCTTCAGGTCCAGATCAGGCTCCTTCTCCTTCGGCTTCTCCTCGACATCTTCCTCGGAATGCGGATGCTTCTGCGGTTTCTTCTTCATGATCGCACCTTGAAAATCATCTCAAGTTGGCGCGCTGGCTGGGGCGGACATGCTCCGCTCCTTTACCACGGTTGCGCAGGCCGCGCGTCTTGCGCTGGCTCGACGTGAGTCCACGGGCCGCGCGCTGGCGGTTCGCCGGCAAACCCACCCATTTGAGGATATGATCGGCCAATATGGCCGGATGAGCGCGATCGACGAGGATGACCTCATACCACATGCTCTTGCCGTCCTTCCCGACGAGGTATGAGTTGAGGACCTCACAATTCGGGTATGCCTTGTTCGCGCGACGCTCGGCGATGGCGCGGAAGTTCAACTGCAGGTTGAGCACGCTCGTCATGTTGCTCGAGTGCCTGCCACCATCCCAGTCAGGACGGCGGTGGGCCCTGTGCAAGACATGCTGGCGCACAATGAAGATTCCCTGCTTGGCACGGTAGCCAAGTGATCGGGCACGATCAAGACGAGTAGGATAATCGATGCGCAACGTCGACGGTTCGCGTCGCCACTTCATCAAATACTGCCTGTATAGCGGCCCCATGTTGCCGCGCGGGTCCTTCCAGGCATCCCGCATGTACTTGTAGATTCCCATTTTGAGCCTCCGATATATTGGTGCGTTCGCACAGCGCGATTCAGGCAAGCTAGCTCCCACATCTCGCGATGAAGAGGGTTTTCAAGGGGGGGTTTAAAAAGGTTGCGGAATGGGGACGTTGTGCACGGAAGCCTTACACGCCATCAACTGGAAACAGATTACAACTAAAGCTTTTTAAAGAAGTAGTTCATTATTGATAATATGGAATTGGTGTCATTCCAAACTATTCCGCGAGAGGCAAAGCTAAAGATTCTGCAGGCATTAGGCTATGATGCTGCAGGCGCCTTTGTTATACAAAAAGGAGGCAGTCGTGTACACGACAAATATACTGGGGAGGAGGTACGTTTCGAGAATTGCGTGGTTCTCCCCGGCAGCACAATTGTCCTGGACAACAACCCCCTAAGTATAGCTTGCTATCTTGAGGAGTATGGCGACCCCATCTAACCCTATTGAGGATATTGCTACTGGACTTGGCAAAGCGGCTCTTGAATGGACAGCTGAGCGTATATCATTGCTGACCCAACGCTTCGCAAACCGCGAAGTTGGTTTCATCCAAGACCTTCAAACAATAGAACTTGGGTTCTTCACCGATTTTGATGGAGATCAATTAACCCATTAAGCATGTATGCTGCTGTATGGAGCAGCATAAAGAGGTTTTTCGGTTCAAAGATTTG
>JAGVQG010000026.1 GCA_020051845.1 archaeon | reverse complement strand
CAAATCTTTGAACCGAAAAACCTCTTTATGCTGCTCCATACAGCAGCATACATGCTTAATGGGTTAATTGATCTCCATCAAAATCGGTGAAGAACCGAAAAAAGTGATAATCAGCATTCTGTTCTTGTTGCTTGTCGCATGCTCTACTTCTCAATCATCGTCAAAAGGCAATGCTGATGCGGGTAGTTATACTGCATGTGAGCAGGATTCTGACTGCGCCTGCGGCACTTCGATATCAACGGGCGATTGTTTTGTGGGAAACGCGAAATACGTCAACACAGAGAAGCAGTGCCCTGATTTCTGCACGGGCATAGCTGGCAACTTCCAGACGCAGTGCGTCGAGAAGCAGTGCAGGCTTGTGAACACGAACAAGAAGTGATCATAGAAAAATTATTCCGCTCAAATCCACGTGTAGTTCTTCTTGAAGTCTTTTCCGAGCGGGTGGTTTATGATCTTCGGTTGGCCGAGTTCCCGTCGTGGCTGCATCGCAAGGGCGGGCGGCAAAACAGACGCCAAGTTCATCGCTGCCATGTAAGTGATCCATCCGCTGAACTTCGCGAAGTTCGGCGGGTGGTCCAGCCATTTGAAGTAGGTGTCTAATATCTCGGTCACTGCGTCGTCGAGGTTCGCCACTTTTCCGAGCGGCGAATCCGCCATGATCGCTTCGTATTTGTCGTCGTACGTGAGCCGCTTGTCCTCATGTAGCGTCATGTCTATGACTCCGAACTTTCCTGTCTTGCTGTGCTCGTCTTCCCAGGTATTGTCTTTTTGGGTTTCGCTGACGTTTGAGGTGAATATGCATTTCTTCCCTTCTTTCCTGTTGATGTAGTCCTGGTATTTCTGCATCTGTCTCGGCATGTAGACGCCGAACACTGGTGTCAGGACCGTGAGGTATGCGTGGCACCATAGTTCCGCGCTTTTCGTCTTCGCGGGATCGCCGAGTGAGTCCGCCGCTCTTTTGGTGTTCTCCTGCAGGCGTTGCCGGGCATTGATTGGCAGAGCGCTCTTGAAGTTGGGTGTTATGTCTCGGAAGAAGTCGTAGCGCTGGCTGACATCGCCGAGTTCTTTCTTCGGCGTGCCTTTCCTTATGTTTTCCGCCTCTTTCTCCAAACGCCAGGTTTGCAGTGTTTTGTATGCTTTCGAGATCGCCTGGCCGTTGCGTTCTTGATAATACATCTCGACCAGCCTGCGATGCCCCATTTATAAATGATATGGACTTGGAACAGTAACCTATATATATGAATTCGACCTTTTGGGTCTGGTAGAGAACGACGAAGCGAGATAGAGTGAATGCTTCTATTGGGGTGTAAACTACCAAAATGATACGAGTGAAGCCCGTGTTGCCGAGTTGGCGTGAGAAGAAGCGCTATTTAGCATTCCAAGTTCTTTCCAAAAGTAGAATAAAGGCCGTCTCGGAAGTGTCCAAGGCCGTCTGGCGTTCGCACCTCGCAGTCTGCGGGGAGCTCGGCGCCGGCCAGGCAGGTATGCTTTTCTTGCAGGACAAGTACAACCCTTCAACACAGAAGGGGTTGCTGCGTGTGAGCCACGATCAGTTGCACCATGTGCGCGCGTCGTTGGCTCTGGTCAGGCAGATTGATTCGCAACCAGTCGTGGTGCGCAGTGTCGGTGCCTCGGGCATCATGCGCAAGGCAGAAGGACGCTACCTGGCCTCTTAGGCAGGTAACACAATGGTACGTGAAGAAGGAATGCAGCCGATGCAGCACCAGATGATGGGCTATGACAGGGCCATCACAATGTTCAGTCCTGATGGCAGGCTTCTACAGGTGGAATACGCCAAGAAGACTGTGAGGCAGGGTTCTACTGCGATCGGTATAGTCTGTTCTGATGGTATTGTCCTGGCAGCCGACAAGAGGATCGTCGACAAGCTCATCGTGCCGGAAAGCGTTGAGAAGATCTTCGAGATCGACTCGCACATCGGCGCGACAGCCGCGGGCATCCTCAGCGACGCCAGGGTCCTTATCGAACGCTCGCAGCTCAAGGCCCAGCAGCACCGCGTGACCTATGACGCGCCGATAGATATCGTCGCGATCGTCAAGGACATCGGTTCGTTGTGCCAGATCACGACCCAATCAGGCGGTCTCAGGCCATTCGGTGTCTCATTGCTGGTCGCGGGTGTCGATCAGGATGGTACGCCGAAGTTGTTCGAGACCGATCCGACAGGCATATTTTTCCAATTCAAGGCGACAGTCATCGGCGAGGCCGAGCCAGAGATCGAGGAGATCCTTGGCAAGGAGTACTCGGAGAAGATGACCATGGAGGACGGCCTGAAGCTGGCGCTTTTCGCGCTCAACAAGGTCCTCGATAAGAGTTTCAACGTCGAGAGGGTCGACGCGGCGACTATACCTATTTCCACGAAGCGCATCGAACATGTGAATCGTGAGAAACTTGAGAAGTTGCTGCGTGACGCCAAGAAGAAGTAATGGCAGATCACATAATCGTCGCAAGGTACCAGAAGGGTGGTCAGAAGTTCGAGCTGGTCATCGACCCTGAAAAGGCCGTTCTTTACCGTCAGGGCAAGGCTTCTTTGGGTGACGCGGTCAGATTCCCGCAGGTCTACACCGACGCGAAGAAGGGTGAGAAGGCGGCGGAGAGCGCCTTGAAACGTTCTTTCGACACCGATGAATTCGAGAAGGTGGCCGACGAGATCCTAAGGAAGGGCGACATACCTCAGTCGAAGAACCAGCGCGAGGCAGAGGGTGCGCAGATCCGCGCGAGGCTCATAGAGATGATACACCGTTCTGGTGTCGACCCCAAGACACACGCTCCGCATCCGAACACGAGGATCGACGCGGCGATGAACGAGGCCAAGGTCAGGATCGACATAAACATCTCGGCCGACGCCCAATTCCAGGATGTGATCAAGCAATTGCGTCCCATACTTCCGTTCAAGCAGGAGATTCATACATTGCGCGTGATGGTGCCGGTGAATTGCGTCGGCGCAGCGCTCAAGATCATCAAAGGCACTGGCAGGCTCCTCAAGGAGGATTGGTCAGGCAACGGCGACCTCATAGCTACGGTCGAGGTGCCCGGCGGTCTTTCGGTGGACTTCCAGGAATCATTGATGGCCGCCACGCACGGCAAGGCGGCGTTCACGGTACTCAAACAAGAGTAGGAGAAATAAAATGACAGATCAACTGTTAGTGAAGGACAAGGACGTGGTGGTCCCTGGCGAGACGCTTGCCACAGGCATGGCGTTTCTGCCCACAAAGGGAACTTACCGCGACGGCGACCGTATCGTCGCTGGAAAAATAGGACTGGTTAGTGTCGAGGGGAAGGTCATCAAGCTCGTCCCGCTCGCTGATCCGTACATCCCCAAGGTCGGCGATGTCGTGGTCGGCGAGGTCAACGACGTGATGTTCTCAGGCTGGCGATTGGGCCTCAGGGGTCCATATAGCGCAGTTATGAACGTGAAGGACGCCACGAGCGACTTCATCGGTCGTGGTGTCGACCTTACGCAGTATTTCGCGCTTGGTGACTACGTATTCTGCAAGATCGTGAATGTGACGAGCCAGAAGCTCATCGACGCGACCATGCGCGGCCAGGGTTTGCGCAAGCTCATCGGCGGACGCCTTATCCAGGTCAATCCTGCGAAGGTCCCAAGGATCATCGGCAGGGAAGGCACGATGTCTAGCATGATACAGCAGGCGACAAAGACGGAGATAGTCATCGGTCAGAACGGCGTCATCTGGGTCAATGGAGAACCAGGATTGGAGACCGTCGCTGTCAACGCGATCAAGATGGTCGAGGATAATGCCCACAAGTCAGGGCTCACGCAGACCATCAAGAAGTGGCTCGATGAGCAGGTAGGAGGTGCTCGATAATGGCATACACCAAGAGATTCGACGGTCGCGCCATCGACGACACGCGTCCCATAACTGCTAAGGTAGGTGTGGTTCCAAGGGCCGACGGTAGCGCCATGTTCCAGATAGGCAACACGACCGCGATAGCAGCGGTCTACGGCCCCAGGGAGATGCATCCTAAATTCATGCAGAACCCCCGTGGCGGTGTCTTGCGCTGCAACTACAACATGATGCCTTTCTCAGGCCATGGCGATCGTGTCCGTCCTGGACAGAACCGCCGTGCCAAGGAGATCAGCAGGGTCATGGAGAACGCCCTGCGTCCAGTCGTGGACCTGAGCGCGTTCCCCAACGCGGTGGTCGATGTTTTCGTCGAGCTTTCGCAGACCGACGCTGGCACGCGTTGCGCAGGCATAACAGCGGCCGCTATGGCTTTGGCTGATGCAGGCATCGACATGAAGGATCTCGTGGCCGCCGTGGCCGTGGGATTCGTCGATGACCGCGTGGTCGCTGACCTGAACTACAACGAAGAGCACTACAACGACTATTCGGACAACCCTGATAAGGACCGCCCTGTGGCGGACATCCCTGTCGCGGTCCTTCCTGGCAGCGGGTTGATCTCGCTGCTTCAGATGGACGGCGAGGTCAAGCGCGAGCATCTCAAGGAGGCGCTCGAGCTTGGCAGGCATGTCGCGAAGAAGATCTACGAGATCCAGAAGAAGGCGCTCAAGGCGCGCTACATGGAGTGATGACAATGACAGAATCACTACGACAACATATCATCCAGGGGCTTGACAAGAACATCAGGCTTGATGGACGCAAGAAAGACGACTACCGAAAGGTATGGATCGAGTACAATGTATCTAACTCTGCCGAGGGCAGCGCGAGGGTGCATTGCGGTCCTACCGACATCCTCGCTGGCGTGAAGATGGGGATCGAGAAGCCCTACGACGACACGCCTGACAGGGGCAACCTGATGGTCAACGCCGAGCTGATCCCGATGTCGAACCCCGAGTTCGAGGTCGGTCCGCCTTCGGATTGGAGCATCGAGGTGGCGCGTATCACCGACCGTGGTATTCGCGAATCCAAGGCATTGGAGCAGAAGACTTTGTGCATCAAGGCAGGCGAGTCTGTCTGGAGCGTCATGGTGGACGTGATCCCCGTGAACGACGCAGGCAACCTTCTTGACATGGCCGGTCTTGGCGCGTTGGCCGCTCTGGGTGTCTCGAAGTATCCTGGCAAGAAGGAGAACGGCAAGGTCGACTACGAGAAGCACACGGACAAGAAGCTGCAATTGGCGTGCAAGCCGATTCCAGTGACTGTCTGGAAGATAGGCAAGCACCTGGTCGTCGACCCCCTCACAGAGGAGGAGAAGGTGGCCGAGGCAAGGCTTACGATAACGACGATAGAGGACGGCACGATCGTGGCCCTGCAGAAGGGTGGCGAGACGCCGTTGACTGTCGAGGAGATCGATGAGATGGTTGGCATGGCGATAGGAGTGGCGAAGACGCTACGCGCCCTGCTGGAGTGAACTTATGGAACGCCTCACAAAGTATGAGTTGGCGCGCATGATAGGTTCGCGCGCCTTGCAGATAGCGATGGGAGCGCCCTTCATGGTCAAGATGACCGATGAGGACCTCGTGAAGATCGGCTACAACCCGATCGAGATCGCGAAGAAGGAGCTCGCGGCAGACGTCCTGCCTCTCACGGTGCGCAGAGCGAAGCCTGTGATCAAGCAAGTCGGCACTGAGAAGAACAAGACCGACAAGGCTGACAAGGTCAAGGCCGACAAGAAAGCGGCCGAGAAGGCCACCGAGAGCAAGGAATAAGGCTGTTTTTTGTTTTCTTTTTTATTCTTCTTCTATTATTCTTTTATTATCATTCAAATTGCCGTGTTGCATAACTCGTTCGAAGTTTTGACTGTGTGATGTGATTTATGTTTCTCCGTAGCGTTTGAGTCGTTGGTATGCCCAGACTTT
>JAGVQG010000039.1 GCA_020051845.1 archaeon | reverse complement strand
GCATGCAAAGTCTGGGCATACCAACGACTCAAACGCTACGGAGAAACATAAATCACATCACACAGTCAAAACTTCGAACGAGTTATGCAACACGGCAAGAAAATTAATCCTCTGTTACCAACAAGTCTCACCACAGATCAAGTTATTAGTTTTCGCCGTGATAAAATAGCGGCGAAATTCAGAGCATGGCTAGAACACGGCATCTCAAGAGCTCAGCTACATCCAAAAGCGGACCAGATCAAGGTAGATGATTATCTTTTACATGAGTTCAATGAATTGGTGAAGTCATATGGTAAAAGAACTGAATTAGTTTCTTCGAGTATTACCGGTGTTTTAAGTGGTGCGGGTGCATGGGCAGGGTCGCAATCACCACCACTTACAGCAGCAATAGCTTTAGCGGGAGCAATCGTACCCATCCCTTTTGCATCAATGTTACGTAAATTGTGGAGTAAAACACACCATTATCCTTGGGTCTTTGTCCTACAGGACTTCAAATAACATCCTTCTCCCCTACATTCGGGCCTACTAGGGAACTCTACAAGTTCATTGCTTCAGTCAATATCTTCTTTATACGTTCATCTTGGAGGAGCACACGAAGCATGTCCTCCATAGGTAATCGCGGTGGTGCTTCACTCTGAATGATGTTAGTTGTTTTGTGTGAGATTGAATCCTCAACAGATGCATCTAGCTTCTGTACGCTATCAACATTCAATTTAAGTATGGCCTTATCCAAATCCTTTCCCGTCAAGTGCACGTATGTGCTTGGCATCGTGCTTCCTTGTGTCCAGCCGAAGTAGTGGTTCATCTGGAATTCTGTGAGGTGGTTGGCGAGGATGCTGGCTCTGCTGTGGCGGAAGATGTGCGGGTTGACTCGCTTTCGTACTCCTGCTTTGCGGAAGGCGTCCCGTATCAGTTTGCACATTGTAGGGTACATGGTGGGTTTCCGGTAGTTGTTAGTGCCGATGTTGACCCAGACGGCCGCTTCAAGGTTGTCTCTAAAGGGGTGGCAGTCCATCCATGCTCGTAGGTATCTCATGCTTTGGACGATTCTTATGCGCCTGGAGCCTGTCTTTCCGTTGACCGTCAGAATTACCCCTTGCTCGTCGAAAGTCACGTTTTTGACCATCAGCGTGCCTATTTCACCTATGCGGCAACCGCTTTCGGTAAGGACGGAGATGAAGGCCTTGCTTCGGGGGTGATCGCAGACGTCGATGGCTTTCTGGATTTCTTCCGGCGTGATGAGTTCCTTGTCGTTTATCATCTTGATATCCTTGGCCTTCGGTGCGGTTTTGATCCACCTGACCTCCGGCGGGAAGTCACCATTCTCCAAAGCACGAAGCCACTTGTAGAACTTCTTCAAAATGACCTTGTGCGTGGACTTCGTCCAAGGCGTGTAGGGCCTGTTCTCAATCTGTGTCACCAAATGCTTGATGTCGTCGATTCCTGCCTTCTCAAGATCGACCCGCAGCCATCCTGCCTGCTGCCGCACAACTTCCATCAACTTGCAGATACGGGGCTTGGATAAGCCTTGCACCACGCAATCGTCGTGGAATCGCCGAAGCGTCGCTTTGTTGGCTTCGCTCAGCTTGCTCTTCTCAAGGTATCGAAGCTCTTGTTCCAAACGCAGTTTATAGTCGTGTATGTCTAGGGCCATACTAGTCTCCTAAGCAAAGCGACCTTTTATGCTCCGTCCTGCGGTTCACAGGACCGTCTTAGGCGGACGAAAAAATCCAGAACGCCTTCGCGCAATCCCGGACCGCCGGTTCAGGTCCCAGCTATGGGTAAACCCGAACTCAACGGCCCCTCGTTGCGCGAGGGCGTAATGAAACCTTCGGGTTTCATACGCAAAAGCCCCGGGCTTTCTTGCGCACGGACCTCGATCCATTGAGTCTAGTACTTTTTCATACGCCATAGTTAGATGGCGTAAATCTTCCGACTTTTTCCGTAAGTTCACACAACCCACCGGACATCTGCGCGTAAGGAATAATATCAACGATTTCTTTGTGGATTTGATGGAAGAGACACCGACGAGATTCTGGCGTGAGTGGAACGAGAGCATCGACAAAGAGAAGCACCTCAAGGTTATCCTTGATAATGTCATCAATGAAGTGATAGCCATCAATAACGCAAAGTCCAAGGAGATTAAGATGACGCTGAGGCACTGTCTGTCAATGTCATTGAACAGTTATTTTGATGACCTTTACGATTTCGCGTATTCAAAAGGTCTCGAGGATGCACAATCTCATGGAAGAACAGGGCTGGATGACAACAAGCTTATATAATACCCCTTATTTGGTACATAATTACCAACTAGAGGGTATTTGTATGCTGACTGACACCGAACTGGACGTATTCAAGGCACTGCTGACCAATCCATTCAAGCAATGGTTCTTCACCGACGTGATGAGGGTTTCAAAGCAGAATAGCCACAACACCGTTCAGAGAACACTGAAACGCTTGCGCTCGGAAGGATTGGTCAAAGAAACAACTCTCGGCAGACTCAAACAATTCACACTGAGGTTGCAGGATGATGTCGTCGCCTACTACATCGGTCTGGCTGCGGTTCAATCACTGCCAAAACCCGCCCGGCTCGCGCTCGAGGAATTGCGCGTGGCTGTCGAGAAACACACTGCTTTGTTCTCCTTGGTCGTATTTGGATCCTATGCCCGAGGCAAGCAACGCGCTGATTCTGATGTGGATGTCGCTGTGTTCGTACCACCCGGCGTTGACTTCAACAAATTGCAAGGTCACCTCGCGCATGATACTGAGTATTCGCCTGTGCCTTTGCACATCCAAGTAATCACGGAAAAAGAGATGATACATATGCTTGCCACGAAGGATCAGAATGTCGGCAAGCAGATCGTTGAGAGACATTTGGCAGTGCACAACCCCGCGATTTTCTATGGCATCGTGCGGAGGGCCGAACATGGATTCAACAGCAAACTTGTTCCTTGAACGAGCCGCCAACGAACACCAACTGACACGCATCATACTACAGATTTCTGACAAGCCAGATATTCAGCGCGATACTTTCAGGATCACCGAACCGATGACGTTCTACAGCGCCGTGATCGCACATTCATATTACGCGATATTCTTCGCAACAAAATCATATCTTCACATGAAAGGCACCGACACATCTCCTCCAGAAGAACACAGGAAAGTTTTCGAGGAGTTCAAAACACTCGTCAAAAGCGGCGTGGTGGACAACGATCTTCTGCGGATCTATCAAGAGATGATGTTGCAAGCGGATACTCTCCTAGGTATTCTCTCAAAGGAACGCGAGAAGCGCACCATATTCACATACAAGAGGATGCCACAATCCAATCGACCACCTGCTGAACAAAGTGTCGCGAACGCTCATAAATTCATCATACACCTACGACAACTCTGCACAGTATAATCTGAGAAGTCTTTAAGTAGTGGTCTCATCATTTCTATACTATATTCATAAGAGGTCAAAACATGAAAAAGGTCATCTTGATGCTGGTTCTGGTTGTTCTTGTCACTGGTTGCGCCACTGAGAAAGTCCCTGAGAGTCCTATAAATGAAGAAGCGGACATCCCTGCAGCAATCGTCACGCCGCCCGCGAATGATACTCCACCAGCCGATGTGACTCCGCCGGTCAATGCGGCTCCTGTTGAAAGCAATGTTTCCAACAAGACCACCACTCCTGTCGAGAAACCGATGCAGAAAGGCACGGTCGATCCCGCTTTTGTATTGGAAAAATACGATTCCGAAAAAGCGATGGACGGGACGACGTTGTTCCCGGACAACCATGATAGCACGAAGCCCAGGATTGTAGAGGTCAACATGCGTGGAGAGGTTATTTGGCAGTATTATGTCCCACAGGCACTGAGGACATACACCAATCCTGGATTTGATGTTGAGCGTTTGCCTAACAACAATATCCTTTTCGTTCTGCCCGGCAATGGCGTGTATGAGATCGACAGGGATGGGAAAGTCGTCTGGTCCTACAAGACGACGAAGATCTCCCATGACGCTGACAGGCTGCCTAACGGAAACACGTTGTTCGCTTTCGGCAGAAATGATAAAATAAGTGATCCGCAAGTACAAGAGATCAATCCTGAAGGTGAAGTTGTATGGTCTTGGTACGCTAAGAGTTATTTCGATACTGCGGAGTACAGAAGCATCTCAATTGAAGGCTGGAGCCATACGAATGCTGTTTCAAGGATGAGTAATGGCGATACGCTTGTTAGCTTGAGGAATTTCAACCTGCTTGCAGAAGTTAGCCCAGACGGGAAAGTCGTCAAGACTATCGGCAAGGGGATGATGACCAAACAGCACGATCCTGCCATTCTTCCGAACGGAAACATCTTGTTCGCGGATCATGCTACGCCTAACAAAGCGATTGAGATAGACAATGATGAGAAGATAGTCTGGGAATACACGATCGCACAACCGTTGTGGCCTGCAAGGGATGTGAACAGGCTTCCGAACGGCAACACCTTGATTACAGGGACGAGGAAGATCATTGAAATAACGCCTGACAAGGAAGTGGTCTGGATACTGGCCCTAAAGGACACAAGCTCGTTCACTCAACAAACAGCGCCTGCCTACGGTTTCTATAAAGCTGAAAGGATTACCAAATAACAGACCTGATCCCGCCCGCGCAATTATCCGAAAGTGCCGGACCGGTCTTCGCAGAAATTATTATAACCTTAAGGAACTCACTATACAGCATGAGAGCCACAGGAGACCGTAACATCCTTGATGAATTCGCCGAGACATTCTGCACCATTGTCCAGAAGCGCTGTGACTACATCATCGTCTCGGGTTTCGTGGCGATCAGTTCAGGAAGAAGCAGGGCGACTGAGGATATCGACATGATAATCCCGAAATTATCGATTGAGTCGTTCACAAAGCTTCATGATGACCTGGATTCCGAAGGGTTCGTCTGCATGCAATCCGATGATCCCGCCGAGGTCCACAGTTACTTGACTGACAACCTGTCGGTGAGGTACACGTGGAGGGACAAGCCGTTGCCCGAGATGGAGATCAAGTTCGCGAAGGACAAGCTCGATGAATACCAACTGAAGACACGGTTGAAGCTGCCTTTGACAGGTCTTGACATATGGTTCAGCAGTATCGACATGAATGTGGCATTCAAAGAAGAATATTTGAAGTCGGATAAGGATCTGAAGGATGCCGAGCATCTGCGCAAGGTGTATCCTGAGATGATTGACGAGAAAGAGATCGACAAGATCAAACAGATGATTCGCGTGCTGAGGCTGTCATGAGCGAAGAGATAGACCGATGGGTGAGATTCATGAAAGAACACCCGAAAGGATGGAAGAAGGTGCATTCGGAATTCATCGATGCGCAATTCGACAAATCGACGAAGTTCATGAACAGGTTGGCGCTTTCGAAGGGCGGAAGGGACAAGATAATATCGGCATATCACATCAAGAACGTCAAAGGATATGCGCGACTTCTGCGCTGAACCCGGTTATCATCAGGCGATCATATCCCGACCTTTGGCAACAATGAACGATTACCCGAATAACAAGTCATTCTCCACAGATAGGCACCATACCCGAACCTTTATAAAGGGTAATAGTGCAGCGATTGATATACTACTCTTCTTGTCACCAAGAATCGATTAGTCGGAGGAAAAATGTCATTCGAAAAATTCAACCTGCCGCTGCCTGTCACGCAAGCAGTCAAGGAGCTGCATTACGACAAGCCTACGGCAATCCAGGAGAAAGCCATTCCTTTGATTATGGAAGGAAAGGATGTGGTGGGCCAGTCAGAGACCGGCTCAGGTAAAACAGCTGCTTTCGGGCTGCCTGTGCTTGGCAAGATCAAGGGTCCTGGCGTGCAGATGCTCGTCATCACGCCTACACGCGAGCTTTGCGTGCAAGTCGCAGACTCGCTGTCAAGGTTCGGACGCCACTTGCAGATCAAGGTCGCGACTGTCTATGGCGGAGTCGGGATGAATCCGCAGATCGTGGCGCTGAGAAGCGCGAATGTCATAGTCGCCTGTCCTGGCAGGTTGCTTGATCTGATGCAACAGGGAGCGGCAAATCTCAAGAACGTCCGTTTCCTGGTGCTGGACGAGGCGGACAGGATGTTCGACATGGGTTTCATCCGTGACATCGAAAAGATCCTCAAAGCCATTCCCTCTCAAAGGCAGACTTTGCTTTTCAGCGCGACCATGCCCGGTCCTGTGAGGCAGTTGGTGCAGCGCTTCATGCGCTCACCGATATTCATCGACACTGTCGCCCACGTCGACAAGAGCAAGCTTCGAGAAGCGTTCTACGAAGTGAAGCAGGATGACAAGTTCTCGTTGTTGTTGCATCTGCTCAAGCATGAGACTCCTGGCATGGCCTTGGTTTTCTGCGGAAAGCGCCACATCGTCGACAAGGTCGTGCGTCAATTGAACAAGAACGGCGTCGATGCCATGGCGATACACGGTGGATTGTCGCAGAACAAGCGCGACGCGGCGATACGCGCGTTGCACAACAAGGACACTGCGGTTCTTGTGGCCACGGACGTCGCCGCAAGGGGTTTGCACATCCGTGACATCACCCACGTATACAATTTCGACCTTCCTAATGTATCTGAGGATTACACGCATAGGATCGGCCGTACTGCGAGAGCCGGCGCCGAGGGCGACGCTGTCACGCTCCTTTCGGAGAAGGACAGGGACCTCATCAAACCGATAATGCGTCTTGGCCATGTGATGAGCAAACGGCAGTTGCCTGAATTCGAACGCGTCATGACACCGCGCCTCTCGTCAGGAAGCCAGGGTGGCGGCGGCTTCCGCCAGCAGGGACGCCGAAGGTTCGATAATCGCCCGCGCAGCAACGAGGGTCGTGACTATAGGACAGGATTCCACGTGGGTGGGCCAAGACAGGAAAGGGACGGACCACCGCAGCATCGCCAACGATCAGAAGGCGAACGCCCTGCAGGTCATTATCAAAAGCGCAGCGGACCACCACAACACCACCAACGATCAGAAGGCGAACGCCCTGCAGGCCAGGAAAGCAGCGGCAGGAGCGAAGGCCCGCGTCCAAGGCAGAACAATTTCCATCGCAAGACCAATAACAGGCATGCATGGAGACGGCCTAGATCCTGATATTTCTACGCTCTTGTTTGTTCTTATCAGCTATCCACTACAGGCTTCACTTCACGCAGAAGTATTTCCCGCTACGGTAGTCTGAGACGAACCCCGTCTTCGTGTACCAATTCGAGTAATACGTGCATGCCGTTGTTTTGTCGAACGGCGGCTGGTTCATCATCTCAGTGGCCGATGTCATTTTAATCAGACCCGAACTCTGGTCGACTGTGGTGCTCGAGTGTGGTTTCTTGCATTGGTTGTTGTAACAGCCCGTGTAAATATTGATGTCCTTGCTGTCTTCATTTGGGCATTTACCGCAGTTCGTCGCACACCCCTCACCATAACTCACCCAACCACACTCGGAGAATGTGCCTGGACCGGCGCACGTCGTTGTTGGTGCAGACGAGCATTGGAACTGATCGTTGCAGAATTCGACTACCTTGCAGCCTGAAGCAGGGCAATAGTTCGACAGCGTGTTCGTGCACATCTTCTTTCCGGAGACGAATGTCGTGCACGTGCCATACATGCAGTCGCCGTCTTTTTCGCAAGTTTCACAGAAGGCTTTTCCCGCTGTCGCGGATGAATCTACGCACGTGTTGGTCGTCCAGTCGCAGCCGGAATACAGTCCGGCCAGCGGCCCTTCTGTGCAATAGCACGCAACCTTGGCGAATGTCATCAACGTTGACGCTCCCAACGTGGTGGTCGATGCTATGCACACAGGCGCATCACCGCACCAGTTCTTAGTTTTCGTGTCGCGCTCGTTCTTGCAGACCATTGCGAGATCCTCCATGGCGCAAACGCCGATCTTGCCATCACTATTCACGGTCGATGTCTTGAGGCATTTCTCTCCTTGGACGACGCAATCGGCATCAGTATCGCACGTGTTGCAAAGATTCATCTTCTGTTCTTCAGGAATAGGGCCATCACTAGTGGTCGGATAATTGGTAACGCCTCCACATTTATTGTTGACGCAACCCGCACTGCTGGATGATAATGCGCCAGGGGTGTTCGGATCAGGGCACCAACAAGCTATCACTCCCTGCGCGCTAGGCAAAAGACCAGAACATACAGTCACAGTGCCGCACCAGTCCTGGCCCTTGGCATCTCTTTGCGCCTGGCATTCTTTGAAATTATCCCATTTATAGCAGAATCCTCCACTGACCTCATCATTATTGTGATCAACGAGCTTCGTGGGTTCTGTCCCTTGCGCAACAGATAATTGACAGTAATCCGACAGGCACGCTTTGCTAGAACCACAACGCGCGCAATCAGGCTTCTTTGGATCGTCGATGCACTTACCCGTAGGAACGTTGCACTGTTGATACGTGGAATCACAGTCGCCTGCGTGCAAAGACAATACACCCTTATTACTACACACGTAAAGCAGATCGCCACATTCCATCAATTTCAACTTGGTATCCACCGATTCAGGCACGCATTTTCCTTGCGGGCAAGTCATGCCTTGCATACACTCATCATCCTGCTCGCAAATCTCACAGTCGGGTTTCTTTCCTGTAGAGATGGACAGAAAGAAAGGTTCTGCTTCACTAGGCGTTATCGCTTTGGCGTAGACAGCAGGATCCACTGTGCCTGGCGCAGCTGCCACTTGCTTCAATCCTTTGCCGCACTGGTATGTGAAACACTTATTCCCACTGCAGTATGGCGCGGCGACCGTGAACACACTCGTCTTTTCTTCACCTTCTACGCAATAAGCGACAGCTCCCTTGACACTTGTCTTGGTCTGCATGGAAGCGCCTGTCTTTTCGACTTTTCCTTTCTTCGCGACAATGCCCTTGGAACTGCAGACATACGTCATTGTGGCCGTGTCTGATATGAATGATTCACTGATGAAGCCCATCCTTTCGTCGGTGCCTGTCTTGAAAGGCTCGCATTTTCCTTGAGTCGTCTTGGACGCCTGGCCCGTTACGTCACCATACGCGATGAGCAAGAATATTCCCACGACAAACATGAGTCCTACGATAAGAATGTTGAAACGACTCACATTTTTTCGTGCCATTGGATCACCTTTTATCAACAAGCCTGACCAAATAACACAATATAAACCTATCCCCACACAGCCACTACAACAACACCCAATCCATCTGCAATGGAGTGGTTATCTCTATTGATCTCTCTGACAGGAAGATGTCACACTCGGATCTTATTCCGAACTTGCCTGGGAAATATACTCCTGGCTCGATCGTCGCGCCTGTCAACGGGATGAGTTCTCGTTCGTCTTTCTGCTTGAAATTATATCCTGGTCCATGGACGTGGTTGATGTCGAGGTGGTGTCCTGTTCCGTGGAGGAACGCGGCGTCAAGGCCGCGTGCACGCAATGATCCTCGCACGACATCGTCGACCTCGCATGATTTGAGCTCGCTGAACATGTTCTTCTCAAGGAAGCGCAGTCCTGCGTCGCGCGCGATCAGCACGGCATCGAATGCCTTCTGCACGTCAGCAGGGATCTTTCCTCCTGTCCATGCCATCCAGGTTATATCTGCGAACGGCGCATCGCGGTCATTCAACTTGCTCCAGATGTCGATCAACAATACGTTGCCGCGTTCTATCACGCGCTGGCCGTTCGCCATGGAATCGTAATGAGGGTCGGCAGCGCTCGGTCCGAAGGCGACTATTGGCGGTTGATCATCGACCATCAGATCATTCTTCTCGAACTCTTCGAGTATGAATTGGCAGATATCGTATTCCGTTATTTTGGTGCCTTTCTCAAGAGCCGCGGCCACCCGCGAGAACGCCTCGTTCTTGATGCCCTCCAATAACGCAGCCGCTTTCCTGTGCTGCCCGAGCTGCTTTCTAGTCCATTCCATAGTCGCAGGAAGACCACCATAACCTTTATAAAACAACACCTTGGATTCACCATACAACGAGTCCGTAGCTCAGCCTGGTAGTAGCGCCGCTCTGATAAGGCGGAGGTCCCGTGTTCGAATCACGGCGGGCTCATAGTGAGCACACTCCTTCTCAATGCATTATGCGAACTAGAACCCGCGTGTGTGAATGAAATGATCGCACGGCGGGCTCATTCTTATAGGGTTCAGAGGAAGCAATTTTGGTAAAGCTTTTTGCGACGCAACGGAACGTAGTTCCGTGCGCAAGGACTGCAGGTCCTTTGCGAGAGGAGCAAAAAGGTTTGACCGCACGGCGGGCTCATTCTATGTATAGTATCCACAAGGTATTTATTCTTCACGACCACGCACCATACATAACATATGTCGAGGTGCTTGATGAGAAACTATCTGGTTCTTGGTGTCATGGTCTTGTTGTTGATGGCTGCCTGCGGCGGGCCTGCTGCTGTGAAGAACGAGACAGCGAACGTCACAAAGGACACGGTAGATACTGTCAAGGATGCGGTTGCTCCTGATAACACGACAGCCCCTGGAAAGACAGCTCCAATCGAGCAGAAGGTCATCCTTAACGAGAAGCCGATGGGTGCGATGGTCGTCGCGATCAAGATCAAGAACGCTGACGCTCTGGAGAACTTCCAGTCATTGAACCTGACTTTCCGTCGTGTCGAGTTGGAGTTGGGCAACAAGAGCGGAAGTTTCATCCCTGTCACCACCACAAAGACCTACCCTAACATCAAGGCATTGGGCGACGACTCATTCGAGCTTGGCCTCGGCGAAGTTCCTGCGCAGGAATACAAGTCCGTGCGTCTGCAATTGTCGACGAGCGGTGATGCTTTCAGCGACAGGTTGATTTCTTACTCCGTGCCCTATGAATACCTGCAAGTGAGCAAGTCGTTCACCGTCGAGAAGGATGCGCGGCTATTGCTCATCTTCGAGATTGATCTTGCGAAGTCCGCGAACGACGCCAATGGCACGGTGATATTGAAGCCCCAGGGCACTATCACGTTGCTTTCGGGCGCAGACACGGCGCGCAAGGGCAATGGTTTATTGACGGTCACCGGTGGGAAGGAGGTTTTCTCGGTCGCAAAGACCTTCGAGGAGCTGCTTCCGGCAGGTACATTACAGAAGGTCATTGACGGCTGCAAGAAGAAGTGTCCTGACAGCTGCTTGACACAATCCGACTCGTGCAAGACCACATGTATCAACGAGGTAACCGAGGGATGCTCCCTTGGCGGCACCGATTGCCGCGAGCGTTGCGACCCGTTGATCTTCCCTGTGTATTGCCGCGACAATTGCGACTTGTCCTCGTCCGAGTGCTCAGCCAACCTCATCGGCCTTTGTAAGGAGCAGTGCGAGAACAAGAACACCGCTCCTTGCGTGTCAAGATGCGAAGCTGCGTGCAGTTGATTGGAGCATATTCCACTGGACAGCGCCCCATTCGACATAAATAGTGGAAGGTTCTGCCAGGCATTATGAGCGAACTAGTCATAGAACGCAAGACCGCCGATAGTGTTGTCAACATAGTCCTTGACACGTTCAAGAAGAACAAACAGATCTTGGTCTTCGTCGGGACAAAGAAGGGTGCTGAGCGGCAAGCGGATGATATCGCGAAGAGCCTCCAACCCGTCCCCGAGATGTCGTCCGTCGCAGAGGATGTGCTATCGGCGCTTTCAAAGCCGACGAAACAGTGCGAGCGCCTGGCATGCATAATCCGGAAAGGCGTCGCTTTCCATCACGCAGGCCTTGATTCTAGGCAGAAGGATATCATCGAGGAGCAGTTCAGGGCAGGCAAGGTAAGGGTGATCTGCTGCACGCCGACTTTGGCCTATGGATTGGACCTTCCTGCTTTCCGCGCAGTCATCCGGGATGTCAAGCGTTACGGCCAACACGGCATGGGGTTCATCCCTGTGCTTGATTACTTGCAGATGGCCGGCCGCGCAGGCCGTCCTAGCTTCGATAAATACGGCGAGGCGATACTCGTCGCCGACAACGACATGGAGGCACGCGATCTCGTCGAGCGCTACGTGAACGGCGAACCCGAAGACATCTACAGCAAGCTCGCTGTCGAGCCTGTCCTTCGCACCTACGTGCTGTCTTTGATCGCGACAAGGCTCGTCAAGACCCGTGATGATCTTGTGGAGTTCTTCTCGCGGACGTTCTGGGCTTACCAGTACAAGGACATGCACCGCCTTGAGGCCATCCTTGACAAGATGGTGGCTTTGTTGCAGGAGTGGAAGTTCATCGAGGGCGGCACTGACGGTGGTTTTGTCTCTGCTAGCGCTTTGGTGGAAGGCGATTACACTCCGACTTTGATAGGCAGCCGTGTCGCGCAGCTCTACCTCGACCCGTTGACAGCGCACCAACTCATCGTCGGAATCGAGAGATCGACCAAGAAAGAGACCATCCGGCCCTATGCCATCCTGCACCTGCTATGCAACCGTCTCGAGATGCGGCCTGTGCTCCGCGTCGGAGTCAAGGAATGGGAGAAGTACCAGCAGGTCCTAACCGAGGAAGGCCATGCCTTGCTCGAGGACGAACCGACTTTGTACGACCCTGAATTCGACGAGTTTTTGGGCGCCGTGAAAACGGCGAAGATGCTGGATGAATGGATGGATGAGAAGACAGAGGACTTCATCCTTGAGAGCTTCAACGCAACACCCGGTGAACTGCACAACAAGCTCCAGGAGGCGGAGTGGTTGCTCTACGCGACTTCTGAACTGGCCGGTCTTGTCGGCCACAAGACGGTCATCAAGGATTTCAACCGCGTCAAGTTCAGGTTGAAGTACGGCGTGAAAGAGGAACTCCTTGCATTGTTGCAGATAGAAGGTGTCGGTCGCGTGCGGGCGAGGATGATGTTCAAGTCAGGAATCAAGACCATTGGCGATGTAAAGAAGGCAGACTTATCTTCATTTTCGCAACTTCTCGGAAAAGGGGTCGCCTATAATATCAAGAAGGCAGTTGGTGAGGACGTGCCTGTTCCAGTGCCTGAAGGCAAGAGGAAAGGGCAGCTAGGGCTGAATAAGTTCGACAATGGCCCTATTGAAAAGAAATAGTAAGCTATATATATTAGAATTGCAGTGTTGCACAATTAGTCTAGTTCTCTAGGATGATTACTACTGCTCGTTTTCCGATGTATCTTTTGGGTGCGCCTATTTTTGCTGCGTTTC
>JAGVQG010000020.1 GCA_020051845.1 archaeon | reverse complement strand
GCATGCAAAGTCTGGGCATACCAACGACTCAAACGCTACGGAGAAACATAAATCACATCACACAGTCAAAACTTCGAACGAGTTATGCAACACGGCAAGTGAATTATTAAGAATTTAGGTGATTTCGTGCAAATGGCATCAGCTAGAAACTCGTAACGATATTGTCGCTACAGTCCAACCGTCCTGTTTAGGCGTCTGCGGTTCGCTAAGTCCGCAGTTTGGGTCCAGGCCGCCCTCGCGCAGACTCGAACTGCGGACCTTGTGGTTGCTGTATTTTTGATATTTAACAGCCACACGCTCTACCGGCTGAGCTACGAGGGCATATGTTTATTGATGTTTGATCGTGCGCATATGCTATGTGCCGTGCATCTCGCTGCACTTGGGCGACTTATAAAGATTTCCTTAGAGAAGGGCCCGAATCATCCGTCATCGTCTGGCAACATATATAAAGGCAGTCAGCTATGGCTTCCGTCATGGAATACAACCTTGAGCTGGAGAACGTCGTCAGCCGCATCAAACGAGAGAACGCGAAAAGCGTCTGCGTGCAGCTTCCAGACGGCCTGAAGCCTATGGCGAATGAGATCGCCGACGTCATCCACGAAAAGACAGGGGCTGTGATAATCATCTGGGCCGGAAGCTGCTATGGCGCCTGCGACCAGCCGTTAGAGGTCGATAAATTGGGTGTTGATCTGTTGGTTCAGTGGGGTCATTCTGCGTGGCAATAGGACAGTACATCTCGGCCGCGGTAGTATGCATAGGTCCGCCTGTCGGAGCGTACATCGGCACGCTGGCGAAGACCGAGATGAAAGAACAATTGAACGTCAGGCTTGTCGCGACGATCCTGTTGGCATTGTCCTGTTTCTTCTTCGTGGCGCAGTATTTGCAGCAATGGATCGCCGCGGTCATCGCTCTTCTCGTGGGCGGCATATTTGCGCTGCGTGACACGCACGCAAAGAAACAATTGCCCACGCCAGCAACAATGGCATTCTTAGCGATCGCCTTGGTCGTCTCATCAGCTAATTTCGCCATCATCGCGTCGCTTATGTTGATGTACGGCGTAGCGATAGGATCTTTGTGCATTGTCGACGCGGATTGGAAGCGGTCCTTGCACTATTCCTCATGGTTCGCTGTGGCGTCTATCGTCGCTTTCACGGCAATGCTGTCCTGAGAAGCTGTCCGACGACTCCGGCGAACAGGATTATCAAGAAGCTGTCATCCATCTTCTCAGATAGCGCTTCGACAAGCGTGGCGACGATGGCCATGATCAGTGCCAACAAGAACGAGCCGGTTATCGCCCATCCGGCGACGAGGCTCAGGAGTAGCATGGATGATGTCCCAAGCATCGATTTTTTACCGATTAGTTTGTGCCTCCCCCAGAGCCTGCCAAATATCGCGGCAGCGGCGTCGCCAAGGAAGAACATCGCTATAGATGCATACGCGATGTCGCGGTCGAAGAACAGGAAGGCGAGCAAAGCGCCGATGAACGTGTAAGTTGTGGCATGAAGCCTGCCGATTTCGCGGGCGCGCTGCATGAATGAGAAGATGTGCGTTTTCCAGCCCCATTCGATGCGCATGTGGTCTGATATCAAAGAGACAAGCAGGGCGGCGAAGATCGTCGTCAACAGCATCGACATCCCGAAGACGCTCTCGATGAAAAGCGCGACCACGAAGAACCCGACGCCGGCGCCGACGTGGAAAATCTTGCGCAAAAGCTCGTGCTTGAGGGAGATGTCGCGCTTCACCACTTCTCCTTCCTCCAACCAAGTGCGTGACCCAGGCGTACGATAAGAATGTGGCCGAGGGCAAGCGAGGCAATGGCCGTGACAGAAAGAGGCCAGCCAAGCCATAGGATCGGAAGTATGAAGATGATCGCGCCGATCCCGAAATCGACCTGGTCGAAAGGAACCCAGGGAGAGCCCTCTATGACGCCCACGCGGCGCTTGAAGAAACTCTTGATCGCGTCGCCGATCAAGGCGCCTGCTCCCAGCAGTATGCCGAGGATAAGCCACACATCAGGATAGTTCACAAGGTCGAAGCGCGTCGGTGAAAGAAGGGATTGTAAACCGGTCACGCAGACGCCGGCTATTATTCCGCTCACCAGCCCGCGCAGGGTCTTGTGTGTGCCAAGAAGTGGCTTGCTACCTACCATCAGCCCTCCATCCAAAGGAGTGTCGAGGAAATTGAGCAAATTCCACTTGCGCACAAGCACAGGAGCCATGTTGGCGACAGCGGCAGGCAGCAGCAGATACAACAGGTCCACAGCGATGAAGCCGCTCATGGCCGCCTCCTGGGCAACTGGTTGATGCCTGCGATCGTCGCGAGCTCCTCGATCTCGGCAAGGATCACTAGCGACGTGGGCAGCCATATGGTCCATTGTCTACCGTATCCCATGAAGATGATGATTGCGCAGATGTAGATCGACGCGCTGGCAAGCTTCGCGCTGTGAAGATGATAGAAAGTCGCGGGCGCGTTGATACGCACGATGAGATAGAGCGCGCTCACGACAGCCAGAATGATGAACGGCAGGTAGTACTGCTGGACGATCGATGCAGGCGTCCCAAGGACGATCCATATCGGAACGCTTCCCATGAAAGCATAGTCCGCGATCGAATCAAGCCTCGCGCCAAGTTTGCTCTGGACCTTCCACTTGCGCGCAAGGTAGCCGTCGATCGCGTCGGTCAGTCCAGCGATCAAGAAAAGCGTCAGGAAGAGCGTCCTGTCTCCGCTGATGATCACAGGATAAAGGATCACTGTGAGCAGCATCCTACTTATGCTGAGTAGGTTGGGTATGTGGCGCCTCATGGGAAAAGATACGGTAGTTCGGTTTAAAAATACTCGGTGTGTTCAGGGAGTAACGACACGGCCGCAAGACTTAAGAACGACGGCCTGAATGTGCGACCATGCAAGAAAGGACGCGGCTGTGGGCGATAGGACTGATACTTCTCACGACAATATTCACTTCAGCAGCCCAGGTGTTCTACAAGACCGCCTCGGCAAGGCTGCCTGAGATAGTCACCAACTGGCCCCTGCTTGCCGGAATGGTCTGCTACGGAATCGGCGCTGTGCTGATGATATTGAGCTTCAAGGGCGGCGAGGTCTCGGTCCTCACCCCTTTCCTGGCGACAAGTTATCTGTGGGTGACTTTGGCATCATATCTGGTGTTCGGCGAAGAAATAGGAATGCTGAAGATCGTGGGCGTTTGCGTCATCATGCTAGGGATATCAATCATCGGATACGCGAGCAGGAACTCGGAAGTGCTTGAATATCCCGAGGTGCCGTGATGGTCGAGCTGTGGGCAGTGGCTCTTGTCGTCGTCGCATGTTTCGTAGGATCTTTCGGTCCGATCCTGATCAAGAAAGGCACGGCGACGCTCCATCGTCAAGGAGGCATCGTAAAATCGTTATTCGCGGCAGCCACGAACGTCAAGTTGGTCGCAGGAATCTGCGTATATGGGATCTCTCAGGTACTATTCGTCCCTGCGCTGCGAGGAGGGGACCTGTCAATACTTTATCCGCTGGTAGCCGTCGGATACGTCTTCGTCTCGATATGGGCGGTCGTATTGCTGAAGGAAAGGATGACGGTACTGAAATGGGCGGGCATTTTCATGGTGCTCGTTGGAGTGACCCTTGTCGGCCTGGCGTAAGGTTTATTATGCAAAGCTGCTTCTTGAACCAAGACGAAAGAAAGAGGTGAAATCATGCAACTTCCCATAGTGCTTTCGGCGGTCTTCATGGCCCTCGTCCTATCGCAAGGACTCAAGATACTCTTGCTGCTGTTCGTGCACAAACAAAAATTCTACCTCGCAGACCTTTTCGTCACAGGAGGCATGCCGAGTTCGCACTCAGCCATCGTGACCGCGCTTGTGGTCGCAGTCGGATTGACAGAAGGCATCAGCAACCTCTTCGTGCTTTGCGCAGTGCTCGCGGCCATCGTCATAAGGGACGCACTCGGTGTCAGAAGGACGGCTGGTGAGGAAGGCAAGCTGCTCAACAGGATAATATCAATGACCAAGCTGAAGGTCAAGCCCCTGCATTATTCTCTGGGCCACACTCCTGCAGAAGTCACGATCGGCGTCCTGATCGGAATAGTCAGCGGGTGCGTGGTTTTGCTTTTGTGAGCCAGGAAACCTTTAAATACTAAGCGTCCGTGTTTTAATACCAGGAAAGAGGTGTACGCTTGCTTACTGTATATGATTGGGTATATGGAATCGCCCAGCTAGCGGCAGGCTTTCTCGCAATAATCGCAGGGTTCATCTGCATGTCCATGCTCCGTTCGAGCAGGAATGCGACACTGCGCGCCTGGCGTCCTATGATCCTCGGCATCCTTCTCCTTATCGCAGGCCAGATAATAGGCGGTCTGCGGACATTCGGAGTGCTGCCTTACGCCGGCGTGTGGTCATTCATAGTGCACGTTCTGGTGACGGGCATCCTTGGATTCCTGATTTCTGCTCTTCTGATACAGTTACAGGTGAATAGAGGGTGGCTGCGATGACAATGCTATCCGAAGCGCTCACTCTGGTCGCTCCGTACTACAACCTTGCGCTTGTGACGATCATCGTGGTGCTTTTCATCAAGTTGTTCCGCACAAAACCGACCCGACCTGACATATTCATGCAGCCGTGGTATGTGCTTTTCAGCGTGATTTGCGTCTACATACTCGAAGCCATAACTACGGTGCTTCGAGCGGCAGGGCTCATACCGCTTGATAACGTCTACATCAACGGGTTCTTCGAGCTGATCATAGTCTCGTTGCTGGTCTACATGATGCTGCTGCAGAAGGAGCATCTCACAAAGATCGGACACGCATAGAGTATCATTCTTTCACGGGTTCTGTCTGACCTATCGATGTCGGTTCAGTTCTTAGCCAGGAACTCGCCGACAGAATAGAATATTATGTCCGGTGCGTCCTTCTCCTGCACTAGTATATGGCTCGCGTTGCCATAGAGCCGCAGCTCTTTCTGTTTCGAGCCAAGGTTCTGGAAGACGAAGTTCGCGCTCGTCGGGTTGATCGTCTTGTCGTTGATCGATTGCAGTATCAGCGTGGGGGTGCTAACGCGCGGCAAAGATGTCTTCACTTTCCCTATCATCTTCACCAACTCGGCGACGCCATGGGAAGGATTCATGACATAGTAATGCCCGATCTCCGGACCGATGACATCATGCTCGACATAGGGCAGCAGGTATTGGTAGACACCGACGAACTTGGCGCGCCAATCGCGGAACTCTATGGGAGGAGCGATGACGACAAGGCCATCGATATCGTTCTCGCTGGCCAACAGTATCGCGATGTCCGCGCCGGTGGAGATGCCTCCGACATAGACTCGCTTGGTCTTCTTCTTCAGGTCGGCGAGACTTGCGTTCGCGGCCAGATACCACTCCTGCCAGGTCGCCTTGTCAAGATCAGCCATCGTGGTGCCGTGGCCTGGCAGCAGAGGTGCCATGACAGTGACATTCTGGTTGGCAAGGTATTCGGCGAGCGGTTTGACTTCCCATGGGGTGGCTGTCAGTCCATGCAGCAGCAGAATGCCTTGTTGGTCGCCGCGATCGATGAGGAAGGGTTCGTTGCCTTCGACAGGCAGCCTGTCGTTAAGCGTCGGCGGAGGAGTGCACGCGACAAGCAGGAACAGCGCGAGGATCATCGGCCATCTCATTTGTTCAGCCTCCTCCTCAATCTCGCAAGTCTCGTGCGGATCTCCTCAAGGTCTGCTTTGTCCTGGTATTGCTCGCGGCGATACACGTTGGCAAGTGTCCTCTTGATCAGGCCCAGATCTTTGGCCTTCTTCGATTCGGTGTAGGCCGCTTCAGGTGTCACTGCCTTCTTGGTCTCCTTCTGCAGACGTTTCATGAACTCGAGATGGGGCTTTATCGTCGGTATCGTCAGATCGGGCGCAGGACGCTTGGGCCTGGTCCTCATGACATCATGCGTCGACGATTCGCCATCGATCATCCTCTTTATGTGCTCGTCGATGTGCGCAAGTTCCTCGCTGTGAGGCATGCCTGCGTGCGTCTTCGGATGTCCGGTCTCCTCAGGTCCTGTCAGCTTCGGGATCTTGCCCTTGTGCCATAGCCCGACAAGCGCCAAGGCCTGTACTGCGACGGCGGTGCCCATCACGACCGGCGCCATGTGGAACATCATCGCGTCGAACGCGGTGACGACGGCCTCGAGAGCGAACAGCAACAGTAACACGGTCATCGAAATCCTGCCTACGCGCCTGCCTCGCAGCACCCTGCGCAGAGGTCCTGTGATGATCAACACAGCGGACAAGAATAGCAGCGCTCCTTCGATGAACAGCAGGTAGTTGCCGAAGTTCTCCTTGGTCACGATGGTCGCGCAATCCTGCGGACAGCTCAACAAGGTCTCGTCAGAGCCGCAGAACCCGTTGCCGCAGCCGCACGCCAGTGGTTGCGGGGCTTTTTGCGGAGGCATGGGCTTGCCGATTATCCAGTACGAGTCTAGGGGACTGCATTCGGTGACCTGCACCTGCATGTACTGGTTGTAACCTAGCGTCGTGCCTGTCTTGCCCTCGAAGAGCTTACGTTCTATCAGGCGGATGGCGATCTCGTTGTCTATCAACTCGGTGTGCGTCAGGTTGAGCTCGAAGTAATCCTCGCATTTGTTGCTGATGATCTTGTCACCGACCTGCTGCGCGCTGTTGGTGGTGACGATGCCATCGGTGCTCAATGTGCCGCGTGCCTGGGCCTCGAACGGCAGGCCGTAGTCGGCTGTCCCTGCTATCACTATGTATTGTATGCCTGGCACTGCCTTGATCGGCGTGGGGTTGACGACCTCGCGGAACACCTTGCTGTCCATGCTGAAGTATCCGGATGTCATGCGTGAGTTGAGGACGAATTCACCAAGACCGCGCAAAGCGTTGGTCAGGATGCCCTTGTTCGGCACTCCGACCAGAAGCACCCTGTCGACTTTGTCCAGCATAAGGTGAGATTCCTTATTGTCAGCCCTTGCGTCGGCGGCGTGCCTCAAGGCGCTCTGACTCACGAGGCCGCCAGCGCTATGGCCGACGATGCTTATGGTCTTGTATGGTGCGTGGATACGCTCGAGCGCGTCAGCCAACTCCTCTCCTGACTGACTGAGAGACTGGTTGAACGGATAGCCGAAGGTGTAGATCGCGAAGGGCTGTTTTGTGAACTGCGCCTCCTGTATGAACGCTTCGAAAGTCGAGGGGTCGCTGAAAAGTCCATGCACCAGAATGACGGCGTCTTGCGCCCCTGTGGGCAAGTAGGCCGCGTCAAGATGCGACGGTTTGCAGTTGGAGCATTGGCCTCCGATAAGTGCCAGCACGACGGTGTCCTTCGTGAGTATCGTGGCTATGTCGTCCGTGGTGAAGACTGCGGTGTCTCCTTCCACAATCGCGTTGATCATCTGCCAACCATTGTCCTGCCAGCGGGCAAGTATGAGCGTGCTCGGGTCAAGGCCCTCGATCTTCGGTACTTGGAATGTCAAGGTCAGGATGTCGCCCTGCGTCGAATTCCTGACCACGAGCTCCAGGGGCGTGCCTACAATGCTGGTCGACGGGTTCTTCGGTTGCAGCACAGGGCTCTTCGGCAGGCCAAGGCTCACGCTTATCAGTCCATGCAGTCCGCTGAAGGCAGCGGTGGTGTTCGCGCTTTCTATAGTGCCGCCTGGCGGAGCGATGATTTTCTCCGAAGTCTTGACTGTGGCAAGTTCGGATGAGACGTAGGACGCCTTACGGACGCGGTTCTCGGTATTCGCGATCTGACTGACAGTCGAGCCACCACACACCATGGAGGTGGTGCTCACCTGTTTCTGGACGCTTTCTGAGCATTCACCTGCCCTGCAACGCATGACCTTGAGGTCGGAGAACGCTTCGGGCAGACTGACGGTGAGCGCGAGCTCGTCGCCATTGCACTGTAATTTGAACGGTTCTCCGATAATGGAGTAGCCCGACGGCACCGTGATCTTGTCCTTGGTGAGGTTGACCGGCAGGATCTCCAGATCGGGACTCGAGAGCTTGGTTATCTTTGCGCAGCTGACCGCCACTGCCTTGATAGCGCCGCTGTTCGATGTTATGACGCTTCCTTGGGTAGGGACCGCGGTCACTGTCTCAGGAACTGTTGCCGGCGCTTCTGGTGTAGGTGTGATTGGCTCGGCAGGAGGTTCAGTCACTGGTGGAGCAGGCGGCTCTGGCGGAGCGGGTGGCTCGGGTGGAGCAGGCGGCTCTGGCGGGGCAGGAGGCACGGGTGGTTCTACTGGTGGAACAGGCGGCTCAGGTGGAGGTGGCGGCGGGTTGCTTCCTCCTCCGCTTGGCGGTGCCGGAGTGGTGGCCGTTACCTTGTGCGACACTGCTGTGGATGTGAAGTTCTCGGTGGCGTTGAATATGGCGCTGATGTTGAACGTTCCATCGCTTCCGAAGTTCGTCAGGTTGCTCAGCGGCGTCAATCCCGTGTTGATGACAACTCCTTCAACAGTGAGGTCGACCGGGCCTTGGCCTGTCGTCAAGTTGGCGGTTATGTTCACGGTCGCACCTGTCGTTATACTGATATCGTTCTCCTGGTTGTCAAGCGTCAGGGTGAGCGTTGAGTTGATGCGGCCGACGGTCAATATCTGCTGCTGGTCTATCGATGAGAAGTTCTGGCTTGAGACGTAGACACAGGTGTAGTTGTGGCTGCCTGCTGCGTCCTGTGTCGTGTTGGATATCTGCGATGCGCCGCTGTTGATGACAGTGCCGTTCTTTAGGAGTTGGAGAACGGCGCCGGCATCGCCGAGCGTCTGCGTGCAGTTTATCGTCGCCGTAATCCCGTAGTTCAACGTCGTGCTCGGTGTTATCGTGAGGTTGATCGCGGGAGCCGTTTGATTCACTGATATGATCTGTTCACGTATCGCGCCGGTGTAATTCTGGGTCGAGGGGATCAGGCAGGTGTAGTTGTAGCTTCCAGCCGCATGCTGCGCGCTAATCGCTATCGACGTCGGACCGCTCGTGACCGGTGTGCCGTTCTGGAACAGCTGCAGCGTCGCTCCGACATCACCCACTATCTGCGTGCAGTTCACGGTGACCGACGCATTATAGGTGACCGACGACGAGGGCGATGAGGTCAGCGAAATGTTCGGAGTCGCGGAATTGACGGTGTATGAGCTTGTCACCGTGCTTGCGGTGGTGCCGAGGGTGTCGTTGGCTGTCCAGTTGTAATTGTAGGTGTTGACGGCAAGCGGCGGCAGCGTGACTTCGAAGATCGTGCCCGTCCACGTGGCCGCGTATCTTGTGTTGTTGAACGTCAGGAAGACCTCACTTACCGCGTTGAGAGCGTCGGTTGCGTTGATGTCGAATAGATATGTCTGCGTGGGGTTGTAGCCCGTCGGGCTTGTCGGCGAGGTCGTGTTTCCGAAGAGCGTTGGAGGCGTCGTGTCGACACGGAACGATTGTGTGGGTGTGAAGCCTGTGTTGTTGGAGGCGTCGCGGCAGCGCACAGACCAGGAGTGGTCGCCATCGGCGATGGATGTCCGCTCGATGCCGGTCGCCGTGTTGTTCTGGGTCGTCACGTCTGTCGCGTTGAGAGCGCCGTTGATGGTCAGGTTGCAGTACATCGTCGATGATGTCTCGTCGATCGCTCTCCAGGTGAAGTTTATCGTCGTGTTGGTGGAGTTGTGGTTGTCGAGCGGGTAGACTAGCGAGACAATCGGCGCGTTGACATCCTGCGCGACCACGTAGTGCGTGGCGGCTGTGGCGCTGTAGTTCTGGTTGCCTGCGTAGCGGGCGGTCACGTTGTAGCTGCCTGGCAAGTTGAATGTGGTGAGGTTCTGCAATGGTGGCAGACCGCTGTTGATCACGACGCCGTCGACGAGCAGTTGGATGCCGTCAGCCACTGAGAGGGATGCATTCAGCCAGATCGCGCTTCCTGTGATCACAGTTATGTCATCCTCTGTGTTGTTGACGCTGAGATTGATGGTCGGAACGACCTGGTCGACAGTGTATGTCGATGTCGCCGCAGTGAACGTGTTGCCGAGTGTGTCGTTCGCTGTCCAATTGTAGAAGTATGTCCCTGCTGCCAGCGGCGGCAGCGTGACTGTGAAGTTCGTGCCAACTCGCGTCGCCAGGTGCCTGTTGTTGTTGAACGTAAGGACAACGCTATCGACGGCGTTGAGCGCATCGCTCGAGTTGACGTTGAACTCATAGGTTTGTGTGGGTGAGTAGGCGGTCGGGCTGGATGGCGTCGCGATCTGGCCAGTCAGAGTCGGCGCTGTGGTGTCGACCTTGAACGTCCTGGTCTCGCTCGTGTTCACGTTGATGCCGTCAGTGCACGTGACGTTCCACGAGCGGATTCCGTCACCAAAGCCTTGTGATTGGTTAGTCGGCGTGTTGTTGAGTGTGACTATCCCTGTATAGGAGACCACGCCGTCGATCGTCAGGTTGCACAGCAACGATGTGTTGAGATTGTCGGTGGCGGTCCAGGTGAAGTTGTACGATGTCGAGGTGCTGTTGCTTGTTGATGCAGGGAAGACCAGTTGTATGGCTGGCGGAGTCGGGTCCTCCTGCACGTTGTATGTCGTGAAGTGTGTGACGTTGAAACTTACGCTGCCAGTGCCGAAGCTCTCGATCGCGCAGACGTTGCCTGCGCAGGGTACGAAGGCCCCTGTGTCATGGTAATCAGCGCTCACCAATGGGTGTGTGTATGTCTGGCCTAGCAGTGTGATCCGCGCTGTCGTGTTCATGAAGGTGATTGTGTTGTTCAGGAAGACGCGGGTGCTGTTGAGGAGCAACTGCGTGCTCGCGACGTCGAACTGGCTTGCCGGGTGAAGGTCAGGATAGATTGTTTTGCCCGTGGTGAAGTTGAAGGTGGTGTTGCCCAGCCGTACATCAGCGGCAGCGTTGCTGTATAGCCAGTTAGTGGCCTTGTCTATGAGTGTGTCGTTGAAGATGACGCCTGTCACGTCGCTGACCACCAGTCCGTATCCGTTCGAGGTGGTGGCGCGCAGCGTGTTGCCTGTGAGTATATTGTTGTTAGAGGTGGTCCTAAGACGCAACGCAGCACCTGACAACGAGCCCACACCGTCTGTGGCAAGGGTATTGTCCTTGATGACGTTCCTGACCGAGCTGCTCTCGATCCTCATGCCGTCGCTGTTGAGGAGCGTTCCGTGCGCTGTCGCAGTGTTTGCGCTCACCGTGTTGTTGTTCGCACCGTTGTTTAGATGGATTCCGCTCGCGTCCTGCGATCCACTGCTGTCTATGATGTTCCTCGTGATGGTGTTGTTCGCGCTTCCATCGACTGATATGCCGTCCGTGTTAGAGCCGCTGCCTCCGGGGTTGGCGTTGATGGTGTTGTTCGCGATCGTGTTGTTGTCGGCGCTGGACTGCATCCTTATGCCGTCCATGTCCGAATTGCCGGCAGTCGTGATGGTGTTGTTTGCTATCCTGCTGTTGCTGGCGCTCGCGAGGAGGATGCCGATGCTGCCGCTCGTCGCGACCGAGACCTCTATCCTGTTGGTCCGCACGTTGTTGCCAGAGCTGAAAAGCAGGATGCCTTCGGTGTTGCCGCCCGAGTCCGCGTTGGCGTGGATGTCGTTGTCGAAGATGGTGGCATTACCTGACTGCACCACGATCGCGTCGTTGTTGTCACCGCCATAGGTGTTTACTGTGTTGTTAGCTATGGTGCTGCTTCCTGAGGAACCGAGTATCTGGATGCCGTATTGGCCATTGCCGCTGCCTGTCGTCCAGATCGTGTTGTTGGTGACGCTCGTGTTGAAGACATTGTTGAGATAGACGCCTACCGCTCCGCCACCACTTGCCGTTATCGTGTTGTTGCGTACGAATGCGCCATTCACATTGGTCAGGTTGATTGCATGTGATGATGCGAATGCGCCGAGCGGGTTGATGATGCAGTTCTTGATCGTGATGTTGTTGACACCGTCGGCGGTCACACCATATCCTGGTCCTGTCTGCGAGTAGTTGATGGTGTGTCCTGCGCAATCTAGGATGATGTTGCTCGCTGTGATGGTAAAGCACGTGCCGCTGCTGCTGACGTTATTGCTGAGGTTGAGGCTTTGTGTCAAGACTTCGCAGGTGTCTCCGTCCGGCGTGTTGTTCTGCGTGATGAACGTGTGGGGTCCTGTTGTGTTGCAGTTGCTCGATGTGTCGCAGGCTGTGATGTTGAAGTAGTATTGCGTGTTGTTCTGCAATCCTGTGAGGTTGATTGTGTGGTTG
>JAGVQG010000001.1 GCA_020051845.1 archaeon | reverse complement strand
GCATGCAAAGTCTGGGCATACCAACGACTCAAACGCTACGGAGAAACATAAATCACATCACACAGTCAAAACTTCGAACGAGTTATGCAACACGGCATTCTCAAATACTAAAGGAACCCGCGGGCTTTAGCCCGCGGTAGTTCAGTGAAGTTGTTTCTTAATGATGCGTGGAGACAAAACAACTGAGTCCAGCGCATAGTTCGGCGTTACAGCGACAGCGCATACTGAAGCGTTGGCGAATGAATGATGCTCGTGAGAGTGAACTTTCCGTCTCAGATGAAGATGAGAGAAAGAGACTCATTGTTCCTCTCATCGCTTATCTTCAGGGCGATGGTTGGATTTCCAAGCGACGTGGCTCGACAAGAAGCATGTACCGTTATGATATTTCATTCTTTCCTGATTGCATTGTGGTAGCCAAACACATCGTCGATCTATATCGGAGGCTATATGGTCGGACGCTCACTATTGTACACTTACATAACCACTATTTGATCCGAACCTCTCATCACAGGGCATATGAAGAGCTAGCCGTGGCAGGTCCATACAAAAGTCTTGAGTGGCGCGTACCGTTCTCACTTTTGGACACATTAGAGAAACGTAGGGATTGGTTGCGTGCGTTCTTCGACTGCGAAGCATATGTAGGCAAAAGTACAACCGTGGTACAAAGCGTCAACAAAAAAGGGATTGAAGAAATCCGTTCGCTTCTTGGAACTTTCAGTATCTTGTCGAGAACGTATCAGTATGAACGAAGGCAATTGACATGGAATACAAATCATATTCTTATCATAGGAAGAAGAGAAAGCAGACAACTCTTCTTAAGGGAGATAGGGTTCAATCACATACGAAAACAAGACAAGCTCCGTGACTTGCTTAATACATGTCAAAGGAACAAGATTTTTAAATAGACCGCCGACAAGTGATGTTGTCATTTGCCGGCGTTGGGCAGTCTGGTCGCCCGATGGTCTCGAAATCGTGATAATCGAGCAAACCATTCCCTTACGGGATTGCAGGTTCAAATCCTGCCGCCGGCGTTCTTCTTTTTTTGTACATCAAAGACCTACAGGTCCTTGCGCAGCTCAGCTATCAAAACAAATATACCCTCTACAAATTTTATTATTAATGTAGAGGGTAGATTTATATAGTACCTCGACTTTCGTAGTCATATGGCCTACATTTACCGGAAGGTCGTCGGCGACAATGAATACTACTATCTTCGAGCTTCCAAACGTCAAGGGAGCAAGATAGTGGCAAAAGATGTGGCTTATCTAGGTTCCACCCTGGACGAGGCGCGATTGGCCATATCCAAGCTTCCTGCGCGGCAAGTGCGTGATGCCTACAAGACAATCAACTCATTCCTTGAGAGAAACACATTCCTGGAGCGCGTACAGGAGCTCAAGATAAGGTCGAATCCGTTCATTCCGACGGCACTACTGGAACAGGTCGAAGCCTGCAAACTCCATTGGCAAAGCACATTCAAGAAGCACGATCCTAGGACGCAGGAAGACTACTTGCGGAAGTTCGTCATTGAATTGGCATACAACACAACGTCTATAGAAGGTAACACAATCACGCTCAAAGAAGCGCAAAAGCTCCTGACAGAAAACAGGACCCCTAAAGACAGAACAGTCCGTGAAGTCCTCGACGTACAGAACACAGAGAAAGTATTCATGAACATCACCAAACAACAACCAGCCATCAATAATCAGAGCATAATAGACATGCACGCAGCATTACTCGTCAACATAGACCCGCGCGTAGGTTATAGAACCGCGGACGTGCATGTCATCCGTTCACGATTTGATGCCACTCCTTTCCCATACATAAAAACAGATATGGACCTGCTATCCAAGTGGCTCGGCAAGCAAAAAGACCACCCCTTAGTCATTGCAGGCATCTTCCACCACAAATTCGAGAAGATTCACCCGTTCTTTGACGGGAATGGACGTGTTGGAAGATTGCTCTTGAACACACTGCTTCTCAAAGACGGGTACCCTCCGCTGATCATCCGTAAACGGAATAGGAATGCATACCTTGACGCGCTCAGAAAAGCGGATGATGCAAATCTCACTGTTGCAAACCCCAAAGACTACAAACAGCTCATCGAATTCCTCGCACAAGAATACGTTGACGGCTACTGGAACATCTTCCTGTAGCACAGTTTAGGATTGGCGCTGAACATAAAGTGCAATGAAGCAATGCTTCATGCGCAAGGAAACAGAGGTTTCCTGCGCATCGAACTTTGTTCGATTGCGCACGGAACAACAGTTCCGTTGCGTTTGATTCCGAATCGACTGCCTGCAACGGACCGCGGGTCCGTGCACACGAAACGTAAGACGTTTCGTTGTGCCGCCGGCGTTCGTTTCATTTTATTCCAGAAATCAGTATCTCACCGCTTTGTATATCCACTGTCTCCTGCCCCAACTCTCGGGGTGGTCTGGCGAGTTGTCCTTGTCCTGGATTCCTGGATGGTAGAACTCCCAGATATTATTCCCGTTTGGCGCGATCTCGAAGACATGGCCTTTCTCGCTCTCGGTGATCAGGGTGTTGCCGTTCCCGAGTCTTTGCGCATGGCCTTGCGATAACGTGAAAAAACCATGAGCTTTGTATTCCCATTCTATTTTCATTCGGATGGGGTCAAGTTCAATGACCCTTGACCATCCTCTGTAGCGGCCATTGTCGAAGATGAGCAGGCGTCCGTTCGCAAGCATCCGGACAGAGTGCTGGCCTTGAAGCTCGTCTTTGACATCCTTTTGCGAGATGAACCAGACAATCTCTTTTGTGTCCTTGTCGAGGACGAAGATCATGCTTCCGTGGCGCGCGGAGACAAGAAGGTTGCCTTCCTGGAATCTTTTGTCAGTCAACTGTGTCTTCGGTAGTAGCTGCAATGAATTGAAGCGGTAATAATCATAGTTCCCACCCCAGGGCGTCGTCGGTTTCTTCTTCACGATATCGAAGAACAGGATCTTTGGCATGTCCAATTCAAGCGATCCGTGATGCGACTTCAACTCCTTGAGATGATCCCATGAAGACCATCGCCAAAGTTCAGCTCCTTTCTGGTCGAACTCGACAATCACGCAGAAATCCACATTCCTGCCTTTGTAGCGATGCATCTCCTTCGTGAAAGTCATTATCGTGTCGTGCGGCGTGATGATAAGGTCGTGGTGTATGGGTACGTCGCTTTTCCAGATCATCTTGCTGTCTGACGAGAACTTGCCCCATTCTTTTGACTCGTAACCCTTCTGCGCGATGTAAGTCCGGTCTTTCTTTATGAGGCCCATGTACTGGAACGGCCATTCCTTCACGATGTGGCCGGTCATGTCGATGAGCTTGCCGTCGTAGAGCGTGTGGCCCACACAGATTTTCTTCGCAACGATGGTCCTTGCGCCGGACAATGAAGGATCGAATTCAGCCATGCAGCAACCCGTCAATGAATTTAGCATCATATCGCACAGCGCGGTAGATTTCCTGCCTTTTGCCGAACAATTCGCTTGAATGATCGGTCACCTTCTCAGGGTTCCACCACTCCCAAACTATTTTTTCATCAGGACCCAATTCGAAGACGTGCCCTTTCTCGCTCTCAGTCACAAGGATGTCGTGGTTGGGCAAGAGCTGCTCAAATCCCTGTGAATAGCTGAAGAAGCCGTCGTTCCTGTACTCCCACGTGATATTGAGGGTCACAGGGTCGATCTCGACCAGCCGCGTCCATCCCCTGTACCTGCCGTTGTCGTAGATCAGGATGTCGCCGTCGGGAAGCATCTTCGGCGCGTGCGGGCCTTCGATGTTGTCCTTGACCTGCTTGTGGATCGCCCGCCAGACCACATTGCCTGTGTCCTTGTCGATGATGAACACCATGCTTCCATGCCTGAAGCTGATCAGGTAATTGCCTGGCTTGAACGCAGGATGCCTGCCTTCCATCGATGTGTGAGGCACAAGGCTCACCGCGTTCATGTGGTAGTAATCATAATTCCCGCCCCAAACGCTCGTGTTCTTCCAAGCGTCCTTGATCTGGCCGCCGGGTTTGTCAAGCTCCAATTCAGCATGATATTGTTGCAGCTCAGCCAGATGATCCCAGGTCGACCATTTCCTGATGAACGTGCCGTTCTTGTTGAACTCGGCTATAACGTCGAATTCCACATTCCTGCCTTGATAGTCCTGGACATCCTTGGTGAGCACAATCGCCGTGTCCTGGGGCGTGAGAAGGATCTCGTGGTGGATCGGCAATCTCATCTCCCAAATGACGCTTCCGTTCCATGAGTAGCGGCCCCATATCGCGGTCTCGTATCCGTGCTGGGCATAGAGGTCGCCGTTGTAATCGATGACGCCCAGATATCCGTATTTCCACGCATGCACCAATGTCCCGTTCATGTCGATCAATTTGCCATCGATGTAGGTGTATCCCTGGAACGCGTTGGCATCATTGCGCGTGACATTGACCAGAGCAGGATCAAAGTCGGGAAGACGGAATTTCGAGCTATCATGGAGCAAGTAAGCCGCGACGCCCAGGATTGCGATCGCGGGAACAGCCACGATCAACACTTTGGTTGTGGGGTTTGACCTGAACCACCAATTTCCCAGTGTGTGCCGGAAGAAATGGGCGAAAACCGCGAGCACAAAGGCGAACAGTCCAACGATCCAGCTCCAAAGCGAAGAAAGAAGGTATCCGCCAGTACCGGGATCTATGTAGGCATTAGCATATGGGATTGCCGTGTTGCATAACTCGTTCGAAGTTTTGACTGTGTGATGTGATTTATGTTTCTCCGTAGCGTTTGAGTCGTTGGTATGCCCAGACTTTGCATGC
>JAGVQG010000052.1 GCA_020051845.1 archaeon | reverse complement strand
GCATGCAAAGTCTGGGCATACCAACGACTCAAACGCTACGGAGAAACATAAATCACATCACACAGTCAAAACTTCGAACGAGTTATGCAACACGGCATTTTTAGAAGGTGTTTTGGTTAAGCTTTTCGGAGCGGGAGCGACGAAAAGGTTATAGTGATCTTCCCAGCCTCAGTGTGGTGTGGTTGTAGGATGTTGTTTTGGTAAAGCTTTTTATACGTTCGTCACAATCATTCCTCAGGTGAAAAGAGGATGCAGATTTCCATAGACACGTCAAAGGATAGCCACGATGAGATCCGTAAGGCTATCGCGCTTTTGCAGAGCATTGTCAGCGGTGGTCATTCGATGACCAATTCGCAGAACATCTTCGAGAATCCTGTGCCGGGTGAGAGCGCAGCGACCCCGGCCCAGTCGTCTGGTCCTGCGTCTTTGTTCGGCATGTTCGATGGTCCTATCCAGGCCGCTTCGTCTTCGCTGCCTGTCCAGGCGCCAGCTCCTGATCCTGAGCCAGAGGAGCGTGCCGAGCTCGAGCTGTACTGATATGGCGCGCGACCACCTGCACGATGATGTTTTGAGCATCAAGCGCGAGGTTCTGCGGCTGACTCCCCCTGAGTATTTCTCGTCGAAGGATTTGGCAAGGTCGTTTTTCGGCGCGCTTTTCCTCGCGTCGACTTTCATTTTCTCGGGTGGTCTTGTTCAGCAGGCCAAGTTGATGACCAATACGCACATTTTCGTTCTTGTTTTGGTGACTCTGATTGTATTGACTGTGGAGATCTACTTCATCGGCTATCATCGTGTTCAGAACAAGAGGTCACGTCCTTTCTATGAGTTCTGGGGTAAGCGTGTGGTCACTTTCTGGGCTGTGGCGCTTGTCGTGAGTTTCGGTCTGTCGATGCTTTACGCTTTCGACCAGTATTTTCCTACTACGCTTGAGTTGATCAAGTTCTCGATGATTGTCTCGTTCCCGGCGTCTGTAGGTGCCGCTCTTGCTGACCTGCTGAGAAGCTACTGATGGTGTATCCCTTTACTATAAGCTTTTTATAGTGGGCATCGCGGGTTATGATTATGAAATACGAGATGTTGGGCCATACTTCCGAGGCTAAGTTCCGTGCATATGGGCAGACCCAGGAGGAGCGCTTCACGAACGCGGCGTTGGCGATGACTGACATCATGTTCGATGTCGGGAAGCTTCAGCCGAAGGTGCGTAAGAAGATCGTCATCAAGGGCACCACTCCGCAGTCTTTGTTGAGGAATTGGCTTGATGAGTTGCTTTTGTTGCTTGATTCCGAGCTTTTCGTTTTCCAGTCGGTCCAGAAGATCAAGATCTCCAAGTTGAAGGAGGTTTGGTCTCTTGACGCTCTGGTTTTCGGCGAGACCGCCACTGACAGTTCGCCGCGTCGTGGTCCTGAAGTAAAGGCCGTGACCTATGATGAGATGGAGTTGACTGACCAGTTCGTGCAGGTAGTGGTGGATGTATGATGGAAATCAAGAAGGTCTCGGATTGTGTATGGGAGATTCCTAAATCAGGTAAGATGAACGTTCCTGCCAGGGTGTTCGCGTCCGAGGCGCTTCTTGACGCTATCAAGAAGGATAATACTTTGCAGCAGACCATGAATGTGGCGACGCTTCCGGGTATCGTCGGTTATAGCATGGCTATGCCTGATGCGCATCAGGGCTATGGTTTTCCTGTCGGTGGCGTGGCCGCGTTCGACACCAAGGAGGGTGTGATCTCTCCTGGCGGCGTCGGTTTCGACATCAATTGTGGTGTGAGGTTGTTGCGTACTGATTTTTCCGATAAGGATATCGATTCAAAGCGCAAGGCTTTGCTCGACGCTATCTGCAAGAACGTGCCTTCTGGCGCAGGCAGGGCAGGCAGGCTTGACCTGTCCAATGACGAGCTTCAGGAGCTTCTGACAAAGGGCATTGACTGGGCAAAGGCGAATGGATATGCTTCCAAGGAGGATAAGCTTCATACTGAGGAAGATGGCAGGATGGCGAAGGCCGACCCTTCAAAGGTTTCTGAGACCGCAATCAAGCGCGGACTGCCTCAGGTCGGCACTCTTGGCTCGGGCAATCACTTCCTTGAGTTGCAGCGTGTCGACAAGATAGTGATGCCTGACGTCGCTAAGAGTTTCGGCATCGACAAGGTGGGTCAGGTTGTCGTGATGGTGCATTGCGGTTCAAGGGGTTTGGGCCATCAGGTGTGTTCTGATTATATCTCGAGGATTGAGCAGGAGCTTGGCACCAAGCATCTTGCTGATCCTGAGCTCGCGAGCGCATTGTTGTCGTCTGACATCGGTCAGGATTATTATGGTGCGATGTCTGCCGCGATCAACTTCGCGTTCACCAACAGGCAGCTCATCACTCATTGGATCAGGGAAGTCTTCGAGAAGACATTGGGATCCCAGGACGGCATGGACTTGGTGTATGATGTCTGCCACAACATAGCGAAGTTCGAGAAGCACAAGGTGGATGGAAAGTCGCGCGAGCTTTGCGTGCACCGCAAGGGCGCGACGCGCGCTTTCGGGCCAGGACGTATGGAGATTCCCGCCGTATTCCGCAAGATAGGTCAGCCTGTTTTTATCCCTGGTAGTATGGGTACTGCGTCATACTTGCTCGTCGGTACTTCAACGGCCGAGGAGATGACTTTCGGTTCTACGGCGCATGGTGCAGGACGGTTGATGTCGCGTCACGCAGCTATTGACCGTTTCCCTGCTCAGCAGGTCAGGGCGCAGCTCAAGAGCAAGGGCATCGAGATTGTCGGCTCGTCAGGCAAGGGCATTGCTGAGGAGGCTCCTGGCGCTTACAAGGATGTGGATGAGGTCGTGCGAGTCAGCGATGTTGTCGGCATAGGCAAGATCGTCGCGAGATTCACGCCGCTTGGTGTTGTGAAGGGTTAGTCGTAGACATTCTTCCTGTGTCCTATCAACGTGACTTCTATCCGTTTCTTGTTGTCGTCTATGTCGGCGACGATGCGATGATCCCCGACTCTGAGTTTGTAGTCGTTGCGTCCTGATAGTCGTTCGAAGAACCGGTGTGGTTCTGGTTTTGTTTCCGAGAGTTTGTCGAATATCCTTTTCCGTATAATTCCTCAAAATGGGTTTATGATCACGCTCGGCTGTGTATTAAACCCGTTTTGTGGTTAAAAAATCCCGGAGCTTTGCTCCGATGGGATTTTTTATTTTCGGAAGATGTTCCAGAAAACGCGTTGCGTGGTCGTCGTATATTATCTCGTACATCAAAGGCCGAGGCGTTTACGCGCCTCGTCCTCGGTGATGAACTTGCCGCTTTTGATCCTTGTGCGCGCCCTTTCAATGGCTGCCATTGACTCCTTAGCAAGTTTCGGCTCTGTTTCTGATTGTTTCGCGATTATCGTGACCTTCCTTATGACTTCGTCGTAACTCTCGTTACGGTATTCCCTGAACTGGTCAAGAAGGGTTTTCGTGTCTTGGTGGACTTTGATTGTTGTCGCTTCCTGCATTATACTTGGGTATACCTAAGTATATTAAAATCTTTCGCTTATTTGGCGGTTCTGTCTAGCTCGAGTTGGCGCCTGTCGATGCCTTTAAATATCATCATTCGATATGTTCTTTTGAAAAGAGGTGGGTTGATTGAAGTACATTCTCGCTGCTGACATAGGTGGGACCTACACTAGACTGGGTCTGTTCACGCCCAAGGGTCAGCGGAAGCTTTACCATCGCTATGAGAATGTGCGTTTCCCCAGTATGACGGCGCTCTTGCATGATTTCCATATGCGGCATAAGCTGAACATCATCTCGGCGTCTGTCGCTGTCGCTGGTCCTGTGCATGATGGCGAGGCCAAGATGCCTAATCTTGCCTGGCACGTGAATGTCGATCTCATAAAACACGCGTTGCATGTGAAGAAAGTGCGTCTCAACAACGATGCCTATGCCGCGATCGCCGCGCTTGACACGTCGCCTTTGTTGAAGGTGAAATCGGGTCGGCAGGATTCTGGCACCAGGTTGTTGCTTGGTCCTGGTACCGGTCTGGGTTGTGCATATTCTGTCTGGAACGGCAAGATCCACATTCCTCGACCTTCAGAGGCGGGTCATGCTGATTTCGCTCCTGCTACCGTCGCGCAAGAGGCGCTTCTTGATTACATCAGGCAGAGGTATGGTCATGCGGGGATGGAGCGTGTGCTTTCAGGCCCTGGCATCGTGAACATCTACCATTTCATGCGTGACCGGAAGGAAGCGTTGGAATCTGACGCGATGCGTCAAGCCATCGATTCTGCCTATTCCCCTGCGAAGGCGATTGTCGATGCCGCAGTGGCGCGCACTGACAGTCTTGCGGTCCACGCAGCCGATGAATTCGTCAGGATCCTCGGCGCTTCTGCAGGTAGTCTTGCGTTGTCGATGTCAGCCACGGGTGGCGTCTACATCTATGGTTCGCTTGCCAACAGGTTGCTTCCTTTCATGGGCTCTCTTGAGCACGCGTTCAACTCCAAGGGTAGGATGCGTGGTTTCTGCGAGAAGATCCCGGTATTCGTCGTGAAGGATCCAGATGTCGTTCTCAATGGCGCCTATGTGCTCGCGCACTAGCGTTGTTTGACGACCGCTTCTTCGCCGGTCAAGTCCACCATGGTGCTCGGCCTGCCGTCTTTCTTTCCTTCGTCGATTATGAAGTCGACTTGCTCGAGGATTGTCGGTGTTATTTCTTGTACTGACACCGCGAAGGGTTGTCCTGATATGTTCACGCTTGTGGTGACGAGGGGTTTGCCGATTTTCGTGGCGACGTCCGATATCCAGTGTCTTGGTATGCGCACGCCGAGCGTCTCTCCGGCCGGATTCACCGATGGCGCGACACAGTTATTGTTCTTGAGTTTGAGTATGAGTGTGTAAGGTCCGGGCAGTTTGGCGAGCCATTCGGCTCCAGAGAAAGGAACGACACAGTTGTCGTCGATCCATTTGCTCGATGGCGCTATCACTGAGAATTGTTTGGAATCCCTGCCTTTGATCTCTCGTATCCGTTTCACCGATTCATCGTTTGTCGCATCGCAGCCGATGCCGTAGATCGTGTCGGTCGGATAGATGAAGACAGCACCCTTTAGGACGTCGAGCACGAAGTGCTCTTTCTCGATGTCTTCCTTTGAGAGGATCTTCATATCTGCAGGCTCACGACTTTGCTTATGCCGTGGTCGCCTAGGGAGACGCCGTACAATGTGTCCGCTTCGGAGATCACGTTGTCGTTGTGGGAGATCACGACGTATTGCGCCCTGCCGCTGTATTGCTTGACGAGCTGTCCTAGCTTCTCTGCGTTGTGCTTGTCAAGAGCTGCGTCTACTTCGTCGAGCACGTAGAAGCTCGCCGGTGAGTATTCCTGGATCGCGAATATGAACGCGAGCGCGGTGAGGGTCTTCTCTCCGCCAGAAAGCGATCTCATGTCGAGGAACTTGTTGCCCATGAGCCGCACCTTGATGTCAAGGCCGCCTTCGAATGGGCTTTCAGGGTTCTCGATGACCAGCTCGACGTCTCCTTTTGTCGTCAGCTGGGCGAAGATGCGTTTGTAGTCGTTGTGGATGCGTTCGAATGTCTCTATGAAGAGCGTCTTCTTCTTGACTTCTATCTCGTTCATCAGCAGGACGACGCTTTCCTTCTCTGTCAGCAACGTGTTCTTCTTCAATACCAGGGATTCGAATTCCTTCGCGGCGGTGTCATAGATGTCGAGCGCCCTCATGTTGACGCTTCCGACATTGGCGCGCATCTTCTCGAAATCAGCTATCTCCTTCTTGAGGTCTTCTTCGCTCTTGTCGAGGTTCAGCGGCACGCCGCTGTACTGTTCGAACTCGACCGCTATTCCCGCATGTTCGGCCTTTATGCGCGCTTCCTCGATGCTGTACGTGTTGAGCTTGATCTCTTCCTTGTGGGATTCGTCCTCTATCTCGAAGGACTTCTTCTCGGTGCCTGTTATCTCGTCGTTGAGCTTCTTGGACTTGGTGAAAAGCTCCTTGAAGCGTGATTGGAATTTCTCCTGTTCTTTATCCTTGACTTTCAAGCTGGATTCTAGCTGCTTGAGCGAAGCCGTCAGCTTCTTCTCCTCTGCCTTGAAATCTTCGTGCTCCTTGTCCAGTGCCTTCATCACGTCCTTGGTGCCCGTGGCTTCCTTGCCGAGGAACTCTGTGCGCTGCTGTTCGAGGTTCTTCATCTCGGTCTCGATGACTATCTTCTCGTTCTCTAGTTCGCGTCTCTTCTCGCTGAACGTGTTGAGTTCGGCCTGCAAACGGGGGTTGCGCATGCTGGTGAGCGTGTCGATCAGTTTCTGTCGTTCTGTCTTGAGGCCCGCGACCTCGCGTGTCTTCTCGTTTTGTTTCTCGACGAGATAGTCCATCTCCTTCTCTATATCCTTGCTGCGCTTCGCAAGGTCTCTCTTGTAGTCCTTGCTTGCGTCCAGGTCGCTCGTGTCGAGGTGCAGCGACTTCTCTGTCCTGATTATGTCGCCTTCGAGGTTTGCCTTGAATTCGCGGAGCTTGTTGATGTGCTCCTCGTTCTCCTTCTTGTCGCGGTCCAGGCGCGATAGCTTGGCCTGCATCTCCGCGATGTCTTCGTTGACCCTGTCGACCCTGCTGTTGACGTCGTCGTCCTTGAAGGCGCCGACGCTCTTGCCGCGGTGGCCTCCTGTCATGGAGCCCGCGAGTTCGCAAACGTCGCCTTCGAGCGTGACCATCTTGACCACTCCCACGCCGATCTTCCGCGCGGTGTTGATGTTGTCGACTATCAGTGTGTTGCCGAAGACGTATTGGAAGACGGTCTTGAACTTGGGATCGTACTGGATCAGGTCGATGGCCATTCCGTAGACGCCTTTCTCGGCGCATAGCTTCTTGGTCTCTGATTTCAGCGGCGGAGCGGTTATCTTGTTGAGCGGTAGGAATGTGGCTATGCCGAATCTGTTGTCCTTCAGGTATTGGATGCACTTCGCCGCTATTTTGTCGTCGTCGACGACTATGCTGTGGATCCTGCTGGAGGCCGCGATCTCCAGCGCGAGGGAGTATTTGGTGTTTACCTGTCCGAGTTCCGCCACAGTGCCGTAGACGCCGCCTATCTTGGATTTGTTCTCGATGATCTTCTTGACGGCCATGTTGCCGGCTATGCTTTCCTGCACAGCCGCCTGCTTTACTTCGAGTTTAGCGAGCTCTTCAGCCATCCTGAGCGCGGATTGTCTGCCGTTCGCGAGCTCCGCGGCCATGCGTGAGTCGTCGTTGAGTATCTTGTTGAGTTCGAGCACCGCTTTCTTGAATTCCTCTTTCTTCTGCTTGAGCGCCTCGATCTCCTGCTCGTGCTCCTTGTTGAGGTTCTTGACCTTGTTGATCTGCTCGTCTATCGTCTGTAGTTTGAAGTTGATGACGTCCTGCTCTCGCATGAGGTTCTGGCGCGCCTCGCTGATCTGCTGCTGTTCCTTTGCCTTCTCCTCGGATTTGGCGTCGAGCGAGTGGATGTTTTCCTCGATCTTCGAGGTGTCGTCGGCTATGTTGTGCTTCTTCTTGAAATCGGCGAGGTGCTGTTCGACGAATCCGAGCTCGCGCACTATGTATGCGTGCCTTTCGGTGTAGGTCTTCTTGCGCTCTTCCATCTCGACGATCTTGCCATCGAGTTCGGTGAGGTTGTTGGCCAGTTGCGTCTTGCGCTGCGCTATCCTCCCTATCTCCTGTTTGATGGACTGTTGCTTTGACATGGATGCGGTCTGGTCGACGCGGAGTGTTTCTATCTCCTTCTGCAGCATGAGCATGTCCTTCTCGCCCTTCTGTTCGACCTCTGCGTTTATCATGGTGAGTTCGTTGCGCTTCTGGGTTATGTCCTCGCGCATCTTGGTGATCTTTGCGGTGAGTTCCTCGAAACGTTTCTTGTGCTTGCCGCTCTTCTCCAGGACTTCGTTTATCCCGGCTTCTTTCTTGTTCATCTGTATCTTGAGGTAGCTGCCCTTGCTTGACTTGATGTTGTCGCTGAGCTCCTTGTACTTGAGCGCCTGGTCGCGGTCCTTCTTGAGGTCCTTGATGTAGCCCTCTCGTTCCTTGAGTATGATCTCCGCCTGGTTGAGGCGCTCCTCGACTTTCTCAAGGTCTCGCAGCGCTGATTGCTTGCGTTCCTCGTACATTCCGATGCCTGCGATCTCTTCTATGATCTGCCTTCTTTCGACGGGCGGCATCTGGCAGAAGTGGACTATGTCTCCTTGCAGCACGATGTTGTGGCCGTCAGGGTTTATCTTGGCTATGCTCATGAGGTCGAGCATCTCCTCGCGGGTCCTGACTTTTCCGTTGATCTTGTATTTGCTCTGACCGTCTGATCGGACAGTGCGCGTGAGCTTGACTTCGGTATCTGGTGTCGGGAAAGTCTTCTCTGAATTGTCGAATACAATGGTCACCTCGGCCTGTTTTCCTGGCGCGTGGGTCTTGCCGCCGTTGTAGATGAGGTTGGCGCTGTTTGTCGCGCGCATGCTCTTCGCGCTGGTCTTTCCTAGGACGAAGCACACCGCGTCTATGATGTTGCTCTTGCCGCTGCCGTTAGGGCCCACGACGCAGTTGAAGTCTGGTCCGAAGAGGAACTCGGTCCTCTTGCCGAACGACTTGAATCCTTCAAGGATGAGTTTGTTGATGCGCGTGCCCGAGATCTTCATTCCTGCTTGCTGTGATGGTTCAGGATCGGTTTGTGGTGCGGCTGCAGCTGGAACGACCACATCATCCTGTGCCGCTGGCGAGCTTACGGCGGCGTCAGCTACAGGGTTGGTTTGTTCGACAGTTGCTGCTTCGACTGGCAATAGCCGGGCTTCGGCTGTCTTTGCTTCGGTCGCCTGCGCTAGTGATTCAGAACTTGATATCGCTGCTGCTAGGTCGGCGAGTAGCGTACTGTCCTGGTCCCCACTCACGTTGTTTTCTTCAGACATCTGTCCGGGCAAAGGCCTTCGGCCATTTATAAAGATGGCGGTGCTTCATTAATAAACGACAAGGGGCCTTTTATGGTTTTTATTCTCAGAAATCCTTGAGTCCCTTCTGTCCTTTTGTCTTGTTGGTGCCCGCGACTCTGTGGTAGCTTGCCCAGCTGTGCCTGAATATTTCGGGGTATTTGTCCCAGTTTTTCTTTAGGAATTCGGATGTTTTCGGGTCTGCGGGATAGCCTGAGCCGAAGTCGACGCCTATTTTTTTCTTGATGCGTTCGATGTGTTCATCGCGCGTGACTTTTGCCAGTATGCTCGCCGCGCCGACAACAGGGTGGTCTCGGTCTGCGTGGTGTGCGCATACAAGGTCGACTTGGGCAGGCCACTTCAGCCTTTCTTTGATGTACGCGGAGAACGCCGCTATGTTCGGGCTTGGGCAATCGAGTATGACTTTGCCCGGCGCGAGGTCGTTGATTATCTCTGCCGCGTGGTTCGCCTCGAACCAGTTGAGGTTGATGCCTTTTCCATCTACGGCTGCGTCGATGTCCTTTGGTTCCAGTATGATTATCTTGTAGCGCAGCGCTGTCTCGGTTATCGTCTTGAAGAGCCGCTCCCGCTGTAGTGGCGTCAGAAGCTTGGAGTCCCGCGCTCCGAGGTCGTGGAGTTTCTGGTGGTCTTTCTCGTCGATCACGACGCCGGCCATCACCATGGGACCTATGACCGGGCCTCGTCCTGCTTCGTCTATTCCGCAAAGGAGCATGGCGAGTGTGTGTTTGTCGTCGTTTATAATGATTTGTCGAAAATACTCGTTGCTTGCGATGGCTGGATTGCTGTCGTGTTGCGCTGCTGAAGTACGACGAACTTGTTGGTTCGTGTGCATGGAAGCTTTGCTTTCATCGTATTTTCAACATTAAAAATACCCCGCCCTCGGGCGGTTGGGATCTTTATTGCTTCCGTAAGAATTCTTCCACGAGTGGCAGCGCTATCTTGAACCAGGGCGTGTAGTCGTGCGGCTTTCTGTCGATGTCCTTTAGCAAGTGATGCACCGACCGCCAGGCAGAAGAGTCTGCTTCCTGCCTGTTGATGGTCGGTTCGTGGTCGTATGTCCCGATCAGTACATGGTCGATCTCGTGCTCTGTCAGTCCGTTAGAGAACGGCGCTTTGTAGGTGAATGTGAATGCGTGTCTCAGGTCGCAGTCGAATCCCATCTCTTCCATGAGTCGCCTATGTGCTGCTTCTTCGACGCTCTCGCCTTTGCGGGGATGGCTGCAGCAGGTGTTGGTCCACAGTCCGGCGGAGTGATATTTTCCTTTGGCGCGTTGTTGCAACAACAGTTCTCCCCTGGTGTTGAAGATGAAGACCGAGAACGCCCTGTGCAGCAGCGCCTTCTCGTGCGCGACCATCTTTTCCTCTGTGCCTATCTCGTTGTCATCGGTGTCGACCAGGATTACGTTTTCTGCCATTTGTTTGTTCGTTTCAGTTTTCATATTTTAATGTTGCTTGGCGCATGGCACTTAAATGCGAAACCCTTATAAATGACCCATAGGGGGCGTAAGTTTGTGAGTGAAAATGCATCTTGATGAGAAATTGCTTTCATTGGAACTGTTAGATGGGGCGCGCGCCAGCCATAGGGATAAACACCTCAATGAATGGGGGTTCTGTCCTCTCGCGGCGTTCTCGGACAAGGAGGCCTATTCGTTCCATCTCCAGCTCAGTAAAACCCACACGCTCAACGTTCTTTTCAGCATCAGTATGCCTTCGCCTTCAAGGTCGTGGGTTATGGTCGACAGGCCGCCTGCTCAGGCGAATATCCTTTTCTACACGGGGATAAGGCTTGAGAATCTGCACATTTATCTTGTGACTGAACGCGTCGAGGCGTTGAAGTATCATGTGTCGAAGGATTGCATGGGGAATGATGAGGCGCAGTTGGTCGCCTATTTCCGAAAGTTGGGTTCGCTGACCGGCAAACACGTGAATCCGTATCTCTATTGCCATCCCAAGGACAAGTTCGGTAGGCGTGACGAGAACCACATCGAGGTATTGCCTTATCTGCGCCAGTAATCATTTTATACCTCTTCATTCGGTCTTTTCAGGATGGGCAAATTCGACAAGCGGATCGTATGCGTTGACACGGCGAAGCTTTTCGATGGTGATTACTTCAACGGCTTCGCTTCCGCTTCGGGTGGTTTCATGTCGCGTATCGAGGAGCACGCGCACGCGAGGCGTCGTGGTGATGTGGAAGAGGATCCGAGCGTCAAGCAGCTTATCGGTTATGCTCTTGTCGTGCATCCTGGGTCCAAGAGGATATTCGCGTTCCAGCGCTCGACCGATCTGACGAAGTATTCCGAGAAGCGTCTTGCGGGAAAGTGGGCCTGGGGCGTAGGCGGCCACACCGAGATGGTCGAGGATGCGAATGAGTCCGTAGTCGCAGCTTTGCGCCGTGAGCTTGCCGAGGAGATAGGTTTGACCGGAGGTTACGAGCTTGAACTTCTGGGCTTCATCAATGATGACAGTGATCCCATCGGAAAGGTGCATTTCGGTCTTCTTTATGTTGTGAAAGTCCAGGATACGTCCCCAAAGCCCGTTGACGGCGAGCTTGCGCAAGGTGCGTTCATGTCTGTCGAAGAGTTGCGCAAGGTCATCGCTTCGCCCGAATGCGTTGTCGAGAGCTGGTCTAAGATAGCGCTCGAGCCTCTTGCCGCCGCTCTTGGGGTTATGGTCCAAACCAAACATTTTTAATCCCGATTATCACAGGTATTGTCATGGCACAATCAAAACACCAGCACCCGGTAGAGAGCGAACACATCCTTCCAGACGGCGACACCGAGAAGATCCAGTACGTTGGCCTGCGCGATCTTGATGAACAGGAACGTGAGGCTATCGAGGAGATAGCCACCAAGTACCATGACAAGATCAAGCGCAAGACCAAGAACCAGACGAGCTTGATTCTCCACATAAAGGTCCACGGCGCCCACAAGGACAAGTGCCATGGTGAGGAGGATGAGGATTACGGCAAGAAGAAGAAATTCGGCGTCCACCTCAAGGTGCTCTCGCCGATGCATGTCTTCGAGTCAGAGGATTCTGATTTTGACATCCGAAAGGCGGCCAACCTTGTTTTCGAGCACATGCTCAACCAGATAGAGCACAAGTTCCACGACCAGCAGGGCGTCGCGAGCAAGATGCTCGCTCCGGGCCAGTCGCGCAAGACCGTTGGCAGGCTCGACTAGATAAGTTCAGGATCGCTGAGGAACGCTTCCCTGCTCAGATCTTCGATGATGTAGTAGACTTTTTCATCCTGCACGTTGAAGCGTTGCTTGAGCCTGTCCAGGAACTCCTCGAGATCCTTGACCTCACGCACAACGACCTCGATCATGTAGTCGTAGCCGTTGTTTATGCGATAGAGGGAGTTCACTGCCGCATTCTTGAGAAGGTGTTCTTTGAGGGCGTCCTTGTCTTCCCTGTCGACCTTGAGGGCTATCTGTGCTCTGGTGTGATAGCCTAGTTTGCTGAAGTCGAGCAGTGTGGTGTGGCGTACGATGAGGTCGTTGGCCTTGAGCCGGTCGAAGATGGTGGAGACGGGTATGCGTGTCTTCTTGCTCATCTCGGTCAGCGGCATGCGGCCGTCCTGGCGTAGTTGCGCCAGGATCACCAGGTCTTTTGTTCGTGTCATAGTCACTCCTTTGATGAATTTACTACTATCTGGTGATATCATATTATTATATTAAACTAGTCAATATAATATATATTGGCTAATATTAATATAAAAAATAACACAAAAATATATTAATACAACGAGTTATATTACCATCATGCAACGCAAGGTCATACGCCAAGGTCACAACGCGCTCACGCTGACATTGCCCTCGAAATGGACTAAGCGACACGGTGTGAAGTCCAGCGACTTCATCTCTGTTGAGGAGCAAGGCAACGCATTGGTGGTTTCCTCTGAGAAAAGCTTCAGTGAGATGAATTCTGTCTCGTTTGACATCTCCGACATGCATGAGCGCACGATCGATCGAGTCCTTACCGCGATCTACACGAAAGGGGTCGATGAGCTTGTTCTGATCTACAAGAACAAGGAAACACTTGGTGGAGATATGAAGACCAGGATCCCGGTGATAGACGTTGTGCAGAGACGTCTTTCGAGCTACATAAACTTCGAGATAATAGAGCAGGGCGAGAATTACTGCAAGATACACGACGTATCCACATCGTCTTCCAAGGAGTTCTATCCGATGATCAGGCGCGCTTTCCTGCTTCTCAAGGAGATGGGTGCCCAGCTGTATGTGGGCGTGCGCGATGACAACAAGGAGCTGCTCAAGAGCATGTCGCACAAGCATGATGTGATCGCCAAGTTCTGCTTCTTCTGCATGCGCGTCCTCAACAAGGAGGGTTACAAGACCGGCGTCGAGGGTGTTTTCTCCTACAATCCCAGGAATATCATTTTCTACTTCCAGACGATGCAGGCCATGCATGAGATAACCGACCTTTTCAAGGAAGCCGGTAAGTTCATCATTTTCACCGATGTCAAGCTCCATAAGGAGAGCTGCGAGATACTCAAGGATTTCCTGGATTGTCTTGATATTTTCTACGATCTGTTCTACAAGTTCGACACCGCAAAAATAAACGAGATCTCCCGAAGACGTATCGGCATGGAGCGCCGTTTCTATGAGCTGAGCAAAGGCAAGCTCACCGGCTACGACCTTCTATTCGTCGGAAGGGTCGTTGAGAACATGCATCACTTCGCGTTCTGGGCAGAGGCGGAAATAGCGATTCGCTGCGAGCAACAGCCGGATTTGCGTGGTCCCAAAGCCTTATAAACCGCCCCTAGTTTTCCCGTCATTACAGCGAGGTAGAGGAGTCTGGAGTCCTCGACGGGCTCATAACCCGTAGATCGATGGTTCAAATCCATCCCTCGCTATATCGGCCAATCCAGCGGCCTTTATTTTCTGCACTTGGTTTTGTTGAAGGTTGAGAGCTCCTTCTCCTTACGGATGCTCGGATATTATTTGTTGTCGAAGATTGCCTTCGTCACTCAACCCAAAACATTTAAATAAAGTCCGACGGCGGTAGCAGTCTATTGCCACCGTGGCGCAACCTGGTACCGCGGAGGATTGCTATCCGAGACCGTAAAGTTTTCGAGCAAAGATCCTCTTTCCGCAAGGATTTCCCGGTTCAAATCCGGGCGGTGGCGTACGAGCAGTAGCGAGTACGCTAACGTCCGGATTAACGAATCCGCAGATCCGTCGCAATCCGGGCGGTGGCGTAGACTGGCGGTCGGTAGCTGACTGGATGTTTCGCCTTTTGGTTGTACTCTACTCTATGGAATTTGGGCTGTCGCATCCATGATGGGAACCTCTTCTCGAGTTTGATCCTGTTCGATTCCAGGAATCCGAGCAGATGGACGAGCTTGCCATTGAGTGCGTATCCTTCGGGTGTGCCGACCTTTTCGATGATCTCGGCCCGCAATGCCTTCGTGCGTTCTCGGACGACAGGATTCGGGTGCTTTGCGATCGCGAGATCCAGGAGTGGCAAGGATTGTCTCGCTCCGGAGGCGCTGCTCTCGACACGCTTCTTCATCCTTGGCGCCTGTGTGCCCTTGAAATGTCGGTAACCATTGAACAAGATATCGACGGCCCTGACCAGTGAAGGTCCTAGTTCATAGTAGTCGCGTTTCTGCGCGTCAAGCTGTAATTTCTCGACTTGAGCCGCGGACATGGTGGGATGTTCATTGACGAGGTGGTGGCCATCGTAATACTTGTATCTGTGATTGGTGATCTTCACCGTCTCGTATAATGGTGCGCCTTTGAAGGGTGTCAGGATGTTGATCTGGTTCGCGTATGCGCCGAGCCCCATGACCTTGTCGATGACGGCGTCGCAATCCTCTTTTTTCATTGTATGGCGACCCACGATGCTTGAGAGGATGAGCAGTATGCCGTGTTCGTGCATGGTGTCGACGAACTCCTTGACGCGGGGATATGCATTCTTTGAGTAGTGCGGTGAGAAGTCCTCCACGCCGGTCCATAGGTGGTAGTAACCAAGATCAACCAAGTCATCGATCGGGTATTGGCCGATGCTGTCCATGCAGCTGAATCCGGTGATATTGACCAGTTGATCCAGTGACTTGATGTGTTTATGGAGTTCGTCATTGCGCTCCTTGTCCTTCAAGTGGTCCTCATTGAAGATGGTGAAGTTACTGACGCCCATTCCAAGGTACTTGGCCATGAGTTGCTTCATCTGATCGACACTTTGCAGGTATGTGCCTTTCTTGCCATGGAATGCGGATGTGGCGCAGAAATCACATCCATTTTGACAGCCTACCTTCTCGAACAGCAACCCTGACTCACTGCCCACTTTGTGGCCGAGCCATTTGTAACCAAGTAAGAATGTGGGTTGTGTGGTTTCCCGCGGTTCTTCTCCCAAGAATTGCCTGAACTGCGAGATGCCCTCGCCTTTTATCATCACATCAGCTGAACCCTGCTCAGGAGGATAACCGCCATAGATGACTTTTACGTGCGGGAAACGTTCCTTGATCGCGCGGGTCATGTTCTCGGCTCTTTCAAACGTCGGCGTCGTGACCTGTATCGCGACATACTTTGGATCACCGGTCTTGATCTCGTATAGTAATTGCCTCATGTTGGGCCAGTGCAATACGACCGAAGGCGCGCGGATGTTGGCGGCGATCAATTCCAGCGGCCAATGATCCATTTGTGCACGCGGTCCGAAGCAATCCTGCTCAAGCATGAAATGGGTATACATGTGTTCAGAACTGGAGAATCGTGTCAAATCCTCACAGTCTATCCCAACAGGGGTTGTTATGCTCGAAAAGACGATGTCAGTCATTACCTCGCATCTTTTGCGCGTTCTTTATAATTATATACTATTATGGGATTGTGTTGTGCTGGTTGTGTTATTCTGCGACGGCTTTTCTTGGTCTTTTCCCATCGAAAGCTTTATTTATGGTATCGACGATTTGATGCTAGAAAGGGGGTAGTATGCTTTCAGCGTTCCTGAAGAAGTTATTGTTCGCTCGCCAGTTCAATATAGCGAATGGCTCGATCGAGGTTCTTGGCACTAGCCAGGTCATGCTCCCTTCTGATGTCGTTGTCGCGCTTCAGACTCTTGATGAAAAGCGTTATTATGACGTCATCAAGAGTGGCGTGAAGAACAATCTTGATGCTTACATGCGCAAGGTCGGTTCGACAAGCGAGGGTTCTTTCCAGATCACTTCGAATATCTTCGAGACCTTCGGTATTGGCAAGCCCGAGGTCGTTATCCTCGATCAGAAGAGGAAGTCTGCGACTGTGCGTTTCCACAACCCTCCTGTCGCTGCCGCCTGCCAGGAGACTCACTTGTCGGATTGCGTCCTGTTGCCTGCCGCGTTGGCAGGTATGTTCTCGTCGTTGTTCGGCAAGGATGTGGATTGTGACATCAAGAAGTGCAGCATCAAGGGCGAGCTGTGCGAATATGTCGTGAAGTGATCAAGAAACGTTTAGGTCGGGTTGTCTGACTATTGTTATTGTGCGTCACTCTTAATCATCGTGTCGCTTTTTCGTATCCATTCCAACCGTGGAGTCTAAGACAATAACCTACTTGTTTGTTGACATAATAGTGGTCGCACTCCAGACATTTTTGGGGGTGGCTTGTCCATTACGTACGCTACGAATTTGGGATTCCGTATTTGGGTCCCATCTATCGTTTTCACTTCTTCGCAGACCGTCTCGATAGTCATCGTCATTCCCCCTTCTTATTTCAGGCACTTGCATGCCTTGTAGCCTTTCTTGAACGCGGTGAGGCGTGTCTTGAAGACTATCTTGTTCTTGCGCTTGACGTTGCGCGAGAATGGGCAGTGTCTGTCGTGCACTCGCATGGTGGCCTTGCTCGCGATGTATTCGCGCTTGGGCGCGATCTTCACGATCTTTGTGATTGTGCGGACGCGCGTGATTATCTTCGGCTTCTGTTGGCTGAGCTTGTTCTCGAGCGTCTCGATGAGCTCCTTGGTTATGCCGACGAGCGCGTCATGGCGGTGGCGGAGGTCGGCGATCTCTGCTTCGACAGCGGGTGAGCTGTCGCGCTTGAGCGCTTCTATCTCTGCCGCTAGCATGTCTGTGCGCGTGTAGATTCCTGAGAAATCAGGTAGTTGGTGGTTGCACTGCTGGAATTCGATGCTTTTGAGTTCGCCGACGAGTTCCGATAGCTGGCGTTGTGCCTGCTGGACTTTGGCGAGCTGGATGCCGAAGTTGATTATGTCGCTCTTTGCGAGACGGAAGCTTTCCTTTGTGTTGTCTTCGACGATTTGCCAGTTGTTTTCGAGCATCTGCATTTTGATTCCTCGTGTTGTTTCTATCGGTATTGTTTTCGTAGTTCGCACAACGTTCTCTGGTAGTGGTCCGCCGGTTTGTATCTTCCCAGCACTTCGAGGCACTGCTCGACGTGTTGGTCTGCGTGTTCCATTCCTGCGACTTCGAAGCAGCGCTTGAAAAAGTCCGCGCGTGCGTCGATTATCGGTTGCGTTGTAGGTTGCGTTGTTTTTTGTGTTTCAGCCATCTTTTACCTCACTGAATTGATATCTTGAGATATCACTATCTACTATATAAATCTTTCCATTTTTAACCACTATTCAGGGACAACATTTATTGTATGTCGCCGCCGGTCATCCCATAACCTATTTAAACGCAGGACAACGGTCTATTGGCATGCTCGAACCCAAGTTCATCAGGGAGAAGCCCGACTCTGTCAGGGGCTCGCTCAAGAAGCGGCAGATGGTGGATCGTCTCACGCTTGTTGATGACTGGCTGAGATATGACCAGGAATGGCGCGAACTCAAGGGTCTCACTGACCAGCTGCGCTCAAGGCGTAACCAGCTCTCTGAGGAGATCAACAAGCTCAAGAAGGCCAAGAAGGATGCCGCTGAGCAGATCCAGGAAGCCAAGGATATACCGATTAAGATCAAACAGAACGATGACCGCATTGCGGAGCTCGTCAAGCTCATGGATGAATTGCTGCGCAAGCTTCCCAATGTCCTGCACGAAAGTGTTCCTGTCGGAAAGAGCGAGGCTGACAACAAGGAGGTCTTGAAGTTCGGCAAGAAGCCGGAGTTCAAGTTCGAGCTGTTGAGCCATGTCGATCTTGCCGAGAGACAGGGTTGGGTCGATCTTGACCGCGCGGCAAAGGTCTCGGGCAGCAGGTGGTATTTCATGCAGGGCGAACTCGCGCGTCTTGAGATGGCGATCTCGATGTATGGCGCGGATCTTTTGTCGAAGAAGGGTTACAAGCTCACTGTTCCGCCGATGCTTCTCGGCACTAAGGCCTACGAAGGGGTCACGGATCTCGGCGCTTTCAACGACGTCCTCTACAAGATCGAGGGCGAGGACCTTCATCTCATAGCGACGAGCGAGCATCCTCTCACCGCGCTCTACATGGATGAGACTCTGGATGACCTGCCCGTCAAGCTGGCCGGCTACAGCTCCTGTTTCAGGAAGGAGGCCGGCGCCCACGGCAAGGACCAGAAGGGCATTTTCCGCGTCCACCAGTTCAACAAGGTCGAGCAGGTCGTCTATGCCTTGCCCGATGAATCCTGGAAGATCCACGAGGAGATGATGGGGAACATGAAGGAGTTCTTCGAGTCTCTTGGCCTGCACGGCCACGTCATAGTTCTTTGCTCGGCAGACACGGGTCTTGTCGCGTCAAAGACCTACGACGCCGAGTGCTGGTTCCCTGTCCAGGCAGCCTATCGTGAGACGGGCAGTTGCTCCAATTGTGTCACATACCAATCGTCAGCTCTCGGAATAAGATTCCAGAAGGGCGAGGAGAAGGGTTTCGTGCACACCCTCAACAGCACGCTGGTGGCGACCACCCGCGCGCTCGTCGCCATAATGGAGAATTTCCAGAATGCCGATGGCACCGTCAACGTTCCTGCTGTCCTCCAGCCGTACATGGGTGGAGTCAAGGTCATCGGTAAGAAGATCCGCTGATTGAAGTTTAAGAGGTGAAAATGGCTTTGCATTGGTCTATCTGGCTTATTGTCGGTGGCGTTCTTGCCGTCTGGTCGGTCAAACTTGGCGATAAATTCCTCCTGTTCTTCTACGTCGGCCTGATATTCGCGGCGATAGGGCTTGGCAAGATGCTCATCGGATTCATGTTGCGTGAGAAGTATCATGAAGCTGTTGTGCACGCGCACTCACCTCAGGTCGTCCACAGCCAGCATCCTGCTGTCAAGCATGGTCCTGTTCATCCTGCGCACACGCAGCATCCGGCCGTGCCTGGATTGAACCAGACCCATTTCAGCTGTCCACGTTGCAAGTATCCGATGGCGCCCGCGGCCAGGTTCTGCTCGATGTGCGGGTTGCGCGTTCGCTAGGTTTTTATAGGTAGTATTGTGTGTTGTTATCAGAAAGAGGTGTGATTTTGACAAAGAAGACCAGGCCTGCCAAACGTGGCGATGCCAAGCGCGGCAGATATCGTCCTTTCATTATCGGCACCATTGTCGGTCTGGTCGGGGTTTTCATTATCTGGCTCATCATTGGCGGTCCCAGAGGCATCCAGATACGTAATCCTGTCGCGTCATGTTATGTTTCGGGCGATGTCATCTCTTTCGTGCAGGACGGTGCTTCAGGGGCAGTGCCTGTGAAGATGTGCACGGGTCACAGCAAGGTTTTGAACTCCTGTGCAGGCCAATCGATGTTCGTCGCCACGATAATGCCCTGTCGTTCATCCCAGGAGTGCGTCAACGGCGAGTGCGTCGAGTCTGATGAACCGGTCGGTTGCCGCGTCAGAACATGCGGCGCTGGCTACGGCTGGGATGAGGCGCGCTGCAAGTGCGTGCTTTCAACGCAGTGAACGGCTTTTCCGCAATACTATTTTTTTCT
>JAGVQG010000010.1 GCA_020051845.1 archaeon | reverse complement strand
GCATGCAAAGTCTGGGCGTACCAAAGACTCAAACGCTATGGCGAAGCGTAACTCTCATCACGCCGCTAAAGCCTTGGAATAGTTATGCAACACAGCATTCTCGAAGACCCTTGTCAATCCTCGCTTGGTCGTGTTGAGGCCATTGTCGTTGTCCTCGCATTTGAACGCCGAGGCCACGCAGGCGCCGTCATCGCACCACGTACCTGCGGCGCAGTCGAGCACAACCGAGTCGGGTTTTCCATCGGCGCATATCCAGTCGCGTACCTTGGTGCGGCTGACGGATGTGACACCATCAGGATTGGTGATGATAAGGCATGCGTCTGTGTGATTCTGCATGCGTCCACCCGGTCCTGTGACGTAGCTGACTTTCTCGACTATCGAAGGATTGGCTGTCGTCGGGCCTGTGCAGGGCGACGGTGAAGTCAGACCGCACGCTCCGTTCGCGCAGGTGCTTCCCCAGGGGCATTTGTCAGCCTTGGTAAGCTTTGCCTTGCCGTCCTCGCAGACGTATTTCTGCACGAGCGTGAGGTTCTCTGGCGAGCACAGGTCACGGTATTCCCTGTTGTTCCATACGACGAGGTTCGCAGTATGATTACGCGCGCATCCCATCCTGACCGTTCCGGGCAGGCCGCAGGTGCCGCCTTCAATGCAGACATTTGCTGTCTTCTGGCCCTTGACCCTTGGACAGGCCTTTGCGCGTTCGACGAACCTGCTCTTGCCATACTTGGTCTCGCAGGTGCGCGTGACGACCTTCTTGCCCTTGCAGTCGTTCATGGGTTCTGTGACAGAAACGCCGTTCTTTCCCTTTACATAGGTGATTGTGTTCGCCAATGGGTCGATCGTGCATTTCGTGACCACGAACGATGCCAATCCTGTGATTGGTGAACTGTCGCTGATGTTGTACAGTGCAAATCCAGACGCTGCGACCAATAGCAAGGTCGCGAGCGCATAGGTCGTATAGTTAGTAAGGGCCATGGTCGGGTTTCAGCCAACAACGTATAAAAACATGAGTTATCATCGGCTAGTAGAAAATGCGCATGGCTCCAGCCTAAGAAAATTATTTAAACAAAGGCAGCCCGCGTCCAGGACAGCAAAGGGGTAGGTCGATGCTGAATCTCACAAAAGAAACATTCGAAGCAGCGATAACGCAGCACAAAGGACCGGTAATCGTCGACTTCTGGGCATCCTACTGCGGCCCGTGCAAGACATTGGAGATCACGTTCGAGAAGCTCTCCAAGGACTACGCAGGAAAGCTCGGTTTCGTCAAGGTCAACATAGAGGAGAATGAAGGCATAGCATCCAAATATGAGATAATGGGACTGCCCTGCCTTGTCGTGTTCAACAACGGGGTCGAGGTCGACCGCTATGTGGGTAATTTCCCAGAGGCGAGCATACGGCGCAAGATAGACGCCACGCTCGCGAAGGTGCAATGATGGTAATCACAACAGAAAGTATGGTCGCCACGGCAGTATTGGGCCTGGCACTCATCGTATCGGTATTTGTCGCGTACAAGTCCGAGTCAGCGCAAAGCTGGTTGAAACGACTGTCCGCCATCGGATCCGGGTTCGTGCTTGGCTGTCTGGTCATCTTCCTGCTGCCATCGGTCTATACGATGAGCGCGAGCGTCGCGTTCTTCACGGTGATCGGCATGCTGCTCGTGCCGTTATTGCATCTATTGCTCGTAGAAAGACAGTCAGAGAACAAGAAAGTGCGGCATCCGCTCGCGGGCTTGCTGTCGTGGGCGCGCGTCGCGCTCCTGGCACTGCTCTACGGAGATGTGGTGGCAATGCTCGGCGTCCAGACCTGGGACATCGTCCTGTTCTCGTTCATAGCGTTCTTCGCGCTACTGCCTGAAATCCAAGGCGTATATTCATTGTTGCATTATGAAGGCGCGAAGAAGAATCGCGCCGCGATAATCGCGTCCTTCATCGGCTTCCTGCCGATACTCGCCGCGCTCGCGGTAGGCACGCTCGTGCTCGTGATGATGCGCGACCTTGCAGCTCCATTCGTCGGACTCGCCGTCGGAACGATGCTCTATATGGTGATAGGCGACCGCATCGCCGATTCCTTGCGCAGGCAGGACTGGATCGAGATAGCGCTATCAATGATAGGCGCGGCAATCGCGGCATCCATCGCGGTGTTCCTATGAAGCTGCCGATAATCATCGTCAACTTCAAGGCGACAGAACAGGCTGTAGGAAAGAACGCGGTGGTGCTCGCGAAATCGTTGGAGAGGGTCGCCAACGAGACAGGAGCATCTGTCGCTGTCGCTGTCCAGGCAATGGATTTAGTGCCAGTGCTTCAAGCGGTGAAGATACCGGTTCTTGCCCAGCACGTCGACCCTGTCGATTTCGGCTCTTTCACAGGGCACATACCGCCGGCGCTCGTGAAGCGGCTCGGCGCTGCAGGCACATTGTTGAACCATTCCGAACACCGGTTGCCGAAGAAGATCCTCGCGGACAGCATCAAGAAAGCCCACGACGCGGGTCTGTGGGTATGCGCCTGCGCGAACACGCCGGCAGATTCTCTTGCCGTCTCAGAACTCGGGCCTGACGTCGTCGCCATAGAGCCGCCGGAACTGATCGGTGGAGATATATCCGTGTCAGTCGCAAAACCAGACATCCTCACAAAGACAACCGACAAAGTAAAGTCCGTGCCTGTGCTATGCGGAGCAGGCGTGAAGAACACGCAGGATGTGAGAATCGCCCGGAAGCTCGGCACGCAGGGAATACTCGTGGCAAGCGGTGTGACAAAGGCGAAAGACCCTGCGGCTGCGTTGAAGCAACTGATCGACGGGCTTTAGAAAAGAAAAAGGCCGCTAATCATCATCAATCAATCTTGACTTGCAGCTTGTACTTCTGTGCGTTGTAGAGCGTATTTCCGATCTGGGTAGCAGCCTTGCTGCTGCAGTCGGTCCTACGCGCATTGAGAACGTTGTTGATCGTGCTTGCGTATAGGCTAGGTATGGCCTGGAGGATGCACACATTATAGATGTACGTGCCTGGTTTTGTCGGCGTGCCATCGGTGATCTGGAAACCTGGTTTGACAAGCAGTTTGGCGGGGATACGTTCTGCCTGTTCCAATTCATAGGGTCCTGGGTTGAACAGAAGCCAGGACTCCACTTTTTCAGGATCCACATCGATTATCTGTTTATCCTCGCTGTCAAATGCCTTCGAGAACGTGATTATGATGTAGAACTTACGTTTCTCTTTAAGGGTGTTCACTATCCCTATCCCGCCGACATTGCTCTTGCCGGTGCTTGTCTCATACAGTTGTGGCACAAGGGCGACGCTCTGGCCTGCGCTAAGCAATGACTCGATCTGGCCCTGCGCCTCGGTCGAGAGCCCTGTCTCGATCTCGGTGGTCGACACGAAGAACTTCCTGATCACGACGATAGAAGACGTGAAGATCACTATCGTGATTATCAGTATCACGATGAAACCCACCGACAACTCAAAACCCTTCCTTGAATTCCGTCGCGTCCTCATGGGCTGTACACCGTCACGCGTTGTGGGTTCACAAGATAGGACGCACTGTCAGGCCCTGTGGCAGTGGTCATGGTATAGGACACCTTGAGTTGAGGTGTTATATCCTCCTCGACCAACTGGGTAGTCATCGGCAGGACTGCTGTGACAGAGCCGCCTGGCGCGAGCGAGTTGCCGAGCGGAGCGCTCGAAATCTCGATGTTGGCTCCCTTGAGGAGTTGGACAGAGTCGATCGAGAACCTGGTCACCGACTTGTCGCTCTCGTCCATCTTAATCGTGATCTTGACCTTGTCATCCCTGGAGTTGAAAGGCTTGTTGTACTCGAGCGCGGTGGTCACAGTGACCTTTCCTAGCTTGTTCTGCACGCTAAGCTTGATCGGTTCGACGACAACGTCGGAGCGTAATTGTATGCTGCAGGCGTTGTTGACGCATTGTGACTGCGTCACCTTGCCTGTGCCGCCGCACTGGCCGCAGTCGCCAGTGCAGGTGCATTTGTTCTCGCCTGACTCGCAGACGCCGTTGCCGCAGGCGCCTGTGATGGCATCATGCTTGCAGAAGGGCGCGCTCGATGCGTCGCAATAGTCGCGTGTAGAGGGATCGTTGTCATCGCAGGCAGACGTTGTTGGACAGGCGTAGGCCCTCGTCGGTCGCAGCCAACTGAATGCAAGGTTGCGCAAAGTCACGGTGAGCCTGTCGGTCTTGTCAGTCATCGAACTACCTGTGCCTGTCGAATAGGCGATATCGATGAGCAATTTCAGGTCCTTGAGCTGGCCGTTAGGGTCGTTGCCAGGGACATCAAGCCGTAGGTAGGTCCTTGCAGGAGTCTGGACAGCTGAAACCGGTCTGTTGATGTTCTGCTCTCCAAGTATCACCGTGTTGCGCTGGGCGTCAGAGCCATCCAGCTCGACGTGGGTTATCCTCAGGTTCTGCGTGTTGAGCTGCTCGGCCACGAAGTCGATCTGCACCTCGTCGGTCTTGAGGTTGAATGGTTGGTCGAGCTTGGTTGTTATGCGGTACTTTCCCGCTCCTGATGTGAGCCTGTCAGTAGGATTGTAAGGTTTAGCGACGACCTTGCTGTCCTCGTCAGTCACGCATTCATTAGTCGCTGTGTCGAAGAACTTCACCAAAGAACCGACTTTTCCGCCGCAGGCGGTCTTCTTCATCTCCAATTCAAGATCGCAATCTGCTTTTGGCACGGTCACGCATTGATAATTCGTATCCTCGCCGCAATCCGCGCTCGAGTCGCACAGACCTGGCTTGCACGTCTCGGGGCAGTGCGGCATGTTGGCGCGCACGACGAAGATTATGATAAAAGTCACGATTATCAGCAAGACAACGCCGCCGATTATCATCAACGTCTTAGGGTCAAGAGATACTGCCGGAGGCTGCGCGCTCGCGCCGAAAGCTCCTGGCTGAGGCATGGGCCTGAACTGATTCGGTTGCTGGTATTGAGGAGGATAGCCTTGGGCAGGTGGTTGTCCAGGATACTGTCTAGGTGGCTGTCCTGGGGTGATCTGCCCCTTCTTGTTCTTAGAAAGAACCATAATGAAAAAAACTAGCGTATCTGTTCGAACTCACGCACGATGATTACGCTGAATATGGCGAGCACGACCGCTCCTGCGACGATGAAGTACAGGCCGTTAGGGCCATCGCCGATGATGCTCTGGTAAAGACCCCAGGCCATGAGACCAGTGCCTATCCAGAGGAACTTGTCGAGGACGAGCTTCATTATCTCGAACTCCTCGGCGCTTGTCAGTCGTCTCTTGATGCGTGCGATTTTGTGTTGTTTTGCCATTTTTAGCTCACCTTGAGGAAGAACTGCTTCGTCAGTATGGCCCAGTCGCCACTTGTGGCGTCTATCTCGCCGGTCGTCTTGTCGTACACACCGGTTGCGGCAGAGCAATCAGTGAGTGAACCACCGTTCGCACCTGTGGGCTTGATGACTGAAAGCTCCATGAGGTAGGAGTCCTTGGGCGCGTTGCTGACCTGGATCTCCATCTGGTAGACACCGACATCTCCTGCCTTTATGATGACGGGCGTGAAAAGACTGAACCATTTCTGGTCGACTTTCTCGCCGCCGACAATCAATGCGTCAGAGCCGGTGCATCCGCCTTGCGTGTTGGTGAGTCCCTTGATGCAGCGCACAAGCACTGCCGCGCATACGGACTGGTCGATGTGTTCATTCTGGACGCCATAATAGAAAGTCTCGGTCTTGCCTGCCGTCACCTCGATCTCCTGCTGGTTGAAGGCGAGCAATTCACCTGATTCGCGGATCTTCTGCGTCATCTGGGTCTTGACCTCTCCGCCGACCTCTGTGAACTGCTTCTGCAATGCTCCGAACTGGCCTCTGATGAACGCTATGCCAAGTCCGAGGATGGTGATCGCAAGGATAAGAACGACGATTGCATTGATTGAGAGCTCTAGGGCTCCCTTCTTTGACCAGTCAACACGCCAACGCATGATTACACCTCTTTATATGAAACTAGTATACCAAAAGGGGCTACCACTTAAAAAGATTTGTAGCTACTGTCCGGTGGTTTTGCTTTGGGTGTCGTTCTTCTGCGAATGTCGTCAGTGGAGTCCTATTCACAATAAAATTTATATTCCACCACTCCTGCGCAGTAATCATGGGATTTTTCGACAACATCTTCGGACCGAAAGAGGTAAGGAACCCTAACCAGCAACTCGAGGACGGCCTAAGGCACCTCGACAACGCGCTTGGAAGCGCTTTCTCAGCCTACTGCACCAACAGGACACGACTCATCATATTGTCACGCGAGGCATCGGAGTCATACCAGATGGTCAAGTCAAAGGGACACAACGAGCAGACGCGCGCCATGGAACCATTGTTCCGTGAGGCGCTGCAGCTCATCGAAAGCCAGCGCAAGCTAGTGGCGTCGATGGCAGAGGTCTCAAAGAAGCGCAGGTTCAGGATGCAGAACGAACTCGCCAGATCGCTGTTGAGCATAAAGAAAACCGAGGAAGTGATGCGCAGGATAGCCTCGGCCAACAATGATCCATCGATAAACAGGATCCAGGGAATGAACGACGCGCTCTCGCATCACAAGGCCATGGAAGCAACGATCCTCTGGCCGGCGCTCAAGTAGACGCTAATTCTGTTCTTTCTCTTTTTTCCTTATCCGCCTGTCGTTGAACTCGAGGTGTTTCTTCACCGAGACAGGGATCATGCCCGCGTAGCGTGGAAAGCGCGCGTCGAAATCATCGACGTGATGCCCCTTGTGGAATAGCCGCGGCATGCCCACCTCGTCACACCATCCATCGCAGTATGACGGGAACCCGTTGAAGATCGGATGCTCCATGTGCGGCATGACATACGACGCCACGCGCACAAGATCCTGCATGTGGGGATAGACATCGTCAGAGCGGCGCATGGTCTCGGCCACAAGCATGAAATCCTCGGCGCTGTCGATATCTTTCGGCCTTCCAGGATCGTCGGTCCGGACCTTGATGAGGACCGGCGCGCCCAGGGCGGCGCTGAACATCCTCGAGACCGATTTGGGTCTCCAGTCGGCAACTTTTGCGTCGAAAGGCCTGATCTCGTAACGCGTCGACGCCGCGACGCACCGGAATTCTTCAGCGCACAAGGCAAGAAGACTGGTGGGTTCGTGCAAAAACAGGTATGGTGCGATTCGCGGAGCGGCGGCAAGAACGCGGTTGAAGAAAAGGCTCTTGAGCCCGCCCGAGCGCGTCGTCTTGCGTTGGTCGTAGAGTTTCTCGACGACGCCTGTGAGCGGCTGGGAATTCCGCAGCAGATGGCAGTTCGGCTCCTTGACATCGGTGTGATCCATGCGGAAATGGTAGTAGCGCGGGAAGTGGCCAGGCCACGTCTCTCCAGCGAACACCGTCTCGAAACCGTTGAGGTCAAGCACAGCGGCATTCTTCCCGATGTCAGGGTCATGCAGAATATCGTCATAATCGTAGAACAAAGGAACGTCTCCACAGACAAGGGCATAGGGTTCGTCGGCCTTGAGCTCGAGAGCGGTGATGCCCTTCATCAAAGTGTTCGTCAGGCTCGGCCTTTCACCGTCATAGACCCAACGCATACGCTTGTCTGCCTTCTTGAGATCGCCGCCGTACTCGTCGACGAAGGTCTCGACAAGGTCGCCTATCAGCCTATTTCCAACGACGACGGTGTCCTTGGCAGAGGAATGGAACGCGTTGATCAGCGTGAAAGCGGCGATGGGCACGCCCTGTATCTGCCAGAGGAACTTGACCTCGTCGCCTATGCTGTAGATGTAATGGTTGTTCCACTCGCGGCCTTTGTTGGTCTCGTCCATGGCCTCTTTGCGGATCTTCGTGTAGACATAGGGCCGGTCATACTCGTTGTCGTAGCTCAACGCCAACAAAAGCTTGTCCACTCCCATGGAGCGATGCCCCACATGATGCCTTTTATGGGTTGTGAACCTGGAATAGAACTATTGCCGCAAAAGTATACTTGCTTTTCCACTCGCGCTACGCGGCCGGCTTCCGTCTCGCCCCGTCGTGGCGGAATGCCGGCTTTGACAGGGAGTGCGACAACGAGAGCCATGAATATTGAACACAGACACTATCTTCTCCAAGAACTATTCCTTCGACTTCTTGACCGAGAACTTCACGCCTATCTCCGTCGGCGAGAACGCGACCGATCGCGCCTCGGTGAAGCCTGTGCGTTTGGCCGATCGTGCCATGTCGTCGTGCAGATCGCGCTGACCCTGGCGCAGCGCACCCTTCTTCATGATCACGCCCCAGACGCAGCCGCCTGGCGTGAGGCGTTTCTCGAGCCAGCGGAAAGACGAGTCGAAGTCGGCGTGCTCGTTGAAGAAACGGATCACGACATTGGGCGATTTGTCCTCTGGAATCGTCGGGAAAAGACGGGCATAGGGCGGAAGCTGCGCGCGCAGCCTTGTTATGAACTGCTCGCGTCCGTGGAGACATACTATGAGGTCGCCTTCCTTGATGCCGAGCTGCTCGGCGAAGGTCTTCGGTTCGCGTTTCGATTTCTTCGCCATCAGAGCGTCACCCCGAGCCACCAGCCGATGAGATATCCTGTTATCGCCGCGGCCATCCCTATCCCTGCCATCTCAAGGCCGTTCTTCCACCATTTTCCGACGGTGATCTTCGCCCCCAGGGCGCCTGCCGCGAAAAGCACGGTAGTGCAGATCACAGCGACCGGCAGCAAAGCTTCGGACGGAGTGAGCAGGAAGAAAGGTATGACAGGGATCAGGGAACCGAACAATGCCGCCGTTCCGACGATGAGCGCGCTTCTGCCGGGATTCTCGACGCCGGTCTTCGACAGCTGCAATTCATCTGCCATCATGGTGTCGGCCCAGAGTCTCTTGTCAGATGTGATGTGGCGCACGATGCTGGAAAGCAGCGGACCGCGGAAACCCTTGCGCTCGTAGATGTCGCGCACTTCCCTGCGTTCCACTTGAGGCTCGTCGCGTATGTATCGCAATTCACGCTCACGTTCGCTGTCATAGTAGCGCTTGGCTGTCTTGGTGCTGGTGTAAGCGACGGCTGCCATGGATATGGACTCGGCGACTGCGCAGGCCATGCCTGCGATCAGGATGGATTTCGTGTCATTGGTGCCTGCGGCGACTCCCATCACAAGGCCGAACACGTTGACCACGCCGTCCTGGCCGCCAAGGACGAAGTTCTTGAACTCGCTCGCGAAGAAGCGACCATTAGGAATGTGTTCCATTATCCGTTGTTTCGAGGCTCGAGAAGCCATAGTATCACTATATATAATATCCATTTAAGCACTAGGTTTATATATATTTCGTGGGGTTATCCAACCAGGCAGCACAATGTTGGGTTTGGCGAACTTCGGCAGTGGATAGAAAGCTTTTTAAACACCCTCTTTGCTGCCTTGCAGCATGGCGAAACTACGCAAGTTCTGCGCATACAGGAGGCTTGACAGAAGGCCGAACACGCGCTTCAGCAAGTACTCCAAGAAGAACTACGTGCGCGTGCGACCAGTCTGCCGCGTCGTCTCATTCACCATCGGCAATTCCAACACCAAGTACGACACCACATTGAATCTATTGTCGACAAAAGACTTGCAGATCCGCGACAACGCGATTGAAAGCGCACGCCAGAGCTGCAACAAACTACTCGAAGGCACGTGCGGCAAGGACAACTATTTCCTGCAGGTGCGAATGTATCCTCATCACGTCATGCGAGAGAACCCGCTGGCATCCGGCGCAGGAGCAGACCGTATGAGCACGGGAATGGCATTCTCATTCGGAAAACCCATCGGCGTCGCCGCACAGATCAGGAAAGGCAAGACGCTCATCACTGTCCGCGTGAACAAGGAACACACGGAAACCGCGAAGCAGGCGCTCAAGCGCGCGTCATACAAGCTGCCCTGCCACTGCCAGATCGAGATCGAGCAGCCGAAGAAGATCGCCGCAGCGATCGAGCGGCCGAAGAAGATGGCGGCAGTACTCGATCAGCCAAAGAAGATAGCCGTAGCAGCCAAGTGATTTCTCTACGTTCTTCACGCCACTAGGTTTATATATTAAATGAGTGATTAGTCATCCATGCAGAAAAAGGGGCAATTGACGATATTCATACTGCTTGGAGCAGTATTCATAATTGCTGTCGGCTTGGTGTTGTACACACAAGGTATGAGCAAGGAACAGAAGATGCCTGCATCTTTGCGGCCTGTCGCAGCAGCTTTCCAGAACTGTTTCAAGCAGTCGGTTGCCGAGACAGCGGTGACGCAACTCGCGCAAGGAGGATCGTTATCACCCGTCAATGCCGCAGTGCTGCCCCCGCTTCTCGTACAGGTCGTCGTCGACAAGGATGGAGTCTATGTTCCATCTGTCGAGGATATGGAGTCTGATCTTGACGCCAACCTTCCAAGGATCCTTTCTGAATGCAAGGCATTCGCGCAACAAAGCGTGCCGGGTGCGATGATTGGCGATGCAGAGATAACGGTCGAATCGACTTATATTGAGGCAGGTCTTGTCACGCGCATAATTGCGCCATATCCCATGACAATGGGCTCGGTGTCAGGAACCCTATCAGAACAAGTGGTTTCCCTCGACATGCCATATGTCATATCGCTTCGTCGCGCCGCCCAGGATATCGCGGAAGGAGTGCTAACAACAGGCGGACTTCCTTTGCAGACGATCGCGTCGATGCCTTACACCGTGAACACGGCAGTAGCGGGATTCGGATATACTATAATCTCGCTTGGTTCGGGTGGTGGAATCTTCAACATAGCAGTACTCGAGCCAGGACGAGACAGCGCCCCCGTGATTCTCTCGCTTCCAGAGACCTTCATAGCAGGCAAGGACAGGCTCAACCAGTATTTCGTGCGAATGAACGACATAGCTGAAGTCAGCACAAATCTCGGTTGGGTCACGATAACGCCACAGGGCGAGATCATAATCGACACGCGAGACCAGACAGAAGGATCGTATTCAACCGAGGTCACAGCGACAGATAATTCCGGAAATGTCGATCATGCTCTATTGCGGGTGGTCGTGCAATGAAAGCGTCGTTAGCCATCCTGTTCGTCATCATGCTATCTGCTGTTGCGTTAGCGCAACCCGATTCGGATTCACCTTTTGTGGATCCTTCAGCCGGAAACAACGAAGAGGTCGTCGATCCTGTCGCCGAGTCAAAACAAACCCTGATGAGCGACAACCCTCTATCCGCGTTCGAGACAGCGACAACCGATGGCGCGAAAGGGGAACTCGTGGAAGCGATAAACGGGCTTTCACAGACGGATTTCGACGCTCTTGTCGGCAAGATAATAACCGGCGACAAACCATCATCAGGATTGCAGAAAGTCCTCGCGACAGTGAATCTTGCCACAGGAAAAGTCCAGGATCTCGCGTTCAAGTTCATAGGAAAGTTCGGCATGCTTGCGGATGTAGGAGGAAATTTCCTCAAAGGTGTCAATGGCCTTGATTATGCGGTCATTCAGGAGGGTGTATTGCCTAAGGTCGAAGGCACCCCTGGAAAATACGTCGTCAAGCTATGCGCCGGCGAGAAGTGTTCATCAGTCGATCTGAGCAAGCCATACGCGCCAGGAACAAAGCTTGTCGTCACGACCGAGAACGGCAAGAGAAAGCTCACGATAGTATCGCCTGATCCTGCGGAGAAAGAAAAGACTCTGAACTTCGACGTGCCAGAAGGAGCTTCGGTGAAACCTTACATTGACAAGGGAGCGCCTCTATTCCTTGAGTTTTTCGACGGAACGACACTCATCGCTGATGCGCTGACACTCACGAGCGTGGACAAGCAAGGCAATGATCTGGTGCTGACTGGCAGGCAGGGACAGACTTGGAAAGTACCGCTTACACAAAAGGGAGAAAAAACAGAAGTCTTTGTCCGTGCGACAGAAGGATCAGTGAGCATAAGCGGTTCTTCGAAGACACCTGCACGTTATAGTGTGCTTTTCTACAAGCCGGGCGATGACAAACCATTGACACTGGAACTTGGGCCAACAGGCCATGTCGACGGAAGGACCCTCAATGAGGGCACGCTTTTTGGCGGGAATTTCCGGATGACCGGAGAACACAAAGGCTATCTTACGGACGTTTCGTTGAACGACGCAAGCGGCCTGAACGTTCTTCTATCAAACAGGGACAGGATACAGCAAGACATCAAGGCGCTTGAAGCCAAGGGCCAGAGCACTACAGACTTATTGCGCCAACTAAGGGATGTCGAGACAAGGATAAGCAGGGATCCAAGCAGCCTCAAGGTATGGGTCGGAGAAGGAGAAGGCGGATATCAGGAAGGCCCGAAGGCAGTACTTAACACAGGAAAAGGGGATCCTTTCATAATAACAGGACAGGTATCGCTCAACACACAGAAAGACGATTTCGTGACAACACTTAGCGGTGGATATGATGGAGTCAAAGTGTCGCTTGGATTCGATGGCACAAAGCCTTTGCTCAACATGTTGAGCGCAGGTGTGCCTGTCACATACACTGTTTCAGAGGCCCAGAAAGACTGGGATCTGATAAAATCGGACGCGCTCAAGCTTTACCTAAAATCGGTGCCTGCTGGAAAGCAGCAAGAGGCCGCTGACGCGCTTCTAAAGCAGATGGCCAAGGGCAGCGGCTCAGTCGAAAGCGTTCTGAAGAAAGAGGAGAGCGCTGTCAAGGACGCGATCAAAAAACTTCAGAAAAGCAAGGATGTGGGCATCGAAGACAAGGCGTCTCAGGTGCAGGAACTCCAGAAACAGTTGGCGTCGATCGGACAGATGCGGACAAAGGTGAAAAGCCTGCCTGCGTACAGCGCAGAGTTCGGCGATGGGTCCAGAAGATATGTCGAAGGCGCTTTCGACAATAAGGTCGTCGCGAACGCGTTCACAATGACCCACAAGGACCCTGAAAAGGTGTCATTCGACGTCCTCATGATGAGTTATGACGGGCATAAAGACAGCGCTTCATCGTTATATGTCGAGAACTTCAAGCCCAGCATAGTCAGCGTCGGCATGAAGGACTCTCCGGGATTCAACCTGGTATATGGTGGCACGAGACAGAACGATCCAAGGCGCACGATATCGTTCGATGGCGATAAAGTGATGTATTCATTCTCGGAAGGAAAGTACGACGAAAACGAACGCCTTGTCTGGGAACCAAAGACCAAAGAACTTGGAATGCTAAAGGCCAGAGGCGAGATAAAGGACAACGCAGTCGTTCTCAACATAGACAGGAAGAAGCTCTTTGACATGGTACCTGATCCTAAAACCTTGTTGGAGCGCGGCTTCAAGGAGTATGTCGGAAGCAAACTACCCACCGAGAAGTTCGAGTTGATGAGAGCACAAATGGTAGGTACGGACACTTTGCGTCTTGACATAAACACCCACATCAAGCAGTTCTTCGGAAACGCGCCAGGCGCATCATACGCAGAGAAAAGCCTCAACAATTTCCTATTCGACAACATACTTGGCAACGGCAACGGAGCGGCCCTGAGCAGCACATTGATGTCAATAGACCCCGGGCTTGGCAAGTTCCAGGAAGCGTTCAAGAAAGCAGCCACATCGCTGCCAAAAGGCACCATCCCCGAAACAGTCACGTTCTTCATGAAGCAACAGCCCACAAACATGCAGACAAGGGAGAATCTCGGTAACTCTGTCTTGGGTGTGGTCCAAGAGGCAGATAAGCAGGTCTTCAAGGAATTGAAAGCGGATCTTGCCGCTGATCCCTCCAAGGCGAAATACAAAGCTATGCTGGATGAATACGAAAAAGAGTGCGCGGATAAGGGTACAGATCCACGCTATATGCGTTTCTTCAACAATCTGAACAACGAAGATCAATTCAAGAAATCCACTGCTGATCATTATTTCTCCAGAGTAGGAGACGTCAGCAAGGATATTCTATCAGACACGACAAACCCGCTCGCGAAAAAGGCAGGCGATGCGATCGGAGGCGCGTTAGCGCCTGAAGTATCTGTGGCTATCGCGCGTGAAGGCAAGACTGCGGGCACCCAGTCGGTAAAACTTGGCATTCCGAGTCGGGTGACCGATATCATATTGAATGAGATGGGCAACAAGATAAGCGCTGGCGCGGGTATGCTGGCATTCTTGAGCGAGAGCGGCGCAGTTCCCGATCTTCAGTTTGGCATTGCGGACGAAGCGACAAAAAGCCTTTCATACAATGATATTTTCAATGAGATCTTACACAGGCTCTCAGGAAAGAAAAGCACTGTTTCTGAGATAGTGCCTGTATCTGTGCCTGCTCCTGCGCCGTTCAAACCTGAAAGCACACCACAAGCACAGATTGTCAATCCTCCTGCAGAGGTCGTTCCAGTACCAGATGAAAGACCACTGCTGGCAGAAGTGGTCGAAGAGAACCATCCGCCAGTGATTGAGGTCGATGACGGTCCGACAGAGATAGAGATCAAGTTCCCCGTGTTAATAAAACCTGATGAAATTGCAGATCTACCTGGAGTTGAGCCTGCGCAACAACAAGACACGACTCCCATGGGACCGCCAGCGCCCGAACCAGTCAAAGCTGAGGTTGTTCCTGTACCAGGGTCTGGACAGCCTGCAGACACGCCCTCTGCGCCGACACCTACTGTGACACCCGCACCAGCTACTGCGAAACCCGCAGCGCCTGAATCGCCCAAGTTCTGCGAAGCGCTTGTATGTACTGTGCCTGGCGGCAATGCAAGGGCAACATCGACATGGGTGACCCAGCAGATAATACCTCCTTTGAACAAGATATTGGGAGAATCACAAGGTCTAACCGCAGAGCAGAAGAGTAGCAATGCTTATTTCATCAAAGACCTGAACAGCAAACTTGAGAAGGGCAGTGCATGGTATGGTTATGGAATACCGATAAACAAGCAAGAAATCGTGACCACGGCCAAAGAGACAGCGTCAGGACTCGTGGAAGTCAGTATCGACATTAAGGTGGAAAGTGCGTTGCCTCTGAAGATGATAGCTGAAAAACTCGGCATAACCGTCGACCCGAACGTCCCTAAACAGTTGTATCTGACGAAGAAACAATACGAGTCGTTCCAGAGATTCTCAAACAGCAAAGAAATGAAGGGCTACTTCAAGAAATCAGGCTAATCCAAGAAAGCATGATTTGATGATCACTTCTTCTTGACTTCGGAAGCGACACCATTGTACATGATGACACTCACCTTATCGTCTTTCTGGAAGCCCGCAGGCGCGAGATCAGGTACTTCCCTTTGGATGTACACGGTCCTATGTCCTATGTGCTTGTCAGTGACTCGTATGAATATGTCCTCAATGCTGCGACCAGTGCTCACGAAAAGGCCTTTTCCTTCCTCGACACGGCGGCAGATGTAATCTGTGACGATGCCATCCACGGTCTCTTTGCCAGGTACCTGAAGGATTTGCTGTACGCGATCCTTTCGGGTGATATCCACTATTGATTCTTTGTTGACATCATCGGAGTGATTCCTGCTGCTCGTGCATCCACCTAGAGCGAGCGCCGCGACAAGAGCCGCGTATTTGAAATGTCGTGTGTAGTTCATCTTTCTCACCTGTGGTACAAAGCCTGTCTTTTCATGTGGTAGAACTTGTCAGATGGTTGATAGGGACTTCCGCGGATCTGCGCGAGTTCGGCGTCTTCCATCGGGAACAAGAATGGCGGCGAGACTTCCAGCTTCCTCTCTATCGTGGGCGTGGCTGGTCTCTCGTCATGCTTTCTCTCAATCGCGGGTTTGGACTTGTTTCCGTTCGTGTCCTTGCCATCGCTGCCGATCTGCAGGCCGCCGATATGGACGCGGCATCCGCTTGTCGCGAGCATGATGGCCGCGGCGAGTGTGTATTGTGCTATGGTTTTGTATTGCATGGTGCATCCGATATCGCTATTGGTCATCAGGTCGCTTAAGTATATAAATGTTTCGTTAATTTTACTACTTAGTAGTGACTATGTTTTGTCGGATTTGGTTTCCTCCATCTCAGGATGGAGAAGTCATCGACCATTGCGTCGATGGTCTTGGGTCCGAAATGCTGGCCGGTCTCCGTGGTCAGCTTTCGGGCGATGTCCTTGAGGGAATTTCGGTCGACCGAGTATTCGTAGTGTAAGTATAGGGGTAGTGGCTTCCCGAGAGTGCGCTCGGCACTGACATATCGCTTAGCACGGACAAGAAACAGTTCGTCGCAATCAGAACGAAGGATATCCTCGAGAAGCTTGATCCTGTACATAATCGCTTCCCGTCTTGAAATCGCATCATATTCGGGAAGTGAGAGGAGCAGCGACTTACGGAGTTTCTCGAGCTCCTTGCCGGATTTCTTTGGCCGTGTCTTGCCTGCGAGAGCCACTGACCTCGCCTTGACATCCAGTCCGACGTCCTTGATCATCCTGATGACGCGATGGAGGCCCAATTTTCTGCCTGTGATGGTCGTGAGTTCATCGGCTATGGCCTCGGCCGACTGGTTAGCGCCATAATACCTGTCGTGCAGGAATATCGGCAGGCAAACATTCTCGTGTTCGATGAGTTCACGTTCCAGGCCAGCATAGAATTTCAAGCGTTTCACGTGGTTGAACGCGTTGCCTTCGACAGGGATCCCATCGAGCATACGGACGCCTCGTGCCAGGGCGGCTTCTCGTTGCGATAGGTCATATGCTGGTATTGCAGCAGCCAATCCACGCTCTTGTTCCTTGTCGAGAACCATGGTCGGGACGTGTTTGCGGCCAGCCACGCATTCGCGGAACGCCTTCTTCGGGATCCTGAAATCCTGGAACATCTTGGCGACAAGCGGATTGTAAATCGGCTGTTTGAAGCGTGCAGTCATCTCACACGCGATCTGTCTCTGTGACATGCCTTGTGCATAGTAGAGATGCGATACATATTGCGGCAGATTCAGGATCCCTGATCCGTCTGTCGTCCTTGAGAGCTTTTCTTCGAGAAGTCTGTAGATCGCGAGCCTGCCGTTCCTTATCGGCCTTAGTCCAAGCTCGTCCACACTAGGGAGATTCCTGGACATCGATTGGTATGTTTCGTTCTGCGACATGTTCCCCATTCCTTTCGAGTTCAGCGGCCTTGCTCGAGATCCTGTGTGCGATATGCAATGGCTCAGGCAGTTTATGTGGCGGACGCACGCATTCGTTGACTATCGACGCCGCGCGCTCGACGCTGATGAGATTGCCGGGCGAGACGAAGATCGGCTTCGCGAACTGCTTGGTGATCACCTGTTTTCCGACGATCTTTCCGTCGATCAATATGTCGCTTCCATTCAGGACGCCGGCAAGCAGTTCCTTGGCGACGCCGATGGTGGGTTTCGCGAGCTCGACACCGACATAGGTCGCGAGGCCGCCACCGTCAGGGTGCGCTATGCCTTCGCCGTCGATCATGAGGACTTCAGGTTCGTGTTCAAGAGAATAGTAGAGTTCGAGGATCAGGGGTCCTTCGCGGAAGGCGGTGTAGCCTGGTATGTAGGGCATCTGCGAGTCGCGGGTTATGGTCTGCCGCTCGACGACCTCCATGGTCTTCGCGTCGACGACGACGGCTGAGCACACTATCTGCCTGCCGTTGATGCCGCAGTCGAAGGCGCCGATGAATCTGAGCTCGCCCAAACTGTCGTCTAGCACGACCTGTCGGCTGATCTTGCCAAGCGTAGCTGCGAGTCTCTCGGTCTTGAATGCCATGGGCCACCCTTTTCCCCTTCTTTACAAAATTGAAATGATTATAGCCTATAAAAACCTTGCTATTTTGACTACTGGCGGGTGATTAAATTTTTTGTATTTTAGGAAGCTTTTTATCCGGGTCGCTGTCTTCGAACATTTCAGTGAGTGAAAGATGGACACAAACGACGGTAGACACGGCTATACAAATTCTCTTGAGTTCATAATAGACATGGAAAACATCGAGTTCGCTTTGCGCTCGAAGGCATATCTGCTTCTTTTGGCAAGCGACATTTCGACCAACACCAAATTCATAGCAGATGGCAACGGTCCAAGATTAAACATGGTACCTGGCAAGGATTACTTCGGATTCATGGAAGATGCCATCAAGACCTATGATGCCGGGATAGAATGCAGACCTGTTCTCCAGTACAGTCCTTTGGACAAGATCCGGAAAGGGGCGTATCAGCGGGCGCTGCACCTATTGCCGCAGATGTCCGAATGCGATTGGTGTGAGCTGGCAGATCACCAGCGACTCATCAGGCAAGAACTTCTCGTCGCAGGAAGCGATGTCAATCTTCACTTGGCCGAGCAGGTTTTCATGTCGCTTCGGGCTCCGGACGCTCCGGATTACGAGACGAAGAGCCATATCGCACACGCGCAAAACGCCGTTAATGAGTGCGAACTGCACGAGGCAAGCGTACATATCGCCAGGGCGCGTCTTGGTGTCGATGAATTCAGACACCTGCGTGAGGGTTATTCTCTGGTCAAGAGGACATTGAACGCCGTCAAGATGCTCAAGATCATCGCCGACGACATCACGGCAGGCAAAGCGATCGGTGATTTCACCGTGGCCGCTACACGCATGCGTGACTTCAAGGATAACGTCGGCTACCTGCCGCAGCAGGCGCACAACGTCTATGTCAACATGGCGAACATATTCAAGAAATGAATATTATCTACTGGACTGGGATGGTAAATGATGTCGGTTCGTGGCATATCCGTTCCTAAACGCCTGTGGTTTGCATTGATGGCGAAAGAGTCGCTATATCGAAGAATACAATTCTAGTTAAACGAATCCAGGCACGGCCGTTTGTCAAAGGGGCGCATGGTACAGACACGACTTTACGACATGATAAGGATGCTGCGGTCGAGTGTGGATGACCGCGACGAACTAGGCTTGCTTGTGGGATATGCTGTCCTACACGGTCTTGCAAGTTACCAGACCCAATCCAAATCAGCAGAGGAAGTCAGGTTCGGCCAGGTCAAGGCGGTCTATCAGGGACTGCGCACGGTCATGGATGAGGTTGAAAAGAGCGGCGGACATGCATTGCTGTGCGACCTCGCAACCAAGGTCGATCCGTTGATCAGATCGGACCCGAAGGTATTGCCTCCTCCGGAAGTTCCGCAGGAGAAGAAAGGTTACTTGTTCTTCACGGCACGGGCATACATCTCGCACAGACGTGGCAGCAATGAAGACATACTCCGCCGTCGGGGGCTTGCGCTCGTCGACTCGGTGTTGAAAGAAGGCAATATCCAAGGGAACCCCAAACGTACGATGACAAACGATTTCAAGCAGCTAGCGAGTCTTTTCGGACAAGAAGGCGCTGCGTTGGTATGTATCGGTGGTGGCAAATGAAGGAGTACCATTCGGTCTTCATCCCGCTGCCGCACATCTACCGTGAAGGCGGTTTCGATGTCTTCAGTCATCTCGAACGCGGGAGGAACGGAGAGAAGAACCTTGTCGTGATACCTATGTCGTTCGTCAAGGAACTCGGCGAGACAGACGCTGATGGCTATAGCGCAGGAGCGAAGGACGTGCTTATGCATCTCAAGGGATTGAACGCAGTCCCGAAAGAGGAGGGCACCAAGGACGTGGGCGTATTCCTCGCACCGTCGTCGGATGACCTCGACATCGCGTTGTTGGAGACAGAAGGTTCGTCTCTCACGCTTCCGCAGCTGGAAGCCAAGGTGAGCGAGCATTTCAGGTCGCTCAAGGAGGGCAGGCCGACGATAATCTCCAGCGACGACGTCGACCACATACGCCTCAAGGGCACAGGTCTCATAGTCCAGGAGCCGCAGTTCCTGCAGGTCTCCGCCGACATAGTCAATGAGGGCATCATCAGCGGCAATGCTGAGCTTTACGAACAAGTCCACCAGCACCACCATGAGGGCGTGCCTCTTGAGACAGCGATCGAGATAATGGGCCGCGACCTTTTCGTCAACCAATTCATCAAGTTCAGGTCAGGCGAAGGAAAGGACGCAAGGTACGAGTACGCCCGTGTAGTGGGAGATCCGAAATGGAACGGGAACAGGACGAGGATAGTCGATACGTTGAATGAAAAAGTGAGGCTATTATCGACGCATGAGTATGAGAAGAAGATGCATATAGGCGATCAGTACCTTCCCAAGATATTCGACATAACTCCGCGCGACATGGAGCAGTATCTTGCGCTGCAGCACGGGCTCCTGAATCCTGACGTGTCCCTGTTCTTCCTCTGCGGTTCGCAAGGATCAGGAAAGACCTTGCTAAGCTATGTGGCGGCGGTCAATCAGGTGTTGTGGTTCAACAAAGAGATCAAGGACCTACGCCGTTGGCGTTGCGAAGGCGGACTCTACGATCAGATGTTCCTATTGAAGCCCAACGAAGTGCTTGGCGGCTCTCGTCGTGAGATAGGTTTCCTCCCAGGATCCCAGTACGAGAAGATCAAGCCGCACATCGAGCCTTACATCGACGCCCACAAACGTTCGTCACTTGGGAAACAGTTCCCGTTCGAGGAGCTGATGCGACATCCCAAATTCGAGAATGATTTCGGTCCACCGCGGTCTCTCGCGATGAAGGAACTGAAGATAGACGGCGGTGCGCATTTCCCCGCAGACCACGAGGTCTTTGAGGTGAAATTCTCAGGATTCATGCGCGGTCGCTCTTTCGAGAACGCGCTGGTATTGATAGATGAGGCGCAGAATTTCACTCCGTACGAGCTCAAGACGATAATCGAGCGCCTAGGCGAGAACAGCAAGGGCATCATAATGGGCGACCCTGCGCAGTTCGACAACCCTCACTGCACGCGCGAGAGGAACGGATTGACGCACGCGATCAAGCACTACTTCGGCAAGCCCTATGCTTCGCTCGTGACTTTGAGCAGGAACTACAGAAGCCAGGCATCGGAAGACGCGCTTTCGTGGCGAGTGTACAGCGGTTAGGAACAACAGAAAACCAGGAATATTCCTTTATTATCTCTTTTCGATGATCCCTGAATTGCCAGTCGGATCCTCGATCGTTATCTTCAAGGTCTCATCGCCCCAGAGAACGCGCTGCAATTTCTTGAGCATATTCTTCGCTTTCTTGCGGTCCTCTTCGTCCTCGGCAGCGTCGCGTATGGACTCGATCTGCTTCTTGAAGCGCTCTATGACTCCTTCTACATTGGTGACAAAGCCTTCAGCGGCTGCACCAGGTTCCATGCTGCCGACATGCGGGATCTTGATGGTGGCTTCAGAGCTGCGCACGATGCGCACGTTGAGGTCTTCCTTGGACTTGACCTCGAAAGTCTGCTTCACCGGCGGTTTCTGCTCAGCGGCCTCGATGTCACTCTTGTTGTAGCCACAGGCGCCGCAACGCATGCCGAAGATGAAGACCTTGCCGAAATAGGGGATGTCGTCATCCGCTTCGGTGAGGGTCAGCTCCTTCTTGGCGCACACCGGACAGGTCTCACCCTCGAGGATTTCGACCTTGCCTTCTTGCCGGGGTTCCTTCTTTTCAGCCATGCCTGTGCTGAGCGAATCGCCCTTTAAAAGAATTACGGTCGGCGTGGATTGAAAGACAAATATAATAAAAAAATATCAGAGAATTCACTCTTCGACGTTGCTTATCTCGGACGATTTCGCGATGGTCGCGAACGCCGGGCAGACGACGATGAAGTCCTCGCCGAAACCGGCGATCTCGCCCTGGATGGCGTCGCAGGTCTTCTTGAGTTTGTTTATGGCGCGCTTGAGCTCGGACATGTCCGATTCCTTGAGCGGGCGGATGTTCACTAGCGCGATGGTATGGCCTTCGCGGAGCGAGTCGAGCACGGGCTTGATGTCCTCGAAGTTCTCGAGCTGGAAGGGCTTGACGATGACCTTTGAGCGACCATCGTCGCGCGGTGCGTCGACTTCGACGTATCCTGTCTCTGGCTTGCCTTCGATATCATAGCTAGAGCCGCTGAATTTTTCCTTGATGCTTGAGAAAAACTTCTTCATTTACCTCTCCTCCTTATGACTTTGACCTCTCTTACGACGGTGACGTCTGGTCTTCCATTGCCTCCGCCCGTATATAAACATTATGCTGTTTCAAGTGCTATTTGTCATTCTGGAATGGAGACGGGAATGTTGTGGAAGGGGCTTGGGCTGTCGTCATCCGCGTCATAGATTCGTTCTTCTATTTTGTTGTCACTTCAAAGTGATAAAATATAGAAAGATTTATATACCTCGAACGGCTTTCCCGCTTCGACAAATTGGTGGGAACCATATGCCAATCGAACAACGCGAATTCCAACAGCAAAAGACCGTCGCTCCGCAGGATGATGGTGCGCTGGACCAGAAAAGGACCAAGCGGTTCAGCAACACGCCCGATGAACACGATGAGGTCTGTGAGATACACAGGAAATCCGAAGCTCTATCCCAACACTTGAACTCCTGTCATGATGCCGCATACGCCGGAGTGAAGGACCTGGTGGAGGCAAAGGGGTTTATTGTGAAAAGCATCGATGGGAAGAAACAATTCCTTAGATCCTATCCGGCAGATCAACTCGAACCCAAAGCGCGTGAATACGTCGACGGTATGTTGAAAGACATGCTGGCAAGGCAAGGTGGTGATGAGGGTGCAGTGGTCGCCCTTGTGAACACAAAACCTGATTTTCTCATCGCAAAACTCCATGGGTTGGAGGCGGTATTGGCAGATTCGCAGAATCCGCAGCAAATAGCCAAGGCAGTCGATGGCGCGCGCAATGCCATCTCCGCGATCAGGCAGGGTGATGGTCTCCAGGCGAAACGCGAAGCGCTGACGGATTTCTTCAACCACATGTTCGCGCTTTATGTCGTCGAAGCGCAACGCGCGATCGTCAATTCACAGGCCGACCTCGAGAAGACGGTGCAGGCCGTCGAAAAAGTGAAAGTTGTTGCAGATGAGAGGTTCAAACCCATACGGGATCGCCTCTTCCTCCAGCAGGGCTATCAGCACGCATGCCGCGAGAAGGTCCTCAGATTCGCACGCCATCCAATCGACCTACGACCCGAGCAGACACGCGAGGAGATATACCGCCACGCGATGGACGACGCCCGTTTCAGGGAAGTCTACGACGCCTTCGCAGATGTCGCGAAGATATTCTCCGCCGATAGGCATAATCTGCCTGTTGAACATTTCCAACTCGCACTTGACCTGAAGATCAACAGGTCGAGCATCAACAACGCGAACCTCATCAGGGACCTCAAGAAGAACCACTGGTGGGCATACCTGTTGTTCGACATGGAAAACAAGCCGCGCGTCGACCTCGACGGAAAGCCGTTCTCGATCGATGAATTGTTCAGGCGGGGCGAGCGCAGTTTCATGCCGGAGAACGAGATGGTCGCATGGTACAATGCGCGAAAGAAAGGGCTTGCACAACAGCAAACGTCCGAGGAACGCAAGGCTTTCGATGACGCAACTGTGATGCAATACTTTCAGCTACGCGAACAGATCGACAATGAACGCGGATTAATGGAACATCCCGAGTACGTCTCCGAGCTATTGAAGTCGTGTCTTGGTGAAGGAATAAGCGAATTGACCAAGACGGACGGCATGGATTCCATGGGGATGAAACGCATGCTGCTGTTGACCGCGAACCCTGCTTTGTATGTCATAGCCAGGAAGAAATTCACGGAGAACGACAAGACTGTCGATTTGCATCAAGTTTTGGATGAGTTCGAGCATCCGATAAACACCCTACAGACAAAGCTCGAGGGCACGATACTCTCATTGCCAGGAATGTACGACCCTGCAAGATTCACTGATATCGTGCAATCCTACATCGGATTCTGCAGCACCTATTCGAGGATCCTCGACGAAAACGAGAAATCCATGCAGGAATTCTACGGTGAATCGAATGATCAGTGCAAGAAAGCGCACGGTCGTGGATTGACGCTGCCCTTCGACAAGCTGCGCGTCAAGCCATACATGACGGATTGAAGGAAGGTCCGCAGGGCAGGGTTTTCAACGGAGTGGTTCCTGTCCGACCGCTAGCTTTTTAAAGGGGTGCCTTTCTTCAGCAGCGTATGGTAATGAGAATAGGTGGCTCGAGGCGTAAGACGCGTCGACTCATGAAGAAAGACGTGCGCTCACGCGGCAAGATCTCACTCCAGCGTTACTTCCAACCGTACAAGGAAGGAGACATCGTCTGCCTTGTCGGCGAGCCTGCCGTGCAGAAAGGAATGTTCCATTCAAGATATTGGGGCGCCCGTGGCGTCGTCCAGGCAAAACGTGGCCAGTGCTACGAAATCGCAGTGATGGACCGGACTCTCAAGAAACTTTTCATCATACATCCGATACATCTCAGGAAGCTGGTGGTATAATGGCACTCAACATCGTCTCAGAACAACCAATGATGATGGCGGAGATAAAGGAAAGCCTCCAGAGCATCAAGGAAAAGGAAGAGCTAAATTTCCGTGCAGCCAAGACGCTCGAACACCTCGAAAGGTTCTGCTCGCTCAAGAAGAAGAAGGCGGACGAATTACTGGCTGAACTCAAGAAGCTGGACATACCGCGACTGCGCGAACAGCACCTCATCAAGCTCGTCGATCTGTTGCCCATCACCGAGAACGACGTCAAGGTCGTGCTCCAGAGCTTCGCAGTGACTGTCACGGCAGAGAATCTCAAGAAGATCGCCGAGACGATACAACCCTACGTCAAGTGAGCACAGGATTCTATGGTGTTTCTATCTATTGTTGTGGCGGTATTGAGGATTGCACGTGGTTACTTGCAGATGTTGATAGTCTAGTATCGGAAAGGAACGGTTTCTTCGAGGCAAAGCTTTTTATCCTTCCCCGTTACTAGTATGTTTACAGTGGGTTTAGGATTCAAGTCGGGAATATGGAAGAGCACGAATCTCTCGGACGCTCAAGAGAGCAGACAGCGATTGTACTAGACTTCTTGCAAAACGGCTATCCCAATGACTCACGCCCAAGCCACAGGAAGACGCCTATCGCTCAAGTAGTCGGTAAAGAGCACTTCCTGCTCCTCGAAGTGGCTCCACGGAAGGAGGTTTTCCTCCAACCCTACGAAGAGGTCTACATCGGCGAGGGCAAGCGCGACAAGATCCACCACATACTCGGCAGGCTTGACATAGAGCAGCTCACTCCGACGGCAAAGGCCGAGCTGGAGTTCGTGCTCAAGGAAGTAGTCTCCAAGAACCCACAGAGATATCTCGAGTTCTTCAACAAGGCAGGGCCTCTGACTATAAGGACACACTCGCTCGAATTGCTCCCTGGCTTCGGCAAGAAGCACATGTGGGAAGTGCTCGAGCGCAGGCAGGAGAAGAGCTTTGAGAGCTTCACTGAGCTGCGTGAGCGCGTGAAGCTGATACCTGACCCTGAGAAGGCCATAATCAGGCGCATAATCCTCGAGCTGGCGGGCCAGGAGAAGCATTACTTGTTCGTGCACCACCAGCCGCAACAGCCACAGAACTAGTGCCTAGTGCCTCTGGGGCGCGTTATATGATATTTCTGGAGTGTTTTTTCTTTTATACGGTTCTTTGTGCATATTTAACAGAGATATGGCTGGCGTCATTCTGTTTAATTTCAATATTAAAATTAAATGTTTTGTTCGTGCCACCGACGACAAAAACAACATCCTTATAAACAGGTCTTCGTCTTCGTGAATGAAAGCAAGGTTTTCAGATTATCGGAGGGAACAACCATGGTGGAAGGCAGATGCATGAAGTGCAAGGGACCAGTCGAGATCAAGAACGGAAAGGAAGTCACGATGAAGAACGGCATGAGAGCCATGAAGGGCGAATGCCCCAAGTGCGCAACCAAGGTCTTCAGGATCCTCGGCAAGGCCAAATAAATTCTTGAGTTTCTTGTCTTTTCTTTTTTTTTCATTATTATTCTTCGCACAGAGTTTTAAATACGCGACTGGAACTTCGAACTATGCAGAAGCCGCATTAGTATAGCTTGGATAGTACGGG
>JAGVQG010000006.1 GCA_020051845.1 archaeon | reverse complement strand
TGGAACATCAGCAAAAGCGGACGTTCCAAAGAGATTCATCGGAAGAAGAGTCTATGTAATCGTAGTCAAAGAATAGATAATTGTGCAACACAGCAATAACATTTATAAATCTTCGGAACGAGCCGCCTATCATGGGCGTCAGAGTCGTATTGTTCAAGCCGGAAGTGTCGGGCAATGTCGGCGCAGTCGCCAGGCTCATGGGTAATTTCGATGTGCAGGAATTGGTCCTTATCCAGCCTAAGTGCGATCATCTTTCGAAGGAGTCGCAGGACCGTGCCAAGCACAACAAGCAGATACTGAAGAAAGCGGTGATTCTTGATTCTCTGGACCAACTGGAGTGCGCCACGCTCATAGCTACCACTGCGAGGGTCGGGACCGATTTCAACCTTCCAAGAAGCCCGCTTCTGCCGAGCCAGCTCGCTGAACTGGTGCCTGTGGGTGCGGATGTGGGCATTGTCTTCGGTCCTGAGGGTCCTGGTCTTAGCAACGAGGAGATTTCAAAGTGTGATTTCACGGTCAGCATTCCGACGACAAAAAGATACGCGGCGATGAACCTCAGTCATGCTGTCGGGATCATCCTCTATGAACTGTTCCAGGCGCGCTCTCTATATCATATCGCGAGCCATATCAAGTCCATGGGTGTGGCTGAGAAGAAGCAGCTGTTGAAGATGGTCGATGCAACCATTGAAGGCATCGATTGGGACACGCATGCCTCGCGTAAGGAGACACAGCTTCGTCTGTGGCATAAGATCGTCGGCAAATCATTCTTGACGAACCGTGAGGCTATGGCCTTCATGGGTTTCTTGCGGCAGATACAAAAAGGCAAATAGTTCAGAACCCTTGGCTCAGCCTTATCAAGAACAGTATTATCGGTTGGTGTAGCATGTAGATTATCAGCGTGTGCCTGCCGCACCAGGTTATCGGCGCCATGATTCTCGGCGCGATAGTGCTTGGCTTATCGAGTGAGGGATGGATCCTGTATCCGAGGTATATTCCGATGAATACCAATCCCATCCAAGGCAATAATGTGTAGTAGTCGTAGGCGTCCTGCATGAATGGCGATGGTCCTATCCAACCCAGCATCGTCGGCAGCATTGGCGCTATGGAGAGGAGCATTCCTTCGACGAGGAATATGGATCCCAATACCAGCGACAGTATCGGTCTTGCCACCACGAATATCGAGAATATTATCGACGCGCCTATGAGGCTCAGTATGCCGAATGAGACGTAGTTGCGCGGGCTGTAGTAGTATGTCGCGGCTGTCACGAGCAGGCCGAGGCCGAGTAATCCGAGCCCGCGCACTAAAGCGTGTTTTGGGAAGTCCACGCCGCGTCTTCGATAGCTTATGGAGAGTGATATTCCGACTATCGCGAGGAAAGTGGCCGCTCCGAGCACACGTACTGGCTGCCAGTAAGCGGAGAGCGATCCTAGTCCGAGGCCTTTGAATTCGCTCAGGTCGAACAGGGTGTGGAAAATCACGAGACCGATGATCAGTAGTCCGCGGCAGGCGTCAAGTTTCCAGAACCGCCTACTTTGCGAAGAATTCCCTGACTCGCGGATCTCCGGTTGGCTTGGCGTTTGGGCCGAGTTTGTAATAGGTTTTCTCGACTGTTGTTCCCCAGCTGTACTCGCCCGCTTCTTGCCTGACTGACTCGATGACGAACTCGCCAAGTTTCACCCCTTTGCGAAGATGGTAATAGACGACTTCCCGCGTGCATGCCGGGAATATCTGGACGTATTTCTTGTGGATCTCGTAGCCGTATCCTTTGCCCATCACGTGGATCAGTTCAATCATGTTCTGTCTGATCTGGCTTCGCGTGGGTCTTCCTCGTGGCATAGGGGGTGGTAATGAATACTTGCTTAAATAATTTTCTATATCAAAATTATGATGGAAAGGGTTTTATAGTTGAGCCACATTATTTGTCCCATGAACTGGACGAAAATGCTTTTCGTGTTGATCATTGTCCTACTCTATATCCCGATGGTCTTCCTCGGAGCCAATGTCTTCTTCCCTAAGTTCACAGGCATGGACTCTTACTACCAGTACGGTCCTGGCAAGGATTGCTACATGAAGTACGGTGCGCCTGACTCGAAGGTCAATGACACTGAGTCGGCCGCGAGACAGGTTAAGATCGATGAATGCCTTGTGCAGCAGCAGGAGGAGCAGCGCCAGTTCGACAAGGACAAGAACGCGTATGATGGTCAGAAGTACACTTTCATCGCGCTTTTCAACCTGGTTGTGCTTGTGATCGCTTTGTTCTGGACAGCGCTAAGCGACACCATAATGATGGGGCTGTTCCTGGGTCCCGTATTCGCTACATTCATCGCGACCATGAACTTCTTCAGCACGAACTCGAAGGTCGGATTCGTGATTCTTGTCGTGACTTTCTTCACTTCGATTTTCTTCATCAACCGCAAGCGGGCGGTGTTTTTCAACCCGCAGGCCAAGGATTCTGCGCGGTCTGAGCCGCAGCGAAGACCCGCAGGGGAATTGGCCGTTAAGAAGAGTTCTTGTTCTCAGAGCATAACTG
>JAGVQG010000037.1 GCA_020051845.1 archaeon | reverse complement strand
TGGAACATCAGCAAAAGCGGACGTTCCAAAGAGATTCATCGGAAGAAGAGTCTATGTAATCGTAGTCAAAGAATAGATAATTGTGCAACACAGCAGTTCAATACTCAAGATTGCAGTCCGTACTCTCACCTTACCTTTCTGCACAAGAATATGGTCTTTCTCGACGGAAACCGCACCTGACCAGTCCCTCATAGTTTTACTGTATCGTGAGAACTGACGGTTGCGCAGGAAGAACCAGAGGTCTTGAGCTCGTTGACGTAGATTGCCAAAGATGAACAGCAATCCAACTGCCGTGAGAATGCAAGACAGCCCGATGCGTACATACATATCGATTCGTGTTCGCATCACAAGCAGAATGCAGAATGCCGCGATGGTCGCATAGATCATCTGCTCCAGCGTCATGCCGAACACAATTCGTTCCTGGTATTGCAGTTCTTGAGGTATTTCGTAGCTCATCGTGGCCTCATTCCGGGTTTACTTGTCTCGACAGCCATAGCTGCGACGAAGTATCCTTTGACCATGAGGAATGCCTGCGCGATATCGCTGCGCAAGACTGCGAAGACACTTCTGATTATGACGAGAAGTGCCATGATGATGAACCACAGGTTGATTGCCCCAAATGCGAGGATTGCGAGCAACACTTTGGCATTGACAAACGGTCCTGTTCCTGCAAGAAGACTGGCCGTTAGCAGTATGAGACTGGCGAAAAAGGGCAAGAATACTATGAAGATGACTTTTGAGAGGATGTATTTGCCTACGTCACGAAGTGGCGGGATGAACCAGAGGAATAGTCCGATAGGGAAGAACACCACACCAATGCTACTGACGATATATGCTATTCCGAGGACCAGGCAAGTCAGTGTGAGGGTGTTCACGTACAGGAATCCGAATATCAGTTCGAACCCTATATTCACAGGATTGTCGATGGTGATGAGGAAGAAGTTAGGGTTGATGAGACTCACAACGCCCGTCGTAAGTTTGGCCGCGAGGTCCGTGAGGAGTAAGTAGATGTAGTAACTGGCTTGCACGGATACAATCATCAGTATAGCGTTTTGGAGCCATTCTTTGGCACGTTCTCTCCTTTGAGGACTGCTCCCGCCAATGATGAACGAAATCCCTGCCCAGAGCAACACGAGGCCATAGAACAGCGAGATGACATACACCATTATTGCCCATATCGGAGCAAGAGGTTCTATCGTCGCAGGTTGTGTCAACAGCAATTTAACGAGGTCGATGATAGGCTGAATCGGCTGATTAATGAGGTGCTGCAAAGCATTGATGCCTTCTGTGACGATGCAGCTTGGCAGGTCGGTGATACTGCACGTCATAGCACACCTCCGAGAGCGAATCGCGATGCTCTCCACAAGACAAATGCAACAGGTGCGGCAAGTAGTGCGTTCAGCACTTCACCCCAAGCACCGCTATCAACAGAAACCGCCGTCCACGCTTCCTGTCCCGCCGTTCTCGCTTCGATGAAGGAATTGCCTCTTGTAGCGTGGAAGGTAGCTTCGCTTCCTATCACAACAGATCCCGCATAAGTTATCGTGGATGGAACATTCGTTTTAACGCGAATTGGTTCACCTGCCAGATAGGACGATTTGTCCGTCGACAAAGTGATATTATCTGCGTTTCTTGGAATGGTGCACGATTGTTTGCGAATCGTGAAGTAATCGTACAACGTGAATTCGCAAGGTCCTGGAACGACGATGATTCCTTCATCACCATATCGGATGTTGCTCGCAATGACTTTCTCAATCGACTGCACATTGTAAGTGAGCGGATAGTACGGTGCATTGCCAAGTGTAGGAACCAACTCTTTTGACAACACAGAATATGTGGCATTTCCAACAGCAAGGTCGTATCGTACAGCATCATTGACTGTCGGGAGTATCTCGACTCCACCGTTCTCCGTGTTGATCAAAGCAATGTTCACATTCATCGACGGAGCATGCAGCTTTGCGGCAAGCGAATCGGATACGGTTACAACATCGCTTCGTGTTTCGGTATACGAGAACACACAACGCTTTGATGTATCATCAATCTCCCAGCGATAATGCCTCACCGTGAGAGTTGTGTAGATGCGGAGTTGTGCTGTGAATGTAGTATCGCTGCCAACCGAGAACGAGGACACTCTATCATGTCCAATGATTGCGCCATTTGCGAGGACATCGAATTCATTTCTTGTCCCTAGTGAGTATCTCGTTCTGCAATCGCCACGCTCAGTCCCACTCGGTGTGACGGTTTCGAAAGATCTGAGTGCAACAACATCACCTGTTCTTGGGATTATTAGTGTGCCATTCTCGGTCGCTGATGGAGTTATTACTAAGATTCTCGTCCATGCACTTTTCACGAGTCCTCTGTTTGTAACACTCGTTCCTGCCGGTGGTCCTTGCTCGGATAGTGCATCGTTCCAGGTGCGGGCGTCGGCAATCATCGACGCGAGAATGTCTCGCATCTCCTGCTCGGGAAGGCCCGCAGCCAGCACAGCGCTACAGCTGGCAGGGTCTGTCGTGCGTTCACAGGGAAACGCCCACGCCAATTGCACTATGAAAAGTGCAATTAGGACGTGAAGAGTTGCACGACCAACGGTGCTACCCATATCACCACCAGACCTATGATTACATAGGCCACCATGTTCTTTGCGCTGTCCCTGTCGGCCGCGTTGCTGCCACTCATCATGTACTTGATGCCCGCGAAGAGCAACACGACCAGAGCGATTGCAGTCGCGATGTACTTGATCATGTTGTAGATTTTCCACACGGGCTGCAATACTTGGTCGAACTTCGCGATGTCAGCTGCCGACGGTGCTGGCGGCGTCTGTGCCAGCACTGGTGCTATCATTGTCAACAGCATCAGCCCCAGCAACATCGCCATCATCACTCGTTTCGTTCTCATTTGTTCCCTCCATCATCTCTCGTAATCTCATCCACAATCCTTCGAATACGCTCATCCTGTTCTACCTCCGACGTGTTGCCGTGCGCGAGTTCGAAACGGCACTCTCCACACATCTCTACCTCACTCTTGCGGAGCCGCCTGAAGCAGCGTTCGCAATACCGCCGCTTTCGTGCGTCTGCCGCATACCTCCACTTTCGTCTCGCCATGATTCCCCCATTCGTCGAGAGCTCACGCTATGTTCGATCATACCTCTTCCTTCCCGATGCGCGTGAGCGTGACTTTATCGTCAGAAAACACGTTCCTGACAACACATACTATGGTACTGAGAGTTCTTATAGTTTGTACTGTGTTTGTCAGGACAGTTGCGTAACAGGTGGCCTTCCATTCCATAATCTTTATATGGCGCTCTCGTCGAGTACGAGCTAGCATGACGTTCACAAGACAAGCGGATTTTTTCGTTACGGCACCGAATTCCGTCTCTTTTACGACCCTGATCAATGCGATAAATACCATGCCGGATGATGCATCATCCACAGGAAGAATTCAGAAGGGTCCGTCCTATGCAATCACTCTTCTTGATTGCGTTGATCACGCAGATTATGCATGTGGACGGATAGCGAGATACCGCACAGATGATATGCCTGGATGTGGCAAAGCCGAGAACAGGAGCATCCGCAGTCTACCAATCCCATCTGATGAAGGTATCGTTGATACAACATACTTTCACTTCGACAAGGAGCTCAATATCCTCTGCTTACTGAGTGGCAAGTCAGGAGTGAAATGGGGGACTTTCGAGCACTATATACGCGATAAGAGCGGCGAAAGGCAGTTTAGGTTGCTTCCATTGCTCAACGCAAGGACTATGAGAATATTCAGACGTCTGCATTATTTCACCGCTCTGACCGTTGCGATGGCGCCTGCAAATGGCACTGCGCCCCAGAGTCAACAGGTCAAAAGAATGGGTGTGAAGGATATGCTCAAGACGGGTAGAGAGGAATTGAATGCGGGCGATATAGTTGTTGAGTTCCGACAAAAAAGACGTCTAGGCGGGCTTATTAAGGAGAAGCTCTCTGAACTCGTCACAGGTTTGCTTGACATGGGACACGGTTCTAACGATAGCACCGTTCAGTCATTGAAAGTCAAAGGTCGAGAGAATGCCAATTCCAAGGATATTGTACTTGATTTAATCGAACAGAGATATCGTCTCGGAGTAACACTGAATGGTAGCGAACGCGTTCTTGAAATGAATGAGACCCGGAGGAAAATGACGCAGCTTTTTGACGAGCATCGAAGTGAATTGGTGGAACTGACACATGAATAGGATATTGGAGAAGTATTGGGTATATGTAGGTGTGCTGTTGGGTTTTCTCCCACTTCTAGGATGGGGGCAGTCTCCAGAAGTTGGTCTGACCGTCCTGGCAATTCTGTTCAGCGGGTTGTTGACTGCAGCCACGATTCTTCCTGCAACCAAAGATTATCGCAAGATGAAGGAGCTCGAATTGACAGGCCACATCAATGACCTAATTCGTTACATCTTCCTTCCTCTGGCATGTGCATTCTTCTTATTGGCAATTAGTCTCATTGAGTCGATCGTGGGATTGGGAATCACACTTCCTTCGTTTGTTGTGTTCGGGAAGACCTGCGTCGTTTTAGCATTGTGGGGCGTGTTCTTATGCAGTTCCGCTCGTTTGATTTGGATTGTTCCGCACCTATTGACCGATTATTGCAACAGCAAATGATAGCACTAACCAGTCTGGCTCAGTTGCTGGAGTAAAGTCTTCCGAATTTCCTCATTGGTCAGCAATAGTTTGAGCATCGTCTTGACGTCGTCAGGTGGAGATGGTTGTTTCTGTTCAACGGGGGCAACAGGTGGTTGGATTTCCACTCCGAGATTGCTGACTTTCAGTATGGCGGCATCCAAATCCTTTCCCGTCAAGTGCACATACGTGCTCGGCATCGTGCTTCCTTGCGTCCAGCCGAAGTAGTGGTTCATCTGGAACTCAGTCAGGTGGTTAGCGAGGATGCTGGCTCTGCTATGGCGGAAGATGTGCGGGTTGACTCTCTTTCTCACTCCTGCATTGTGGAAGGCTTCGCGTATGAGTTTGGCCAGTGCGGGGTACATTGCGGGTTTGCGGTGGTTGGTGCTGCCTACGTTGATCCAGACGGCCGCTTCAGGGTTGTCTCTGAATGGGTGGCAGTCCATCCATGATCGTAGGTATTTCGTGCTTTGGACGACTCTTATGCGTCGAGAGCCCGTCTTTCCATTGACAGTCAGAACCACTCCTTGCTCATCAAAAGCGACGTTCTTGACCGCCAGTGTGCCTATCTCACCTATGCGGCAGCCACTCTCGGCAAGGACGGAGATGAGTGCCTTGCTTCGTGGATGGTCGCAGATGTCGATGGCTCTCTGGATTTCTTCCGGCGTGATAAGCTCGTTCTGGCTTATCATCTTGAGATCCTTGGACTTCGGCGAGGTCTTGATGAACTTCACCTCAGGCGGAAACTCACCATCTTCCAACGCTCTAAGCCACTTGTAGAACTTCTTCAGGATAATCCTGTGCGTGGCTTTGGTCCAAGGCGTCCAAGGCTTATTCTCAAACTGCGTCACCAAATGCTTGATGTCGTCAACTCCTGCCTTCTCAAGATCAACCCGCAACCATCCTGCATGTTGCCTCACGGTTTCCAGCAACTTGCAGATACGTGGCTTGGACAAGCCTTGAACTACGCAGTCATCGTGGAACCGTCGTATGGTCGCTTTGTTGGCATCACTAATCTTACTCTCTTCAAGGTACCGTAGCTCTTGTTCCAAACGCATCTTATAGTCGTGTATATCTAGGGCCATACTATCCTCCTAAGCATGGCAATCTTTTATATTCCGTCAATCACTTCACAGGACGGTTTTAGGCGAACGAAAAAATCAAAAACGCCGCCGGCAGGCGATGGGCCAGCGGTTCACGTCCATCCGTGGGATGGACCCGAACTGCTCGTCCGTTCGCCTCGATGCGGCGTGAGTGTTCGAAGAACACGGAGCCGCATTGAGGCTAACAAACCGCGGTTTGTCGCTGCCTCGATGCGGCGGCTACGAACGCTTCGCGTTCGTGAGTCGCATCGAGCTCACGAACAACAGTTCGAGTTGCTCGATGCGGCGTAACAAAACGCAATGCGTTTTGTACGCACGGAACACCGTTCCGTTGCGTACGGGCGTGAATTCCACGACATGCGGTTATGGACCGACACCTTCTTAACCTAGACCGAGGTTTGTATTGGTTAGCTATTCCCGTGGAGGAGTTATGCCAAAACCCGCAGTTAGTTCAGACGACGAAAGATCGCAACCAGTGATGGTGATCAAGGAGAAGGACGTCCAGATCTCGGTCTGGCCCAACCAGTGGGGTGAAAGAGGCAAGAAGATCACGTACTACACTTTCTCTATGAGCAAGGTTACGAAAGACCTGAGTGGACAGGTCAAATACCAGAAGAGCTTCCCGATGAAGGACATCGATGCCCTGAGAATCGTGCTCGACAAACTCAAGGCAAGGCGATCCGAATTGGATGCGCCGCAGTCTTGAACCGCATTAAACCTCCTTATAGTCAGGTTTAAGAAGTTCCAGAATAATTACATTGATAGCAATCTAGTTATTGGAATTTTGTTGTTACTCACTAGTCACCACAAATCTATAAGCTTTATATATGGGTGAGGGTTGTGTCAGGCTTTCATGCTATTCGGGGGTAAAACCAAAATGGAAAAAATCAATGAAGACAGTCTTGTACAGAAAGTGAATGCGCTTTTCTCGAGTAAAATCAAGTCAGCCAAGCTCGCATTGGGCACGGTCGCCATGGCGGCCGGTTTCGGCTATGGTGCGCCATCGGCGCAAGCGGCACAAGCCAACTCTGAAACTTATCACATCCTCAACACAACTCCGACGAATGTCCGGCCCCAAGACAATGATACTGATGATGGCGGCGCGTCGCCTGCCACACTTATCGCCGCAGGTCCTTCAAGTGATCCGTCGAAATGTGGAATATCAATGGGAAGCGGAGACGTCATGCTGAATCCTATCGCAGGTAAGATAGGTCCTGTCACATTCGACTACACAATAGCAGGCTCGCCCAATGCGACAGCTACAGACACGGTGAATCTGCACGATCCTAACAACGCGCCAAACGGTCCTGCACCGATAAACAGGACGGTGAATTTCAATACGGACACCGTGCTGAACCTACCGGCACTGGGCTGGTCTGATGCTGACGGAAACGCCATCCGCTGGCATTCCTTCGCCACACAGCAAGGCGATGGAAGTTATCTCACTGGCAATGGACGATTCTGGATATCGGGCGAGAACCTGACCTACAGGCCGAACGCTTCGTTCACAGGAAACGACTCATTCATGCCGAATGTCACGGACGATGGTGATTATGGCATACCGGGAAACGCGTACTATCCGTCAGTGCTATTGTCGCTGGACGTGCAGAACCTTCCGCCCACAGCGGATAATGTCGTCGCTAGTGGCCTTGAAGATAGGCTCATCCCGATCAAGTTGACGGCGAGCGCAGATACCACAAGGCGTTTCGTTATGGCACCGATGCCGAATCCTGCCACTCAAGGACGCATCTATCAAACACCTGATGGTGCGGTGAAGGGAACAGAGATAGTCGCGCCAGGCACAGAGATAACCAACACCGACAGATACATAATGTTCGAACCCGCGGCAAACGTCAATGGCACCATATCCGGATTCTTCTGGGAAGCGAACGACGGAGTCTCGAATTCAGCGCTCGCTCAGTACGGCGTTGACATGACCCCTGTGAATGATGGGCCAACGTTCAACATCACTGACTTGAACCCAAGATCACACACTGTAGTGGGATCGGCACCGAACTGGATCATCAATGTGCAAGCAGGACCTGCCAATGAAGCCGGCCAGACAACGACTGTTGTGATAAACCCATCAAATCCCGCAGCTTTCACGCAAGCGCCTTCAGTCGATGCAGCAGGCAATCTCAATTGGCAGTTCGCCAATAATTGGAGCGGACCAGTCAACTGTCAAGTATCAGTGCAGGACAACGGCGGCGTGGCCAACTTAGGCGTCGACACCAGCGCGATACAGAACTTCACGTTGACGCGGCCAAACGGACCTCCTGTCGCAACGAATGACAACTACATGACGCAGCAGGACACGATGTTGAAGATGCTGTCGCCAGGCGTCACAGCAAACGACCCTGATATGGACGGAGATATGGTCACGGCCATACTGACGTCACCGCCTGCCAACGGATCAGTCATCCTCGACCCGCAAGGCGGATTCGAGTACCAGCCAAACGCTGGATTCTTCGGAACAGACTCGTTCAAGTACAAGAACAACGATGGAATGACCGACAGCCTCAACGAAGCGACAGTATCTATCAATGTCAACCAGACGATGCTGCCTGCGGTCGCTGTCGACGACATAGTCGACATGAACGAAGACGAGATCGCGACGATCGATGTATTGGGCAACGACGTGCCTCCGACAGGTGATGTATTGACGCTTGACAGCGTCGTGCAGCCCGCAAATGGAACGGCGGTCATCTTCAACAAAAAGGTGATATACACTCCTAGGGCAGACTTGAACGGAAAAGACCAATTCATCTACACTGCCAAGGACAAGAAAGGAAACGCAGTGACTGGAAAAGTCGACATCAACGTCGCGCCAGTCAATGACGCGCCTGTCGGTGTTGACCACGCCTATGAGCTCGATGAGGGCACTGAGGTGGTCATCCCTGCGGCCGACGGTCTATTGGTCGGCGCGAGCGACGTCGATGGCGACAAGAATCTCGAAGCGGTCCTGGACAGCAATCTGCCCGGTCTTGACGTGACGCTTTACAATGATGGCAGTCTGAGGATCAACGGCAAGACGACCAAGGAAGGCGTATATGACATCACATTCAAAGTCAGTGATGGGACCGCAATGAGCGCGCCATACACAACGACGTTACGCTTTGTGCACGTCGAAGAGCCTGTGACGCCTCCGGTCGATCCGACAGTGCCCGTGGTAGATCTGCCGCCTGTCGCAGGTATGCTCACAGGAGAGACTACGGAGGACCAGCCTCTATCGCTAGACCTGCTTATGGGAGCGACAGATCCAGAAGGCAAACCTCTGCGAGTCGTAGGATTCGATGATCCTGCGAATGGTGGGACATTGAATTGGAAAGACGAACTCACAGGTACGGTCACGTACACGCCGCCTTTGGAGAAGAACTTCGTCGGCGAGGACACGTTCAACGCTGTTCTCACTGACGGCGTCAACACAGTCCGCAGGCCGATCAAGGTCGTGGTGGGCGACACTCCGAAGGAAGTCCTTGACTCGACACCGACAGCGACAGACCTTGTCACCGATACGATAGTCCAGGAGACGACAGTAGCGGCTGTGGCGAAGAAATGGATAACGGCAGTGCCATCAGAGTATGCCTATCTATTGGGATTGCCATTGAAGGACAAGAATTACCCACTGGCAGGCATCGGAGCATGGCGTCCCAGGCAGGCGGTCGACCAGAAGGGCGGATTGTTCTCGCTCCTCGCGGCAGACACCGACAAAGGAAACCCGTTCCTCCTTGTCACGGGAAGCGGAAACCACTACATGATCGTTCCTGACACGAACCAGGCGTATGGTGTGAGCTTCAACCTTATGCCGAAGATATCATTCGGCATGGGCGACGACTACTTCACCGACAGCAGGGCACTGCGAGGCGTGAAGACAACGTTCGACAAGAGGGATATCGGATATGCATTGTCCAGGTACTATGCTGAACGAATATCCGAATCACCGCTGGACAGATCATTTGGGAACGTCAAATGGTTCTTGCCTGAGAACGGCACGGTCATCTCCGAGAAAAGATACCAACTCGAGGCAACGACGAAATTGTCCTTCAAGAAGGATGTCGTCCTTGAAAGCGTATTCTCCGACGGAGACGGTTTGTTGCCTATCTGGCAGATGGATGGTTCTTTCATCAACCAGTACGGACGTGAACTCACCAGCATCGACACGGGTTCTGCCGAATACCAGATGAAGAACATCGCCCGCGAGCTTGGCGTGCCGCTCGAGACTGAAGGAACGGTGACAGCGAAATGCAAGCCATTGCGTGGCCAGATGGAAAAGCCTTCGATCGCAATAAACTTCGGCAGCGGTAAGATCCAGAGACGCAGACGTGAAGACGGGTTCGGTCCTGAATCATTCTGGTCTGGCGTGGAAGGCGGCAACAGCATAGGCAATCCTGTTCCGGTCTATAACAAGGACCCGGTCTCATCGACAGGAATGTACGTCATCGTCACGAAGGTCGCTGATGGAGAATACCGTTTGACTGGCGGATACCGCGTGGATTCCAAGGACGGAGTCTGCAAGATCCCCCGTGGAACGATGTACACTGTTCCGATCGGGGTCTCTGCCAAACGCCAGAAGTGAACTTGTTTTTTTATTTATTTTTTTCTTGTTTTAATTGTTATTTCTAGAATCTGGTTCGGTTCCACCGAACCGGATAACAGCGTTATTAGTGCCTAATGGGCGTTATAACGCCATCCTGGAAACAATAATTTTATATAGGGTCGCCTCTCCCAAAATGACAGTGGGGAAGACGAAAAAGAGTGAACACTTCTACCGCAAAGACAATGGAAGAGACGACTGAGAAGAAGAAGGCATACGGCGCTGAAAGCATCCAGGTCCTTGAAGGCATGGAAGCCGTCCGCAAGCGTCCAGGCATGTACATCGGCACGACCGACCTGCGCGGCCTGCACCACTTGATCTACGAAGCGCTCGACAACTCGGTCGATGAAGCGCTCGCTGGCTATTGCACGGTCATAGATGTCATACTACACAGCAATGGCTACGTCACCGTACGCGACAACGGCCGTGGAATCCCTGTCGACATCCATCCGAAATACAAGATCCCTGCGGTCACGGTCGTGATGACGATGCTGCACGCTGGCGGCAAGTTCGACAAAGACAGCTACCAGGTCTCAGGTGGCTTGCATGGTGTGGGCATAACGGTGACGAACGCGCTGTCCGAACACCTCATAGTGCAGATCAAGCGCGACGGCAAGCTCTACAGGCAGGAATTCGTCCGCGGCAAGCCCAAAGGCGACCTGCAAGTGGTCGGCCCTGCGGAAGGCACCGGTACATTGATCACATTCAAGCCAGACTTCACCATAATGGAGAAGAACGAGTTCTCCTACGAGATAATCAACTCCCGCATAAGGGAACTGGCGTTCTTGAACAAGGGCGTACAATTATCGATCCGCGACGAACGCAACGGCAAGGAAGAGGCCCACAAGTTCGAAGGCGGAATAAAGAGCTTCGTTGAACACCTTTCCAAGAACAAGCAACCTTTGCACAAGCCTTTCTACGTCGATAAGATGAAGAACGAGGTAAATGTCGAAGTGGCGCTGCAATATACCGTGGACTACAATGAGTCGGTCTTCACATTCGCGAACAACATAAACACGCATGAGGGCGGCTCGCACTTGATCGGATTCAAGACAGCGTTGACGCGCACCATCAACAACTACTCGTTGAAGCACAACCTCATCAAGGAAGAGGAGAAATTGACTTCAGAGGACGTGCGCGAAGGACTCGTCGCTGTCATAAGCGTCAAGGTCCCGCAGCCACAATTCGAAGGCCAGACCAAGACCAAGCTGGGCAACAGCGAAGTCAAGGGCATAACCGACTCGGTCGTCAGCGAATCGTTGAACACATTCTTCGAGGAGAACCCAGGAGCCGCGAAATCCATAATCGGAAAGTGCCTTGAGGCTAATCGCGCCAGGGAAGCGGCGCGGAAGGCGCGCGACCTTGTGCGACGCAAAGGCGCGCTTGAATACTCCACACTGCCTGGAAAACTGGCAGACTGCTCCTCACGCGATCCGACTAAATGCGAGTTGTATTTTGTGGAAGGCGATTCCGCCGGAGGGTCGGCAAAATCCGGCCGCAACAGGGAGTTCCAGGCGATCCTCCCATTGAAGGGCAAGATATTGAACGTCGAGAAAGCGCGCCTGATGAAAGTCCTGGAGAACGTCGAGATAGGGACGATGATCACCGCGCTCGGAACGTCCATAGGCGACGAGTTCGACATATCTAAACTGCGCTACCACAAGATAATCATAATGACGGATGCGGATGTCGACGGTTCGCACATCTCCTGCCTGCTGCTCACATTCTTCTATCGCTATATGCGGCCGCTTATCGAAGCAGGCCACATCTATCTCGCGATGCCGCCACTATACAAGATATGGAAAGGCAAGAAGACCACGTATGCCTACAACGACGCAGAGAAAGACAAGATAGTCAAGGAACTGGGCGATGATGTCAACCTCCAACGCTACAAGGGTCTGGGCGAGATGAACCCGCAGCAGCTCTGGGAGACGACAATGGATCCAGACGTGCGCTCACTCAAGCAGATCGCAATCGAAGATGCGGTGGCAGCCGACGAGATGTTCAGCATCCTGATGGGCGACGAAGTCGAGCCAAGGAAGAAGTTCATAATGGACCACGCAAAGGATGTGGCTGATCTGGATATCTGATCGTTTTCAGCCGTCGTTCCACCTCCTTACCGAGCGCGTCGATTGTCACCATTATCTTGAGCGCGTTGTCCTGCCAGGTAGATGGACTGATTTTCACCCCGCGATAATCGATCGCGTTCCTCGTGTCCTTGAGGTCGAACAGGTAGCCGAAATCTATGTCGATACCTGCATATGCTTCATTGATGTGCGCGAACATGCATTCGTGGTTAGATGATTCCCAACCATCCAGCGCGAGCAATGCCGCGCATAGTTCCTTGATTATCTCATAGTGGCCGTCCAGGTATATCGATGGGTACTTGTTCTCAAGATGGACTTCCTGCCAGAAATCCATCCTGTGCTTTGCCATGGTACGTAATTCCTCGGCAAGCTGGAAATCAGGAACGACCAGTCTTCTCAACTTTCTTTTTTGGATACAGGCCACTCTGGAATGTCGGGCATTGGTTCTGTCCATAGCGTACCTGATAATACAATTCCATTTACTATATTTTGTCCAAGTCCCCACGAAAGATTTGCGAAGTCGTCGTCGAAAAGCAGCTGAATCTCGTGGCCTATCCGGCGCTCGAATGGCCATAGGTCGATTTTTTCCGGCTTGCCCAGAATGAACAGATCCACGTCGCTTTCATGATTATACGATCCAGTTCTCATGCTGCCGAAGAGCACGATCGCCCGTGGTTTGAGCCGCTTCTCGAGGAAATCGATGAGCCCACTTCTTATGATGCGGCGTTGCAGCATCTGGCTTTTCTCCCAGAAATAGAGAGGGGATAATGTCGCGGTATAATAGGGGAAGTGTCTTTGGCGGGTGTGCCTTTTGACAAGCTTCCGTCCGCATAATCCTGCCAGCCGTTTCATCACTGTCTTGGTGTCAAGGGAGGTCTCGCGGGCCAGTTCTCGTACGCCGACCTTGACCATCTCATTAACTTGATTGTAGAATATCCATCGCGTCACAGGGTCCTCATCCGCAGTCAGGTCTGTCGTCATGAATGTAGGATTATTATCCTACATTTTTAAATGTTGTGGAACCACAAATGATTCGGATACCTGATATTTTCACTACAATGTGGTAGTTACAATGAAAAGGCTTATTAATGGCGCCAGATTCTAGTCCATGATGGACCTTGGCATAAGCATCTCCCAAAGCATGCACCAGCAAACGGATCAGCGCATGGTGCTAGAGCAGCGCCTCGAGCAGAAGTTGGAACACCAACAGAGGCATACTCTGACGCTCCAGCAGTATCTGCAACAGGAGGACGTGATGACCGGTCTCGCACGTTGGGCTGACGAGCACGACAGCTGGGTCACTTTCAAAAAGGCAGGATTCAATTTTGTCTACGCTGCATTGCCATATTCCGTTGCCAAGAGTGCCGCGGACGTGTGCGGACCGGGTTTCGCGCACTGTTTCTATGATGACCAAGGTGGCTTTGCGAGGGGGCAATGGCGATTGTTCGTGGTCAATGATATGGTGCCGCCAGAATTCGTGGACTTCGTCGCAATACACGAGCGCGGCGAACAGCTCTCGCTCGGCAACCACTTCTGGGCAAGCAAGCTCGAGTTCGCCTACGTCAGACATCAAGGTAAGGTCAGATCATATTCTGGATGGATTGACGACAAGCACCCGCGCAAGTTCAACGACCTCATGCAGGAAACACTCTTCCCGATACTTCCTGATGATCTTTTAGAGACGCTTAAGTTAGAGACACCGCAGGATGTGGGTGAGTGCCAGCATGGAGAGGCACTCATAAACAAGCACCCGATTCCTACGCTAGTGTTGCGCTATATCGATCGCTATGAGCAGGCCACTCAAACCGCGCTGGATTCGATCAATGATTTGATCGGTCCGACACAATCCGTGATCAAAGACATTTATCGTGAATCGAGCATGCTCCCTACCCACGAAATATCCAAAGGTGTGGCCGGGATAATGGACAAGAATATCCGTGGCGCGTTGCTATCCTTGGATCGCAAGACAATGAAGGGGTTATGCCGGGCACGAATGAACCTACAACTGCAGGCATATTTTGCGTTTGTGTGTGAAGGAGTCCATTCTAACTACAGAAGCGACATCCATGTCGACATGGAGCAGGATTTCGATATCGCGTACAAGAACGCGGTTTCTGGCAAGAATGTGGTCAGCCAATTCCTCACTGCAGAGGAGGAGAAATCATTGAATAAGATCGATGACATACATAGCTATGTGATCGGCGCCTAGATATCCATGAATTATCATTTACCTGCGTTCCTGTAGTTGAGCTTGATGCGTGCTTCTTGGCCGTTGTCTGCCTTGATGAGTAAGGTCGAGGGCGGTCGTGCTGCTTTGACGAGTTCGCTGCGCAACAGGTCAGGCGTGGTGTTCTGTGGCCAGGCGAGTCTCTCTGGGACGATTACGTAGAACGGCCTGCCGCGTTCTTTCATCTTCGTCGTGAGATCGTGGTGGTGGGCGGCGCCGATGAGCATGACTGTGGGAGCACCGCTTGCCATCGCATTGTTGATGTAGACATCGTCGCGCTTGCTGACGGTGTGCGCGTATTCCTTGCTGCCGTCAGGGTCGTTGGCTATGATGGGTTCCATGGCGCGGTCATAGGCGTCCGAGACGGTCTGCATCTGCTTGAGTAGGTCGTCCTGGTTCGGTTCGAGCGTTGCAGGCGAGCTGAACCAGCCTTCTTTCCGTGCTGTTGTTATGATGCGTTCGATGTTCTGTGCGCACTCGCGCGCGGCGTTGATACGTGGCGGCGGTGTGTGCTCGTCCGCGCCGGGTATGAGCGTCCAGTGGTAGGCGTTGAGCGTCTTCTCGATGAATTCACTGGTGTAATTGCGTGGCATGAGGCCGTTGATGTGGTGGTCGCGGTTGTAGATGCGGGCGGCGATGCTGTCTGTCGCTTCGAAGAGGATGTGGCGCACGCCGTAGCGGACGTGGAGTAGTCGGAGTATGTCGTCGCAGTTGTCGATGATGGCGTTGGTGTGCTTGTCTGTGCGGCCGGTGAGGTCGTCGTGGCTCATGGGGATAAGGATCAATGGCGCGCCCGTGCCTGGCGTATGCTCGATTGTCCGGATGCAGAGACGTTTGTCGTGGAGGAGTGTGTCGAGTGAGGCGTGTATGGGTGCAGGGGTCGATCCGACTTGTGTGTAGGAACGGAGAGATAGGTAGGCGATGCCTGCGCTCAAAACTGCTATGCTGGAACCCAGCGCCAAGCGGGTGAAGAGTGATAGTCTGGGTGGCGAGTCGTGCTTATTGGCGCGGTTTTTCCGTCGTGACATGATGAGAACTAGTTGTTATCCCTTATTAAATCTTTGCTTTTGTAACCACTATTCAGTAGTTAAATTCAGTCTTTATGCAACAACGCGAGGATTCCCTCGACGCGCTCCGAGAAATCGGCGACAAGCTGCTTGGCGGCGGACTCTGACTCTGCTTCTGCGATTATGCGCATTATGGGCTCTGTGTTGGAAGGACGCAGGTGCACCCACCTTCCTGGCCAGTCAAGACGCAATCCATCTTGGATGTTCACCTTGGCATCCCTTGAATCTGTCTTGAGCGTCTCGAGGACGCTCATTATGCGTTCACGAGAACACTCTATCTTTGCTTTGACAATGGAATATTTCGGAAGCTCATCGGCCAATTCACCGACTGCCTTGTTGGACATGGCCATGGACTCAAGTATGAGCGCCATCCCGATCAAGGCATCTCGGCCATAGTGCAGACGTGGGTCTATTATCCCGCCGTTGCCCTCGCCGCCGAACACGGCGCCGGAAGCCGCCATCCGCTCGGCCACGAATATCTCTCCGACAGGAACGCGCTCGAACTGCACTCCTGCCTGTATGCAAACGTCATTCGTTGTCCTTGATGTGCTCATATTGACGACGACAGAACCCTTCTGGGTCTTTAGGATGTGCTTGACGCACAAAGGCAGAGTGGTCTCCTCGCCAAGGAAGCGGCCTTTCGAGTCGACAAGAGCGAGACGGTCGCCGTCAGGATCGAGGGCGAAGCCGACGTCCACCTTCCTCTCGGCAGAGTGGTTGCGAAGATCCTGGAGATTGATGAAATTCGGTTCAGGATAGTGAGGGAAAAGGCCGTTAGGTTGGCAGTGGATAGGATGCACCTCGCAGCCAAGCGCCGCGAGCAATCTGAGCGCCACATCGACGCCCGCTCCGTTCACGCAGTCCAACGCGACCTTGAACCTGCGGGATTTTATCAGAGGAACATTGACATGCCTGAGCACGCAGGCGACGTGGTTTTCGACAGCGTCATTGTTGGAGATCACTGCCGGAATGCCATCCCACCTCGCCCTTCGCAGCGTGCGGTTCTCGGCGAAGGCCATCAATTCCTTGCCCTCGCCGTCGTTGAGATACAAGCCGCGCTTGTTGAAGAACTTCAGCGCGTTCCACTCGACAGGATTGTGGGACGCGGAAATCATCACGCCGCCGTCGGCGTGGAGCTTGTCGATCATCAAGGAAAGCGACGGCGTGGCCACGACGCCGATGTCGATCACTTGGCAGCCGGCCGATAGCAATCCAGAGAACACGGCGTGCTTGACCATCTCGCCCGAAAGACGCGTGTCACGGCCGACGACGACAGTGCCGCCATCCACAAAAGTGCCGAAAGCGGCGCCAAGACGCGTGCAGATCTCAGGGGTCAACGACTCTCCGACTATGCCACGAACGCCTGATACGGATATCATCAGGCCCTGGTGCTGCAGTTCTGAGAAACGCATGATGAAAACGATGTCTTTCCCCTTTAAGAGCGTTGTGAATCGTGATGGTCCATAAACAATAAATAGTTCGTATTTGTTTAGCAGAGTTGTTCTGTGAGCATTCGGCGTAATTCTTGTCGGACGTCTTTCTGTTGTGATTGCCACGTTGCCAGGAGCGATGCGAGT
>JAGVQG010000032.1 GCA_020051845.1 archaeon | reverse complement strand
GCATGCAAAGTCTGGGCGTACCAAAGACTCAAACGCTATGGCGAAGCGTAACTCTCATCACGCCGCTAAAGCCTTGGAATAGTTATGCAACACAGCAATCTTATTCATGTAATGAAAAAGAAGTCAAAATTATACGAACAATATTGGTTTCTTGTTTATTCCCTTCAGCACGTAAAATGGAGGATTGAAGGGCGATGTGATGATATTGACTGTAATATGTATGAGTATCGTGATCGTTTGAAGAATCAAACAATTCCACGGGACCATGTGATTTCATGTTTACCTGAATTGAAAAGAAAACGTTCCGCCATTATATCACTTCTTGGTGAAAGAAGGTATCGAACTTTTCGATACAAGAAATGTTTTATCTGTAAGGCCTCTTTGGACACACTTGATGATCGACATTATGTGGCGATACTGAAGAAAATTATGCTTACTAAACATGGGTTGCGTGGGCAGGGCGAACTCTCACTTGTCGAAATGCATGGCTCGTGTGAGAAACGATTTCAAGTCCCTGATGGATTTCGTTTCATGGGTGGTGGTTCTAACGCCAAACGAAACCATTAAATATAACCTTCATTTAGGTTATAATAACTACAATGAAGGTTACAAATGGACCTGCTTGACTTCCTTAACAGATCATCTGACGCAAGGCTCATCTTCGGAGAGCGAGAGCTCGTCATCATCAAGAAACAGTTCCTTGGTGTTCGTCTCACGCAATCCGAACGCAATAGGCTGTCGCGCAGCATCAGACCAAAGTTCGCGTTCGTCAAGGATGCGGCGCGTTTTGACGATGAATTCAAGATCAAACCCGGTGCGAGAATCAAGAGAATCGTCAAGGAGACAGTCGATATGATACTGCAGGATCCTATCGGAAAGAGAATCAAAAAGATCGTGCTGTATGGTTCAGTGATTAGTGGCCAGATGGCGCCTTCTTCAGACATTGATATTGCAATTGATGTACCTGGTGTGGATACGACAGAAGCGATGCAGATACGAAAGCGCCTTCATGGAATCGTGAATGATAAAGTCGACATACAAATCTACCAGGTCCTGCCACAAAAGATACAATCAGCTATCGATGGTGGCAGGGAGATCTACCGAAGATGAGATTGTCAGAGAAGCTCGATGAAATCGAGAAGTTCTGCCATGAATTAGAGATGATTATTCCTGATGGAATATCTGAGTACAAGAAAGATAACAAGACCAAAGCTGCGTGTGAAAGATATTTCGAGAAGATAGTCGAAGCAATAGTCGACGCATCGTTTCTCGTGATAAAAGAATCCAAGTTTGTGATTCCAGAAGACGACAAGATGGCGTTCGACATTCTTGCACGTCATAAATGCATAAGTGAAGATTTGGCCACAAAACTCAGGGAAGCAAAGGGAATGCGAAACATCATCGCGCATGAATATGGTTTTGTCGACGATGAATTGGTCTTCCATGCAATAACTGAGGAGCTGCTCAAGGATTCCAACGAATTTGTGAAGTCGATACGAAGCAAGTACTGACGCCACATTTATAAACCGCAACTCGTCGTTTCTTCTCATGCGTATCACGCTCTCAATAACGAAGTCCGTGCAGGACAACGCCAACCATTACTTCGAGAAGTCGAAGAAATACAAGCGCAAGATAGAAGGCGCCAAAGAGGCGATTAAACGGCTACAGCTACAATTAGATGATTTCAACGAACAGCGCGACAAGATCCTCCAAGCGCATCAGCTGAAGCAGGCCAAGAAAGCACAGCCAAAGCGCACGTTGCACTGGTTCGAGAAATTCCGGTGGTTCAAATCAAGCGAAGGATTCCTCTGTGTCGGCGGAAGGGACGCCGGTACGAATGAGATAATCATAAAGAAACACACTGACAAAGACGACATCGTCTTCCACACAGAAGCGCCGGGAAGCCCGTTCTTCGTCGTCAAGAAAGAAGGCAAAGAACCGGGCGAGAAGACACTGAATGAAACAGCACAGGCGACAGTCTCTTACTCCAAGGCCTGGAAGACAGGCATATCGCTCGCAGACGTCTACTGGGTGAACCCTGACCAGGTAAGCAAGGAAGCGAACACAGGAGAATACATCGTCAAAGGCGCTTTCATGGTCAGAGGAAAGCGCAACTTCATGAAAGCAAAATTAGTCATTGCTGTAGGCGTCACTGAGGAAGGCCTTGTGATGGGCGGTCCTGTAGCAGCGATAGAGGCCAACTGCAAGCAAGCAGTAAGAGTGTACATGGGCGACCTCAAGCCCAGCGACGTAGCAAAGAAAATCGCGAAAAAGCTGGGCGCGGAGATAGACGACGTGCTCCGTGTCCTGCCCGCGGGAACGATGAAAACATGACAAACACAAGAGTCACATCAAGACCACATACAGTCCCTGTAGGGAAAGAAGGACTCACCGATTCTGTATTGGTAGAGATGAAAAACCAGCTGAAACGCCATAAATTGATCCGTGTCCAGCTCAACAGGGAACTCGCAGGCGGTTCCAAGAAGAACGACATGAAGCGCTTGCTAGCCGAGAAGCTCAATGCCAAGATAGTGCATGCCGTGGGATTCGTGGTAGTTCTAGAGAAACGCTGACCATATCATAAGTCGCCACGCGAATCCTTTATATATGCATCATTGTATTGACTGGCCTGTATGGGTGAGGAAAAGAGGATGAATGACAGCGGTTTCATCCCTAAGGTGACGCCGCAGGAGTACTTCAGTGCGTACAATGCGCGCTTCGGAGAGAAAGGCTTCGGACAGAAATTCCTTACTGGCAAGTATAAAGGCATACATCCTGATGACTTCGGTCATGAAATGGCCGAGCTTGGAAGGGACCAGATGGTCGTCACAGACTATCCCGAGCCCTCGAAGCGGTACCTTCTGGAGTACTACCAGGCGACCGACGCAGTGGAACCCATGTACTACCTCTGCACGCAGATCGCCAGGGACTTGGGCTATGGTGATTTCGTCAAGGTCACCGATGTCTTCGCCGCAAGCGAGCAGAGCAGTCTATACGGCGCAGCGCAGCAACGCCTTGGGCTCGCGCAGGACAGGGTATCTCAATATCTCAGAGTGATCAACGACATGGTCAAGGGCATGTTCCAGATAATCCGAGAACTGCGAATACTGGATGAGCGTCTAAGCTATTACGAAGCAGCAAGATCCAAAGGAGAAAGAGGCGAACACGCAGAGGTGTCGCTCAAAGGACTCTGGATCGACCTTGTGGAGGGCGGCTCGAAGAACCCTGGCTCGGTCCTAGGCCTCAGCCAACAATTAGGATTCACAATACTCCCTGACCTCTTCTTCCGCACCTGCCGCAAGCCCTTGGATGAAATCAAAGATGATGAGGTCGATGCAAAGGAAAAGCGCACAAAAGACCTCAAAGACAAGAATGAAGAGCTCTCCCAAAGGATAGAAGCGGTGCCCTACAACGACAAGATAAAGGAAGTCCTAGGCAGGAAACTCACCCAGTTCTACATATGGAAAGACAGCACTGAGACTGAATTGACTGTGCGACGCGGATTCATGATAAAGTATTTCAGACAATACTACACGACGATCAAGCTGTACATGGCATGGATACGCCCCTACCTCAAGCAGATACGCAGGCTGCAGCTCGACGTCGACAAGACCAATGACAAAGACCTGATCTCCGCGTTCGAAGGATCGATGATAGAGATAGAGGTCATCGCCAAGAGGAAAGTCGACAACAAGAACCCGTTCTACTGCGTCCTCATGTGCACTTTCGAACACACCACCCAGCCCAAGCTCAGCTTCGCGCTCGAAGGCGGCTTCCACCGCGGACCGGTCCACACGGGCAGGACATTCATCACCTGGCGCGGCTACAGCTGGACAGACGAGGACATACAGAACTACTTCAACTACCGGGACTCCCAGGACTTCGAACTCCTCGCGTCGGTCAGCAGCACATTGCGCGCCGCGCTGGAATCGGTCGAAGGCGACATACGCAAATATCTCGAGGACCTGGGCGAGGAATTCGTCAAGAAAGACGTGTCTCCAGAGAAGAAGAAGGAGACGCTCGACCTGCTCGAGCCTTTCATCGCAGTCGTCAAGGGATTCTGGGAACCGTTGGAAGAATCAAGAGGCGGTATGAAAGACTGGTTCAAGGACGTCTTCGGCAAGAAGGAAGTCGTTGAAACAGACGACAAAGGCTTGTGGAAGGCAGCTTTCAAGGAATCGTACAAGTTCTGCTTCACCCACTACAAACTCGTAAAGAACGCCAACGGGTTCCTCACATGGTGAGAAGAAGACACTCCAAGACGCCTTGTCCGCATGACAGCGTGTTCCTTGCGATCGGCATCGTGATAACGCTATCAATAGCAGTGCTTCTCATAGAAAACAACCCGACGCTCATACAAGGCTACGCGAGCTTGGGGCATGATTCGGTGACAGGTAATCTGGTCACAGACAACGGCCATGATGCGCAGACCACGCCAAAAAACGACAACCAGCCGCATTGCGGTGATGGAACCATAAGAGGCAATGAGGAATGCGACGACGGCAACACGAACAGCGGCGATGGCTGCGACGTGAATTGCAGGAAAGAAGCACCTCAGCCGGCAGCCACAACGCCTGCCGTGACCGATCCTGTAACTCCTGCCGTGACTCAGCCGGTCCAACCGCCCGTCGCATCTGCGCCAGTCATGCCTTCCACCGGCACTCAGCCGGTCATGCCATCTACAGGCACTCAGCCAGTACAACCCAATCTTGGCACTCAGCCAGTGAATGCTCCTGTGATGCCGTCAACAGGCCAAAATGCAATGCCGACAGCACCACAGACAACGGCTCCAGCGTCACAACAAAACTTGAACAATGACGACAATGCGCAGTTCCAATCGGCGCCCATCCTTCCGCAACAACCGGCAAGCGCACAACCACAGGTAGTATCAGGCCAGGTATCACAGTCAGGTCAGACGACACAAGTACAGGTAACACTCGTCCAGCCAGCTCCTGTCGCGCCGCAGGCCACGACAACAGTGACGGTCTCAACCGCAGCGCCAAGGTTCGAACAACCCATCTCGCGCCAGTTCGAGACAAGGGAAGGAACCCATGTCGGAGTCAACGTGACCACAGGAACGACGTTAACGCAAGTCAACGTCGTCGTTCCGCAAGAAAAAGCAACGGTCGAAGTCCAGGAACTATCGACGCCACCAGCAGATATGCCTTTCAACAAGCCCGCCTATCGCGCGTTCCAGGCCACAGTGCCTGACGCCGAGCCAGAAGCGGCGCTATTCAAGTTCAAGGTCGAGAAGCAGTGGGTAGCGGCGCAGGGCATATCCGCTAACGACGTCGCGCTATACCGCTACACCTGGCAATGGAACGAGATTCTAGCCGTCCTGATATCTGAAGACGGCACATACTTCTACTACGAAGCGCAATCACCAGGCCTGAGCTATTTTGTGGTCAGCATCAAATCGACACCCACAGGAAAGATTGTCGTCACGCAAGGACAGGCAGGACCATCAGAACCAGTGCTTCCAGGCAACGCCGAGATAGTGCCTGCGGCAGAGCGAGGGGAAAATCCCGTGCTTGAAGTACCGGCCCAAGCGCCCCTCCAGAACGAAAGCTCAGGCGCAACGACAGGACTGCTGACATTGGCCATACTCGTGATAGTGGCTGGCGGCGCGTTCGCAATGTTCCGCAGGCCGACATCTGTGACAGAGACCATCTCCTCCCCTGACATAGAATCCGCGCTCGATGCTTTCGAAGACGCTGTCATCTCAGGCGACAAGTCGAAGGCCCAGAGGCAGCTCTCCGCCGCAGAACGCGCGCTAGATGACGCGGACTCAAAAGTGCGCGCGGCTTACTCCAACAAGGTGCAGGAAGCGTTCACACGGCTACGGGGAATGTGAGCGTATAACTTTTATAGCCCTGTTCTTCTCATACGACAATGGCATTCGATTTCGGCGCGATAAGGCGGCTTCCACCTGACGAGCGTGTCGAAGCGCTGCACAAGTTCGGAGACGAGCTGCGCAAGCTCATAGAGAAGCGCAACAAGGAGATAAAGGACAGCCAGAGAGAGATAGCAGAAGCCGAGGAATTGCTCGAACGCGCCGAAGAGGAGATGATCGTCCTCCAGAAGATCGCCATGCCAGAGAACAAGGGCGTAAATATGGACGACCTGTTCTTCAAGAAAGAGGAGAAGAAGACAAAGGTGCTGGAAGAAGAGCTTGAGGAAGTGCCTGTCAACAGAAGACGGATGATGGAAGCTGAAGTGCAGCAGCAATACCAGCCACGGAAAGAGATGTCAGAGCCAAGATTCTACGAACAAAAAACGTTCGACCAAGAACATCCACCTTTACGCGACTACGTCAGCCCGACACAGCCTTTGCCTGAGACCAGAAAAGCCTACGTCAACCACAAGGAAGAGAAGAAGAAGCTCGTCAGTGAAGGCGTATACGAGAAATAGTCTAGGCTTATCCGCGCGATGAAGGTTTAAATAGCCCCGCAGCTACTCATTCTGCATGAGTCTTCAAAGCGGTATCGAGTTCATGGTGTCATTGGGACTGCTCGATGTCGTACTTCCATTCGTACTGGTATTCACGGTGGTCTATGGATTGCTGCAGCGCACGCTGGTCCTTGGCACTGAGAACGGCAAGCCGCGCAGGCCGCTCAACGCCATGGTCGCGGTCATACTATCATTCATCGGAGTAGCGTCATTGCAACAGGTCGAATTGCTGCAGCTCATCAGCAGCATCAGCGCCGTCGGCATCGTGATAATGGTCGTGCTGATGATGTTACTCGGGCTTCTCGGCACGAACTTCGAGAAATCAAAGCTGATGATCTTCGCCGGTCTCATAATAATCGTCGCAGGCGTACTGATAGTATTAGGCAAGCTCGGCTTCCTGCCGCCGACACTAGCAGACCTCGCGACAGCTGAATGGGGCGCTCCATTCATGGTGCTTGTGGTGTTCTTCGTGATCGGATGGTTCATAGTGAGGGAAAGCCCGCAGGACAAGCCTGTGAAGCAGAAGGAAGATAGGAAAAACGAGGAAAGGCCAAAAGCAGAGAAGCCGTCGAATAAACAAAAAGTGCCTTCACGAGAAGAATTGGCAGCCGCGGCGAGAACGTTCGAGGACGCAGGAATCCAGCTCGTGCCGCAACAGCCTCCTATGGCGCCGCCAAGAACCGAGTGAATTCCGCAGCTGATTTTATCTTTGCTCAATCACAGAACGCATCATCTGGACGAACGCCTCGCAGTCCTTGCGCATGCGGTCGTACTCCTCGCCCGAGACCTTTGTCCTTTCGCGTCGCGTGATGTCCTTCTGCAACCTGAAGAAGAAATCCATTATCTGAGGAGCGGACTTCGGCACAAGACCCGGCTTCACAAGACGCTCGTTGATCATGCCTGACAAATGCTCGGGCGTTCCAGGGATCTCACCGACGTGCATCAAAGCGGCATGCGCAGAATCCACAGCAGCCCAGTACAGGTCGATCGTCGCCTGCAAGATATGGTTGGCGCTATTGGTCAAAGTCAAAGGCGAGCGTGCGTAGTAAGCCCAGACAGCCTCCTTAGTCGGCCTGATCCTGCCCTGCGCCAGCAAGGCCTGCAGCGGCTCGAAGAAACCAGAATCATACAACGGCACTCCATCGCGCAGGATGTTGATGATCAAAGGATCACCCACACGCGCGTAGTCCCAGACAGCGGTCATCTTCATGGTGTTGATGTGCAAACGCTTTGTCACAGAACCGGCTGTCTTGTCAGTTATCACGCGATAGGCGCCGATGACTTCAGGAGAAGCGATTATGGTGAGGTCATTGACCACCATCAAAACATCGATGTCATGCTCGCCTGCAAGAGCCTGCCTTGTGGCGCTGCCGAACAGGACGACCGCCTTGAGGAAGTCACCCAACTCTGCATGGATCTTCTTCGCGAACTCAAGCGCGAGCGCATACTCGGCACCATGGTAGCGCGCGATGTTCGGATGAGGCTTCTTCTGGATCTCGAAATGCATGAGTTCCTACCCGTCGGGACGTTATATATTACTTTATCACCATCAGCTGATAGATACAACCCATTAGTGGGTAATCTCAGCTGTGCCTTTGAGTTTCCCATGCCGAAATGCATATAAACAAGTTCGTGATGAAAGCGTTCCATAAGGGGTTGTACGCTTGAATATCGATGAATTGCTGAAGGAAATAATTGTTTCTGAATCCAAATCTCAGAAGGGCGAGGATTTCGCGGACAAGATCGAAGAGATAGTCAAAGCCCTGACCTTGGAAGAGCTGGTCGCAAAAGAAGCGCCCAAAGAAACCAAGGAAGAGGTCGCTCCAGCGTTCGGTGACCAGGCAGAATCATACACGCTCACAATACCGTCATACGAGAACACGACGACCAGCTATGCCGTTGACTACACTGCGCAGGCCGTCGAGATGAACGACAAGACCACGCAAGCGACCTACACAGCCGAGATATCGGACGCCAAACTGTACGAGGCGGCATGGGCTGTGCTCGACGCGAGCCGCGAAGCCAACAACACAGGCCAGCGAAAAAGCGACTACTCGCAATCACTCGATGAACGCGAACGCGCACATGATTTCAAGTCGCTCTACCCATCATTGTGGATGGCGATGTACGGCAACCACATGCTCAAGACAGTGTTCTTCTGAATATCATCATTTCTTGAACATCATTCAATAGAACATAATTCAATATAAACCGCCTTGGTCTTGATAGAGTCATGGGAATACAAGCCGTTCTTTTAAGAGCCATACCTTATGAAGGTCAGACGCCGCAAGTCGGCGAGGGCTGTGAGGTGACGATCGCGGGCCAGGCTCTCTGCAGGATAAATGAACCACTGCCGTTGATCGGAGCGCCATTCTCAGGCATCGTTGAAAAGATCAGGCATTTCAAGGATGATGGAGTGAAGACGACAATACAATATAGGGTCGTTGAAGGCACGTGCGAACAAACAGCAGACCTGGCCATCGAATTCAATCCAGACCTTGCGCTTCGCAACATCAGGGAATACAACGAAGGACAGCGCAGGCTCGAGGAATGCGTGCACAGGAAAATGCGCGTCGAAGGACAGTATGAATTCCTGAAAGGTGGCCATCGACTTTACTGGTTTGGAGGAGAGTTGCCGCTACTTGAGACCCAAGGCAAGGAGAGGTTATCGCGGCCGTTGGCAAGCATATTGATGCTTGAGACGACGCACTTCACATCGTTCGGTAAACCCTACACACGGGGAAAATATCTTGTGAAAGACGTCTTCGACCCTTCTGACCCACGCGTGCATTTCGAGTCGTACAAGAGATTGATAGTAGGGTAAGAAAAAAGGTGTGTTTCTTTATTCCAATGGCACTTCGCTCCAAAGCCTGAACTCCTGGCTTGGAGAATAGTCTCCGACGACGAACATCGGCGAATAGGGCCGTCCGAAATAGCTTTGGTGCACGTCTGTCCAGCGCGCTCCGCCCGCACTGTAGCCTGTCGATGACATGATGTTCGGGTTGAAGGACTTCCATGTGTCGATAAGGATCCTTCCTGCCTGGAACTTCTCCTCTTCGTGTCCTTCAGAAGTAAGATAGCCCTTGTACTTGCCTCTTTCCACAAGCACCTTTCCGGCTTCGACGACAGGGAAAATACCTTGGCCAGGAGGCAGGTGGCCGTGTGCGCCGCTCATGGAGTTCACGAGCTGCACGTTGCCGAGGATCTCATCCTTGGCGTTGACATCGGCGATGTGGTTTATCTGCTCCATGAACCATTTGTTGAACTCCCTGGTGCGCTTCTCGAAATCAGGCTCGTTAGGCATGAAGGTCTGGAAGAACATACCCAGGTGCGACGTGTCCAGCACGCCCTTGATGTGCCTGCGCGCCTCATCCTCGGCTGTGGCATGGTCCATCCTGTTCTCCTTCCTTTCAGGACTGGTGAGCATATCCACCATCTGCTTTCGTGATTTCTTGATGACATTGATGAACTCATCGGGATGGCTGCCGTAGAACGTGGGCCAGCCAAGCTCAGGACCGACGTGGATAGGATTGCCTTGAAGCTTGCGGTTGTGCGTTTCAGTCATGGCGGCTATGCCTGCCTCTGCGTAGGATTTGGTCGTCCTGTCCAACGCGTACGTTCCGACAGAGGTCATGCGCTCGCGTTCCTTCCTCATGCTCTCGGCCTGCTGGCGCTGGCCGGTCACGACCTGCAATTCGCCGTCACGCTCTTTCCTGAGCTTCTTGATATCTTCCTCTGGCGCGCCCTTTGCAGTCATGTCATCAATCTGCCTGTTGAGCTCGTTGACGATGCGCGCGTAGTGGCGCGCGTAACCCTCGGTGGAAGCGATCTGCGAATTCTGCTGCAGCATGATGAACAACTGGATCGGATCCTGCTTGTCAGGGTCCGTCTGCGTGCGCTTGGTGACGGCGACGAAATCCTCCCACTTCCAAGGCTGCACCTTCGGCAGGCCTTCTGCGTCGAGGTTCACGAACTTGCTGATCCACTGGTCCTCGGGTATGCTGGGGTCGAAAGTCTTCGGGTCGAAGGCGAGGAAGACGGGCTCGCCTTTGCGGATCGTGGAGATACGGCCGGTCACGCTGTTGACGATCTGCACGTGCTCGTGCTCAGGACCACCTGGAGATTTGAAGATGGTGTTGCCTTCCTTGTCCTTGTTCCAGGGCGCGTCAGACAGGTTCCTTTCATACTCCCAGGAAAGAACGTCCACACCGCCTCCACCAGCGACCTCTGCCGCGAACTTTATCGCGTCTCGCACCTCCTGCATGTCACGCTCACGTCTTTCATCGCTGAATACGTTCTGCTGAGGATCGAAACCTGAAAGATTGCTTATGGCAGTGGGCAGTTCGATGCTCGACATCTTCACCTTGTTAACCTCGAGCACGGTGCGGATCTCCTCCCTTACCTCAGGACCATAGGCCTTGAAACGTCCACCGATCGCCGAGTCAGGAGACGTGCTCATGACCAGTTGGATATTGCCCGCACCGCGGCGGATGGCTGCCTGGACATTCTGAAGGATGTTAGCGCCTGTCGCAGGATCCTGCTCAGGAACGGTCTGACCGATCTGCTCTATCGGAACGATAGGATCCTCGAGCGTCGGCCGCTTAGGCGTGAAGCCGATGGACTCAGTGTAAGCTCGGTCAAGCGGGCTGTAATCGGAGACTGCGGGCATGGACTCTTTATTAACAGCCAGCTATTTAAAGGTTGTCTGGGCGTCGCGGAAAACAACAGGTATAGAATATTGAATTATTTGTTGAGACGCAAAGGAGAAGCGTCTTTCTTCGGCTCTTCCTTCTTAGGTTCGGGCTTTGGAGCTGCTGGTTGAACAGGCTTAGGTTGCGCTGGCTTTGATTCTGTCTTAGGTGCTTCCTTCTTCTCGCTCTTTACGACTTGCGCTTCGACAGGCTTCTCTTCCTTCTTTGTCTCGGCCTTTGGCTTGCTGTCCTTGACGCCGGCCATTCCCTTGACCTTGTCCATAAGTCCGCCACCTTCCTTCTTGGCCTCCTTCTTGACAGGGAAAGGCATACCGTGCAAAGTAACGATGCATACGCCCTTGTCGTCCTTCTTCGTGTCGACCTTGATCTTGTGAGGAGGATTCTTGATGCCGTGCTGCCACAACGCGTGATTGAGCTCTGGCGTGATGCGCACATCTTCAGACTTCATGTGGCGCGTGATGAAAGCGGCGACAGTACGGGCGGCCTTGGGCGCACGCTTGTAGCGCTGCGTCTTGAGCCACGCCTTCCTCAACGGAATTATGTACGTCCTTGTGAGTTCTGCCATTTTCAGACCTTAAGCTTGGTTCGGCGCCAGTTACGCTTGACAGTCGTGTGCCTGCCAGGATGGACCCTGCGGCCTTTGCCGTAGATCTTCGGGACTGTCCAGAAAGGCGCCCATCTTGTCTGGCGACCTGCCTTGGTCAGTCTCTTCTTCCTTGCCGTTGCCTTGTACCTTGCCATTCTCAAACTCTTCTGATCTTGATTTCCCTCTGCGGCGGTTCGAGCCGCACAAGGATTTCGCGCAAAAGCGCGTCATCGATGCTCCGACCCTTGCCGACCAGTTGTGCCATGGCGACAAGCGCCTTTATGGCCTTCTCCGGATGACCTGCCTTGAGGTTGCCGAATCGCACGAGCGCGTCCTTGCTCATAGCCGGACGCACCATGTCTTCGAGCTGTTGAATCTGCTTCGCGAGTTGCTGCTCCTCTTCCTGCTTTTGTTGCAGTCGAGCAATCCTGTTTTGTCGCAACCCGTCGAGCTCGTCCATATCAGTTGGACGCGCTCTCCGCAGGCTTGGCTTTAGGTTTCGCCTGAGGCTCGACCTTCTGCTTGGGACCTGCTTCCTTCACTATCTGATCCGAAAGTAAGTAGAGTAATGCCTGGCCCTTGGGCGTGACGACGCGGCCCTTGCGCTGGCTCTTCTCCGCCATCTTAGTCAGACCTGCCTGGTCCAACTGTTGGAGGATGGTGCGGATGACGCTGCCCGAACCCTTGTAAGCGTGCTCTGGTGCGTGACCGAGGTTCTTCCTGCCGCCGTAGAAGGTTCGCAGTTTCTCGGTGCCGACAGGACCGATCATGGCGACGCGCCTCAACATGGAAGCTGCGCGGACATACCACCAGTCAGGATTAAGAGGAGGACGCTCGCGGGTGTGGCCTGTCTTGACGAAGATAGCCCATTCTGGAGGCTTGATATCCTTCTTCAAAGCCACGGCTGTCTTGGCGATAAGCGCCTCAGCCGAAACATCGTGTAGTGCCATTGTGTTTTTGTATCTTGATTTTACCCTTGCGGGTTACGTTGGACGACTTGTCGCCCAGACTCGACGTAGTCGAGATAATATCAGGGGACTAGGGGTTGTTTATAAGGGTTGCGGTCGATGGCATTCCGAGATTGACTTTGAATCAGCGGAATACCATCTTATCCTGCCGCTTCTTGACACGTCCTATGACTTCTGCTGTCGGTTTGCGCTCGACCTTGTAGCCGCAATCAAGGCATATCGCCCATTCGACATATTTGCGAGATCCTTTGTCGTCAGGCACTGAGAGGATCGCTCCATCCGTGACAAGCTTTGTGAGCTTGTCGTTAGGACATACCTTGACGTGCTCGTCTGTCCTGAATTCCAGAGTCCTGTTGTCCTTGTTGAACCGATGTGTCCTGACAGGGATCTGCTCTGCGTGGTAGGTCGGGCCGTACATGCCTTTGTATTTATCGACTGTGCGCAAGTATTCTGCGCGCGTCTTGAAGAAACTCACCTTGAGCTCGGAACTTGTGCCGCCTTCGATAAGCACCCACTCTCCAGGATGTTCCTTGACGTACTGTTGCAGATTGGAATCGTAATGCTGGCGTTGTGCCTGGAGGGCGGGTAGATTCACCATGACCCGATGTCAGATGTTCTTGTATTTAGAACTGCCTTGTCTCGAAGTGGTGATTAATTCAGAAACGTCTGCGCGCGATCTCTTTATAGTGTTCCGTTCCAATTTCTCCATCACTTCCGTAAATGCAGATGTTGTCTATCATTATCTCCAAAGGTCGCGTCTTGCGCAGAGTCTTGTGCGTCTCAGAACCGTTGATGTGCGGCGCGCGCAACAAAGTCACGTGAGGCAAGAGTTCGGTCCGGAGCATGGTGTGTATGTGATGGTATGGTGCTTCCTGCATGAGCCTATCGGTGGTTTCCCAGTATGCGTCCTGCATCGTCTTGAACCCCTCTTGTCGTGTTGGCGCCAACGCGATGACTTCGGGCGACTTCTTGTCAGGGATGGCTATCAGCCTGTCGAGCGAGAGCGTGAATGGCTTGAAGTTGAGATGTGTCAATGCGCTCGCGAGCCTGTACACCTCAACTTCAGGCAGGGCAGGCCAGAACTCAAGTGTGATGTGGTGGCGCTGTGTCTGTCTGAGTCGTTCGTATGAAAGTCCTGTAGCCACATCACTGAACTGCCTTGAATAGGCCGACAAGTCCACGCCGGTGAAACATCGCATGAAACGTCCAATCAGGTTCAGCAGTTAAGAATATTATGGATGTGGTCTACAGCTTTTTTGTCAGGCATGGTCTCAAGGATTATGTAGTGGGGCACGCCGTATTTGTGTGCGAGTTTGAGCACTGCGTCGTTGCAAGTCAACGCGCCCTTCTTGTCGAGCAGGTTGCGGTGCGCGTCGAAGTCAGTCTCTGGCTGTGACATGTGCATGACAGCGATGCCCTCATGGAAACGCTTGAATGCTTTGATGACGAGCGTGTTGGCTTGCGCAGCGGTCTTGCCCTGCTTACGCATCTCGAGATAGTAGTGCGCCGTGTCGAAATTGATGTGAAGTCCGAGTGCAAGAACGTCCTTGATGTGCCTGTCGAGCATGCCGCCTGTCTCTATGGCGAGAGTGACCTTGTTGTGGTCGGCGACGGTCTTGATCTTTTTCAGGAATGATAGATAGCGCCACCATTCCGGAGCGGAAAGCAAAGCGCCTGACTTCGTGACGTGGACAGTGACGGCAGGAATCTTGAGATAGCCGAGAAGACCGAGGAAACGTCTGTATTCGGACATCTTCGCAGGCTTTGCGTTGACAGCGATACTGCCGACTTTCATGACAGGCGCGTTCTTGTATTTTTCAGGCACGACAGCCCAGACAAAATCCATGTCCAATGGCCTGCCGCTGTGCCTGTCTTCTATGAACGGCGCGTGCGCGATCACATCAAGGCCCGCGTCCCTGGCGTTCTTCACATAACTGAGAAGCTTCTTCCTGTCCTTCGGCACTTCCTCGAAGAGCTGGAATTGGAGTTCGACCGCGCCCATGTTCTTGATCTTCTTCTTGAAGTTGAGGACGCCGCCGTGGAGGCACAGGAAATAGGAGCCGGGAATGAGCTTCTGGGTCCGCGTCAACGGATTGTCGCACAAACCTATGCGGTGCATGGATATACATAGGGCGTTGCCCTTTATAAAGGGTTGGACGTGTTCCATCTCGAAAAGGCGAAAGATTTATAAATAATGACCACTGTAGAGTGACTAATAATATGGGGTTTGAACTATGAGGCGCAGAATACGCAGGCAGGAGAAAGGATTCCTCGAAGGATTGGTAGATGGAATCATCGGCATATTCAGCGGTCCTGTTCCATCAAGCGTGTACAAGCCATCACGCAGGCGTGTCGAAGCGCGTAAAGGATCGATCGAATCCCGCGCCAACGCGGCAGACTACAAAGCAGCCCCTGCCCCAAGACAGCTGAGCATGGAACTTGTGGCTCCTGTCAGCAGATTCGAAGGCCAGGTCGACCACAACACGATCTGCCATGCGGTTGTCAAGGACATCAGGAAAGGAGCGGGCCTGCTGATACGCAAGCAGGACCTTGAGGTGGTCGTCGATGACGACATGGTCATACCAGACCACGAACCTGATGTGCTGCTTCCAGCCGATGTGCCGGCGGATGTCGTTGTCAAGATCCAGAAGCCAGTCTATCTCGATGCTCCGTTCACTTCGCGCAACAAGGACCTCTTGAAACATGTGGTTGCGTTGCGCGAACAGAGCAAGAAGACAGGCGAACCAGCCATACTCCCTTTCAGCAATGGCCAGACCTACAACATAATCCGCGCACTCGGCCAAGGAGGCATGGGCGCCGTCTACCAGGCGCATAGGATCAACGTTCCTCTCATGCTGCCCTCGGGCGTCCGTCAGCTTCTCTTCACGGCGATGAACGATCCCCGGTTGAAACCCGCCCAGCTCGTCGACTATCTGAGCCAGGCAGGCGTAGAGCGCATATTCGACAGGCTGGTCCATGAAAGAAAGCTTCAGGCGCCGCCCGTCGACAGAGTGGTGTCTCCTGATGATAAATATACGGCGGTACGCAACGCGCTGCTGTCTCCAAGAAACGCCGCGGACCTGATCTGCGAACATCTTGACCCGTGGAACATGCTGCGCCTCTACTACGCGTTCAAGCGCGCGTATTCTATCGAGCCCAAGACGGATCCATTGCCCGTCGAGATATTCAAGCCCAATCCGGCCATCGACGTGGCGCTGAAGAAATCCCTTGATGCTGTCCTCAACCATCCGCTCAATGAGGAAGGCGTCCTGAAGCTCGCGGCCAGCACGAAACCCGAAATCCAGCGCGGCATCGAGACAGAGCTCGCCGCCGCGAACAAGGTCGGCCAGACCCAGTACGTCGCCAAGCGCCTCGGCGCCGGAAACCACGACGGAAGCAACAACCTCGCGATATTCTTCAACCTGATACGCGGCATCGACATGCTCGATGAGCACAACCTGCTCGTCAAGAACAAACAGTTCAACCCTGTCGAGAAGCTCGCGCTCGCCTACAACCACCTGCTGCAGGGCCTTATGGTGGTGCACGGCGAAGGGCTCAGCCACGGCGATGTCTGCGGTAACAACGCGCGTTACAGCACAAGCCAGGGTTTCCCGTGTCTGGTCGACTTCGGCGTCGCATGCGCCCAGAAATTGGGCGTCATCGCAGGCAAACCAGCATACATGCCGCGCGACATACTCATCGACCAGGAGAAAGACCCGAACGAGCGCAGGAAGCAACGCCAGGCAGGAGACGTCTACGCGCTCAGCACCCTGTTCTACTACCTGCTCACAGGCACCCTGCCCTATCCTGACCGCAAGGAGGAGAGGGGCAAGTTGGATTACGCGTCATGGAAAGCGCTCAAATCGGATCCAGCCAACTATGACCTGCTCAAGCCGTATGAACTATGCCCTGACATACCTGAGAAATTCAGTGAGCTGATCTACGCAGGACTTGACCCTGAATGGCACAGAAGGCCGACGGCGTTCAGACTGGAACAGATGTCGCGCGACCTCTACCTGTTCGACGGCTCGATGCCGAGCGGCATAACCATGGGCGCCATAGCTACATGGTTCGATAAGCTCTCGCCTGGAAAGTATGACGAGAAATTCCTGCAGACCCGCTTCGACAAGGACACCAAAGACCCTGTCCTCGACAACATAAAGAAGTTCGTGCTCGCCAAATACAGGCAGGCGAACTACAACGTCGAGGGCGTAGAATATGATTTCAATGGCTGGGCAAGGTTGCCCAAGAGGAAGAAATTCACGCCAATCGAGGACAACAAAAAGCTCCACACCAATCTGCGCGAGCAATACCTTGACCAGGGCATAGGTGAAGCGTCCATCGACAAGCACTTCCCGACAGGCATAAACTACCAGGTCGGCGTCGCCCTGCGTCCGATAAAGGAAGCGATATCGACATCATTCGTCGAGATGATGACCGATGTCTACAAGAGACGCCTGACCCAGCCCGAATTCGAATACCAGCACTCGTTCCTGCGCAATACCATCGGAAAGATAGAGGACAACCCTTCCCGTGCCTTCGACGTATTCCTTGAGATAGCGAGCAGCGAGCTCCGCCACAAGTACAAGGACTCGAAGATGAAGGAACACGGCCCTGAAGTGGGCGAGCGCCTGATCCAGCAGGAGGCCATGCAGTGCCTCCTTGGAGCGATGTACGAAGTCGTCGACCTCCAGCCTGAGGTGAAGAGATGACGATCTTCATGGTCGGCGGCATGATCGGCTCAGGCAAGACCACTGCGCGCCAGCACCTGATGAAAAGGTTGGACGCCCGCGCAGAATCGACCGATCTGTTCCGCAAACATGAATCGTGGGCAAACCCGTGGATCCAAGGACAGATACCGCTGGCTCCAGAAGCAGACCTGGTGAAGCTCGCGTACAACATGATGTTCTATTCAGCAATAGGAAAAGGCCAGGACCCGGACAAGCTTCTCTTGGCAGTCATAGCAGAGACCCCGAAGATGCCTTTCACCGAAATCCATATGGAACGCATGCGTGAATACCTCTCCCAGAAAGTGGCGGATACCCATGAACATATCGTACTCGAAGCGCCGTGGAAGCCAAGCTTCTACCTAGGCAAGTTCTACCACGGCATAAAGCCGAATCCCGCGCTCATCGAGATAGTGGCGGATGACAGCGTCATACGGCCGCGTTTGGAAGAGCGCGCGAATAAAGGGGACACGGAATCACTGGCCAACCTCAAGGCATACCTCAAGTGGCTGCCTGACTGGAAGACCATGAACGAGCACGGCTACCATGCGCATGAAGTCAAGAACAATGGTTCTGAAGACGAATTCAAGAAAGCGCTCGACGACGCGTTCTACGATACGCTGTTCTGCCACGACTGCCGCAAGATTTAACAGATAGCGCATCGTCACTGTTCACATGAGCATATTCGTCGTCCGAGGAGTGGTAGGATCAGGCAAGACCGCTGTGAGCGAGACTATCGCCAAGCGCTGCAAGGCTCTGCGGCTTTCCACTGACGGCATCAGGAAAGAGGTCGCCTTCGACGACAGCGTCAAGCTCGGCGATACATTCCGTACAGACGACGCCTACAAGAGACAGCAACGACTGGTCTATGAAGTCCTTTTGATTGCTGCGAAAAGACACGGTGATGATCCTGAGACTGTCTTCGAAGACTTAGTAAAGGACTTGGACTACATGACGTTATCCTCGGGCGAGAAGAAAAGACTGCTTGCTTGGTTGAAAAAGGCCAACTCCACCAAAGCGAAAGACATCGTACTCGAGGCCACATTCTCGAAAGAAGAGCAGCTCAGGCGAGCTATTGAATTGGTGCATCCTGTCATCATCGATGTCCAGGTAGACGACGCAGTGATAAGGGCGCGTCTCGCGAAGCGCGGACTGGAGAACGAATCGATGGCAGACTCCAAGATTTATGAAGCGATGAAGCAATTCTACAAACCAGCTTCTGCTTTTGGCATTCATTCTCATGTCGTCCACAACAATGGCACAAAAGAGGAGCTTGAGAAGGCAGTTGTGGCTTCATTGAAGGAAATAGGCAGTTGCAAGCACTGTCGCGAAACCTATAAATAGTCATATTCTGGCCGTCTTCTTCATGGCAAAGAGGATCACTCTCACATTCCCGGACGGAAGCAAACGAGAGTATGATGCAGGAGTCAATGGGTTGGATGTCGCCAAGAGCATCGGTGCGCGCCTTGCACAGGCATGCCTCGCGATAAAGCTCAACGGCAACCTTATGGACGCTTTCCTGCCACTTGATTCTGATGGAACAATCCAGATAATCACTTTCGACACGCCTGAAGGCAAGGAGATATTCAGGCACAGCACAGCCCACGTTTTCGCCTACGCGATACAGGAATTGTATCCGGATGCGAAGAACACCATCGGTCCAGCAGTAGAAGAGGGATTCTATTATGACTTCGACGACCTGCCAGCGACGCCCGAAGACTTCGAGAAGATAGAAGCGAAGATGCGCGAAATCGTCAAAAGGAACGAATCAGTCACGCGCATCGAGATGACTCTCGCCGAAGTGAAGAAGACCTTCGCCAAGAACAAGTACAAGATAGAGATGGCGGACGAGTTCTCTACAAAGGGTGAGAAAGTCACGGCCTACAAGATCGGCGACAACTTCATCGACGTCTGCCGTGGACCGCACGTGCCGATGACAGGACAGATCAAGGCATTCAAGCTCACAAAAGTCGCAGGAGCCTACTGGCGCGGTGACGCCAAGAACAAGCAGCTCACGAGGATCTACGGCATCAGCTTCCCAGAAGAGAAGCAACTCAAACAGCACCTTGCGCTGCTAGAAGAAGCGTCAAAACGCGACCACCGAAAGCTCGGAAAGGAGCTTGATCTGTTCATGTTCCACGACTGGAGCCCAGGAAGCCCGTTCATGCTGCCGAAAGGCACCATAATCTACAATGAATTGCTGAGTTTCATCAGGGCAGAATACAAGAAGAACGGCTACGACGAGGTCGTAACGCCGCAACTCTTCAACAAGGCGCTTTGGGAAGCATCGGGCCACTGGCAGCACTACAAGGAGAACATGTTCCTGATGAACGTCGATGGCGAGGAGTTCTCTTTGAAGCCCATGAACTGCCCATCGCATGTATTGATATTCAAGAACAGCACGAAGTCCTACAGGGATCTGCCTCTGCGAATCGCTGATTTCTGCATGCTCCACCGCAATGAACTCCGTGGAGTGCTTGGCGGAATGACGAGATGCAGGAAATTCTCGCAGGACGATGCGCATATCTTCTGCACGCCAGAACAGATTGCGATGGAGATACAGCGCCTGCTTGATTTCATCAAGCATGTCTATGTCGACGTCTTCAAGTTCGAATACGAAGCGAAACTCAGCACCAAACCCGCAAAAGCCATGGGAGCAGACGATCTGTGGCAGAAAGCGGAGAAAGGGCTCGCTGACGCGCTCGACAAAGCAGGCATGAAGTATGTCGTCAAGCCAGGCGAAGGCGCATTCTACGGCCCGAAGATCGATTTCGACGTCAAAGACGCGCTCGGCAGGATGTGGCAACTGGCCACCATACAATTGGACTTCCAGATGCCGCTGCGCATGGAAGCCACCTACGAAGGCCCTGACGGCACGAAACACAACCCTGTCATGATACATCGCGCAATACTCGGCTCGCTCGAACGATTCATGGGCGTCATGGTCGAGCACTACGCAGGCAAGTTCCCGCTCTGGCTCTCACCAGAACAGGCCAAAGTGGTCACCATCTCCGAGAAATCAGAAGAGTGGGCGAAGGAAGCCGTCGAACTGCTCAAAGAAGCGGGCATACGGGCGAAGCTCGACAACCGCAACGAGACGCTGAACAAGAAGATAAGGGAAGCTGAACTCGAAAAGGTCAACTACATCTGCGTCATAGGCGAGAAAGAATCAGCAGACAGGACGTTCAACGTGCGAAGTCGCGACGACAAGAGCCAGAAGACGATGTCCCTGGCTGATTTCGTCAACAAGTGCAAGGAAGAGATAAGGAAGAAGCAGTGATACTCAGGAATACCTGCAGAGCTATAATATTCTAGTATGTTCTAGTCAGGGCAGACCGCGACGCGTTCTTGTTTGTATGGATTATTGCCGAAAGGATTCGTGGGCAAGATCCTGAGCATTTCTCTCATCGCCACGCGACGCTTATGCGACCAGCCTTTGAGAGGAACTGAAGACACGATGAATTCGTGGAAAGCGGCCAAATCCTCGATTGTATCGGCTGGCAGAGAGGGTAGATTGGTCAAAGGATGCTCTTGGGTGGGAAGAGCGGTCTTTTTGTGGTTTATGTCGTTACGATCATTATGTTGCTGCCCTGACCAGCATACATACAGTCCGTGGTGGCACTTGACGCCTTTATGCCCGCGTTGTCTTGAACCAATGCGTATTGTCTTGTTGAAGATGCCATCGATCGTGCTTTGTTCATACAAAGCGCGCAAAGGCGTCACGTATGATTGGTCATCATAAGGGTGTCTTATATCATGAGGAAGTTGCAGGCCGTTATGCGTCTCGACGAACAGAACCTTGCCGCTGCGGCACACGTAAAGACATCCTGCAGATTCCATACTGAGGCGCCCAATAGGGCGATATATAACGATTATGGTCCAGACATGCAGTCTATGAGAGATATCGGTCTCTTTTGAGATAGTGATGGAACTAATCTGTCAGCAACGGGCTCATCTTCACGTATAACGTGCTGCCAGAACAAGGGCTGAAATTCGGCTGTACTTCGATGCCTGTGTGTTGGTAGCTTCCAGAAACGCCTCTGACCGCGAATGCAGCGCTTGAGTGTATGTGTGTGTCATAGTTCATAGTGTATGTTGACGCTGATGAACCGGTCACGGAGTATGTGACTGGTACAACACCGCTCTCGATCACAACGTAAGGACTTCCACAAGTGCCGTGATCCCAATGCAAGTAGAGGGCGTAAGCGCCTGTCGTACCGAACGTGTTAGAAGGCACGACAGTATACCAGCTTCCCGACGACCAGCCTGTCGTGCTATAGGTGTTTGAATAAACCGCGCCAAGACCACCTGATGCCTTCACCTTGCCGCTGACATCTAGAGACTCGGTAGGCACAGTAACGCCCATCCCTATGTTGCCGTTACCCGCGATCCTCATCCTTTCAACGTTGCTTGTGCCGAACGTCAGGTTAGTCCCGGAAGTGTATGAATAAATCACCATATTCCCGCCGATGTTGAATATCTCGGCAGCGTTCACGCCTGAGTTCAGGTTGCCTACATTCGCAGAACCGCGCTTGTAGAATCCGAGCGCGTTAGATGAGCCTTCGTCATAGACGTACATCGCAGCAGTGCCACCTGAACTTGACGCCCGTGCAGTGATGCTTGAGCCGTTCACATCAAGCTTGTTGCCAGGACTCACTGTGCCGATGCCGACGTTGCCTGTTTGTGTCACTCTGAACAAATTACCTTTGATTGTAGTATCTGATGAATCGCCGATACCGAACATGCCTATTGTATCTCCATTAACCGTGTCATTCTGAGTCCTAAGATATAGCATCGGACCCGAATTCTGTCTGTCTGTCGCCGTATCGATAATGAACGCTGTGTCCGAGTTCATTGTCATGTAAAGAGGCATCAATCCTCCGAAATCAGTATTACGGATATCCAACGTTGCAGAAGGATTCGCAGTCCCTATCCCGACGTTGCCGTTGACGCTCACATTTTGCGGAAAGAGGAAGTTGCCTGTCGCGAAAGTGCCCGGTCTTATCGAAGGTGCGTCATGACCGACGACAGCTAGAACAGCAGGAACGCAGATGAGCGCGAGCAACACGACGATGCTTTTCTTCACAACCATGACCTCTTTGATAGGTAACCACTAGTCTTGCCTATATATAAAGATAATGCTGGCGTTTCAATCACTCGGGCGTTCCGTTCCATCTCATCAGTGCGTAGCCCCACGTGAGTCCAGCGCCCATCGCGACGAGGAACGCATGATCGCCATTCTTGATCACGCCCTTCTGCACGCATTCGTGCAATGCGATGCCGCAGGACGCGGCGGAAGTGTTGCCGAAGCGGTCGATGTTGGAATAGGGCTGCATCTGAAGCTTGTCGGCGGCTGCGTCGATGATGCGCTGGTTCGCCTGGTGCGGAACTATGCATAGATGATTCTTGTCCAGCTTGTATCTGTCGATGTATTCAAGGCAGCTATCCACCATCACCCTTGTCGCGAATCTCAGGACAGGCCGGCCTTCCATCTTTATCGAAGGCAAAGGAGCGTAGGTCTTGCCTTCGAAGGCGCGTGTCCTTGGATCCTGCACGTGCTTGAGAAGCTCTGCTTGTGTCCCATCGCTGCCGAGCGATATGTCGATGATGCCTGGCTGGGGTGATTCCTGCAGAACAGCAGCGCTGGCGCCGTCTCCGAATATTATGCAGGTCGAGCGGTCGGTATAATCGATGTTCCTTGTCATGGTGTCAGCGCCGACAAGAAGCACGTTCTTGCGGCCGGTGGCGATCTCCATGTTGGCGACATGCAGGCCGTAGATGAAGCCTGAGCAAGCTGCTGAGACATCGTAGCAATAAGCCGTTGAAGCGCCGATACTGGCCTGGATCCTGCAAGCAGCCGAAGGGAATGGAGCGTCATTGGTGCAGGTAGCAACGATGATGGCGTCAAGGTCATTAGGTCTGACTTTCGCGGCTTCAAGCGCCATCTTCGCAGCATAGGCGCCAAGAGACCAGGGTGTGTCATCCTTGCTGGCGATATACCTGTTACGGATGCCTGTCCTGCTCACAATCCATTCATTATCTGTCTCAACCATTCTTGAAAGATCCTCGTTGCTGAGCGTCTGCTCAGGCACCTTGAATCCAGTGCCGATGATGGTCGCGAACCGCGATTCGTTTTTCATAACAAGCCCGTTTGCGTACCCATTAAATAGATTTCTGTAACTGGAACCTCCTCATTTTTATAGTGCCTCTCTGTATATGGGGTCATGGCAGAATACAAGCAAGTCATCATTGTCAGGGACGACCTCAAGTTATCTAGGGGCAAGATGAGCGCGCAGGTGGCGCACGCGTCCACAGAAGCGCTCCTCAAATCACACAAGGATGACATCTCGAAATGGCGTTCGCAGGGCATGAAGAAATCAGTGCTCAAAGTCAAGGATTTGGATGAACTTCTCAAATACAAACAGTTGGCTGAGGATGCGGGGCTTGTCTGCGGCTTGATAATCGACGCGGGTCGCACGCACCTCGAACCAGGAACGACCACCTGCCTCGGCATCGGGCCTGACAAGGAAGAGAAGATAGACTCTGTTACAGGCGATCTGAAATTGATGTCGTAGATTTGTTGATTATGGTCCTAGGCAAATATTTATATGCTAAAGATGTATCATGATCCCTGTTACAAACGGAGTGCGGATGAGCCCCTTGGCTTGTCGTCAAATGACGCTTCTGCGCTCCACTTATTTTTTTCTAAGAAGACCGCTTTTTGTCTTGTTCATCTCTTCGGCTTGCCGCGCATGTTTACGACGCCTGCCGCCACTATTCCAAGAGCAAGCAGCAACGCCCATGTGCCGAACTCAGGCACGTATTCAGGAACGTCTTGGCTGATGACGACAGTGTCCGTGGCATTGACGTCTGTGCAGTCCACGCTCCAGTTGAATGTGCCTACTGAAGTGAACGAGCGGCTGTAGGTGAAGAACTGTATCGTGCTGTTCCAGGTCATGGGTTGCGGGCTGCCGAACGGCTCGAAGTCTATGATGCAAGCGCCGTCGGTGGTGTTGGCCGGCAATCCTGATGAATTGGTGTAGTTCGCGAAGAAGGTCACCATGTCGTCGGGGAAGTATTGTATGCCTGAGAAGGGGCTGCCGTCGGTCTCGGTCTCATCCCATATGCGCAGGTGGGTCACTGCTCCTTCGCCCACTCCTGTGGTGTGCAGGCCCGCGAGCTTGTAGAGTGAGTTGTTGATTATGGACGACGTAACTGTCGCGCCCGCGATGTCACGCACAGTTCCTGAGTGCATATCCGCGAACGGTATGAGCGTGTAGTTGGAGCACCTGTCGTTAATATCGTCAAGTGTAGTGGCATCGGGACAGACAATGACCCCTGTGCCGATACCTATCGGAACGTAGAGGGTGTGTGATGGATCAACGCCAGTGGTCTCTCCGAAGACCACGAGCGTCTTGGATGGAGTGATGTTTATCCTGAACTTGGAGATGTTCACAGGGTGGTGCAGGAAGTCGCCGCTGAACTCCACTCGCAGCTCGTCTGTGCTGTTGTCCTCGATGAAGATAGTCTGCGTCTGGTTGTAGCGCTGCAGGTTGTAAAGCTGTCCGTCACTGACACCGACGAACCTGTAGGCTGCGTTCACGCCAGGATCCTCTGGCGCGATGAAGAGGTTGCCAGTATCTCCGTTCTGCAGCGTTGTGAACGATCCTGTTGTGCTGTTGCACAATTCTGCGCAGGCAGTTATGTTGAAGAAGTACTGCGTGTTGTTTTGTAAGAGGTCGAGGAGCAAGGAGCGGACCGCGGCGGCAGTGGCGTTGTTGATGAATGTGCCAAGCGCCGTCGTCGTGCCGTAGTTGAATGTCATGTTCGCCGCCGGCGTTGTGTTGATGTTCACTATGGCGCTCTGGTTGGTGATGTTCTCGACCGAGAACGATATCCCTGGCGTGATGGCGCCAGAGAACACGATGGTGATGTTCTCGCTGCAGCGCGTGATGCCGTCCCAGAAGCCATCGCTTGGAGTGGCGCACAGCAGCCAGTTCTCACCTATCTCCGTCTCCTGATCGGCGATGTCTGTCCAGGGCACGCTTGCGGCCATGAGGCTGATCTGGTTGTCGCTGAGCGGCCGTTTGTACGCGAGCACCTCATCGATAGTCCCTGCGAAGGCCGCTGAAGAGAACGCCGAATGGCCAATCACCAACTGGCCGCTTCCGACAGCATTGTTGCCGGTCGTGGTGGAAGCCTTCACTCCGTCAACGAACAGGTCAAGCGTCGTGCCTGATCTGCGGACGGCGATGTGGTGGAAAACTCCGTCCGCGACGGGCAAGGACGAATCGAAGGTGTGGCTCGAGCCGAACTCGTCATGCCAGAAGAGATTGCCGCCGCGCACGTCAAGGCCGAACTGGCCTGCGACGCTGAATACTGCGGGTCCATCTGTCAAACCGCCAGGAGCGACGTTCTGGGTGGTGTTGATCCATGCGCTGAGCGTGAAGTCGCCCGCCCCATCGACAGGGGAAGTTGTGACGATGAGATCATCGATGCCATCGAACCATCTTGCAGCGCCGCGCTTGCCGTCTGTGACGTTAGGCCAGGCGCCGGCTGTCGCGTTTCCGATGTTGACCATGATATGGTTGGATGAATAATCGTGGTTGTCAGTGTCGAATGGCAGGTTAAGCGACGCCAAGGACACGCCATCCAGCTTGTAGTCATAGATGATCGTCGGTATGTCGCCGTCGTCATCGACAGCAGTGGCGTTGCCCAGCAGGTCCTCATACGTCGTGTTCGTGCCGAGCAGACTCAGGAGCGTTATGTTGGTGATCATAGGTCGGGTGTTGTTGTTGGTGATGAAGTTCCAGGTCTCTGATTGGCCTATGCTCTCCCCGAGGTCTATGCAGTTCACATAGTAGACGTAGCGCGTGCCTGCCACGAGGAAGGGTATTGTGTAGCTTGCCGTGAAGCCCATGTCATCCACTGTCATCGGCACCACTCGCGTTATCGGACTTGAAGTGTTGTGCGCTGCAACGTCGCCTGAGCCGAGGTGGGTCCTGTAGGCGCCCTGGTAGCCGGGATCGCCCAGGATAGAATCCCTGAAGAACAACTCCTTGCCCAGCGGTTGCTTCCATCTCATCTGCCAGCTTAGGACCGTGTCAGGATAGAAGTAGTAGGAGTTATAGAGTAGCTTCGGTTCGGAGTAACGGTAGTGGCCGAAGAGCGGCTTGCCGTTGTAGGATCCGATCATGTCATAATAGCCGTTGAATTCGAACGGTTCGACGGCGCCGTCTATGAGGAGAGCGTGGCTTGTGGAGACGTTGAAATAGTAAGTGAGGTTGCACGCGGTAACTTCCTCGTTCGCCTCTGCCTTGATGGTCACAGTGTCATTGAAGACCACGCTTCCGTTCGGCGGCGTGGGCGGCACGATGAAAGTGATTTCGGGCGCGATGCCGTCATCAACTATTATGTATCTTGTGTCCCAGGTCCATCCTACTGTGTTGGCTTCAGTTATCGCAGATGCCCGTATCGAATACCTTCCAGGCAGCAAGCCAGTGAACTGCGACCTCAGGTTGTGGGAGTTCGTCGTATTGATGGTCGCGACAATACTGCCGGTCTTGTTGTAAAGGTATGCCGTGATATTGGTCTGCAGCGCGCTCTCGGCGCTCACATTGATCTCGATATATGTCCTGTGCACAATAGAGCCGTCATCATCTGTAGGTGGCTGGAATTCAACTATTGGCAGGTTTCCGTCCACGTAGAACGTCCTGTTGCCTTCGTAAGACCAGGAGTTGCTGCCTAGCTTGTTGTAACCGAGGCAGTTGTACTTGAAGGTTCCATCGCTGTTGAACGTGTAGCTGAAGACGTAGCTGTCCTGGACGATCGAGCGCAGGTATATCTCTGGCGGAACGTACCTGTTCTCTCCCAGCGTGATGCTCTGGTCCTTTCGCACAAGTCCGTTTGTGCTGTTCCAGATGTAGAGCGTAAGGTTCGCCACAGGATTGCCGCCGCCCCAGGCGCTGCGTTCGTTGATATCGCACACGAATTTCCAGCGTCTTGGGATGACTTGGTATGCGTTTGGATTGAGAAGAGTGACGCGCGGAGGCACTGCGTCTATCGTGACATTGCGCTCCTCGGTGCACTGCGATCCGCCATGCACGTCGGCCTCGCACCCGCGCATGTAGTACATATCGTCAGGAAGATTCGTGTGGTTCTCGAACGCGTTTGGCACCGCGTATTCGGTAGGGTGGTAGTATATAGGGTATCTGACCCTGTTACCGCGCGCAGTGTAATCGAATCCATCATATGTGAAGTACATGTACAGCCTGCTGAAAGCGTTGTCGAACACTGACACGTTGAAGAAGGTGAAATTGCGGTTGTGGTAAACCGCTCCAGGGGTGTCTGTTGGATAGACGAACGAAATGTTCCTGCGCTGGATGGTGAAAGTCCTGTTGCCCTCGACGCTCCAGGCGGTCACGTTCGCGACGTCCTGGCCAAGGCAGTTCCAGGTTATGTTGGTATCGTTGTTCGTCATCAATAAGTCCCTGACGGCAGGCACGTCAAGCACTGATGTCGATGTGGAGTACGGAGTCATGACTTCAGTGGGTTTTGGAACAGAGCCAAGCAACGTGCCGTTAACGTCCCAGAAGAAGAAGGTGAGGTTCGTCACGTCTGTCGGGCTGGTGGCGCTGCAGTATGTGTGCAGGTCAAGGGTCGGACTGACATAATCGTCATAGGGCCAGTCCAGGTGCACTGTGGGAGGAGTGAGGTCGCTGATGTACATGACACGCGTCTCAGTGCTGTTCGTGTTCAATGCCTTGTCAGTGGCGAACGCCTGTAGCCAATACTTGCCTTCTGGAGGGTCGATGAAGTGCGCGTCAATCTGGTTGGAAGACGATTCAACGAAATCATGGATGCCGGAGCGCGATCTTAGCTCGATCCTCAAAGTCTTCGGATTGTCATCGTCCATGGTCGCGTTGGCTGTGAACAGGTGGTAGCCAGGCAATTTCACTTCCATGTGGGGATCGGTGTAGTCGATGAACCTGATGCCAGGATAGATGTTGTCTGCGGTTATATTGTGCAGGTCGCTCCAGATGGTATGATTGCCTATGTCAGTAACGCCGCACTTCCATGTGTAGCGGACATTGTAGGGTAGTGTATGGCTGGCAGAAAGAGTGTATGTGGTGTAAAATGTGTCACTGTCGCCGACTTCAGTCTCATCATGCCAGGCAAGGGCGTCTGTCTCGTCATAGATCAGCAGGCTCATGTTCTGGATGTTGGTGTCGTCGGTGACTGTGCAGTAGAACGGCACGTTCAGCGAAGAGTAAAACTCGTCGGGCGACATGCCGTTAATTGTCGGTGGTGTCGTGTCGATCTGGAAGAACCTTGTCTCGCTGTAGTTAGTGTTGCCTGCCTTGTCAAGGCCGAATGCATAAGTCCTGTAGATGCCATCAGCGAGAGACAACGGCTCCTCCACATGCGGGCCAGGCACCCTGAAATCAGTGCCTGTGCCTGTGCAATATGGCGAACCGAACATCGTGCCGCATTGTAGGTGGTCGAGGGTGATGTTCTCAGGATGGCTGTCCGTCATGTTGGCTGCGAGAGTCACGCTGCCGCTCAGAAGTATATCGTAGGGGTCGGGTGTCGGGTCGATGAAGAAGACTGTTGGCTTCGTTATGTCTGCGGTCACTGTCCAGTTCTCGAAATATTCACCACTGATATTGTTGCCATCGAACGCGAGGCAGTTCCAGAGAGTCGCCTGATCCTCGGTAAGGCTCACGGTCGTCGTGTTGTCTATATAGGTCGGGTGGAGTGGATATTGACGGGGATATCGTGTGATCTCGGTTCCTGTCGCATTGTCGAACAGTATGACCGTGACGTTGAAGATCCCTGCTGTGCTGCTCGCGTTGCATCGTAAGTCAGGATTGAGCGTCGCAACGACACTCTCATCAGGCGGTGATATCAATGAAACTCCGACAGCGCCTGAACCCGGCACGGTGTAGTTCTCTATGAACACCCGTCTTCCGTTCACGCTCCAGGAAGATTTGCCAAGCGAATCCGACGCAAGGCAGTCCCAGCTCCAGTTGCCGGTCCTGCCAGTGTCATAGGCAAGGTCGGGCGTGAAAAGCTTGTCTGTCGTGTTGAAGGTCTGCTGGGCTTCGAGGTCGCCTGTCTCGTTCCAGATGAAGAACGTGACGTTCCTGAGCCTGAGGTTGCTGCTCGCGTTGCATGTGAGGTGTATTGTCGTGTTGTCGAACCTGTTGAATTCTGTCATGTTCGCAGGTGACATAAGATTCACATACGGTCCGTGGTGGAGCATCAGTTTTCCGCTCGCGTTGCCCACGTTGCCTGCCCTGTCATAACCACGGCCTGTCACTGTGTAGTTCCCATCGACTATGAACCTGTTGAAGGAAGCGTGACCTGATGTCGGAGAATCCTGCGTCCAAGTGCTGTTGCACGTTATGAGTGTGAGATTGTCGTAGATGCAGACCTCGCCGTCCCTGAGATGGTCGTCCTCGACGCTGATGTTCGCAATGATGTAATGCCTGTCGTAAATGGTGTCGAAGGCGTCGGTGGGCGGCACGAAAGTGACGTTCGGCGGCGTGATATCGAGCTCGATTTGTCGGCTATAGTCTGCCTGGTTGTTCATGCTGTCAGTGGCGTTGGCCCAGCAGGTCCAGTTGAAGATGCCCTCGTTCCAAAGTGTTGCATCTATCTCCTGTTCGTCGTATACTCCGGTGTCTGCTGGCTGGGGTGTCTCCTGCATGTAGCCAGATCCGTTGGTGAGGACCACCTTGAACGTATCGATGCCAGCAGGATGCGTCGCATTGCATTTGAAATTGACCAACGGGTCGTTTGTCAGGTTGCTGTCGATTCCTGTTGTCTCCTGTTCAATCGGTCTTATCAGGTCGACACTTACATTGGTGAGGTTGTAGTACAGGATCCTGCTCTCGTTCGCGGCTCCGTATGCATCGTTGGTGTCATAGGCGTAACAGGTCCAGTTGAACCATGCGTCACGCCGTTCGACCGGCAAGTACACCGTGTAGGTCCTCTCGTTGTAGATGCTTCCGTTGCCTTGCGTGGTCTCATCATAGATCGTGTCACCGCTCTCATTGCGCACTATGATCGAGTAATTATTCAGCTGGTTCTCGTCGCTGTAGTTGCAGGTGAGCAATTGCTTGAGTATTGGGGTTGAAGCGCCATCGGCTGGGCTGGGGTCTGTGATGAACACATCAGGAGGTGAGACGTCGACGATGTAGACCAGACGCGTCGCGCTCGAGTTGCTGTGGTTGAGCGTGTCGAAACCTGTCGCGTTGAAGAAATAGGTGTCCTGCGGCAGGTCTGTGTAATTGATGAAGAACGGCACGGTTTCGCTTGTGTTCTCCTGAACCGGCGCGCCAGGCATGCTGTATCTGAACAGGAAGACTGTGATGTTCTTCGGGTGCGGCTCTGTCATCGTCACGTTGACAGGGATGGTGCTGCGGAAGGTGCTCTTGTTAGCGGCTGTGGGTGGAGTGAAGAATATCCCTGGAGGAGTCGTGTCGACATTCACTATGTATGTGCCTGTCCTTCCAGTGTTGCCCCAAACGTCATTGGCCGAGGCGTAGAACAGATAATCGCCATCATCAGGCACGCTGACGTTCACGTAAAGAGCGGATGGTCCGACGCTGGTGTTGATGACCTGGCCTGTCGAATTCATGACGATTATCGACACGTTCTCGACATCAGGCATGACGCAACTCGCGTTTATCGACAGATAACGCCTGTCCACTATGCTGTTGTTCGCGTCCGTCGGCGGCTCTAAAGTGACGATGAAGTCCCTGAACTCCACCTCGTTGGTGGTGTTGGAAGGACCGTCGAAGCCGCCGTCGCTTGGTGTGACCCTCGCGGTCCACAGCTCGCCTGTGTTGAAGATGCCTGTGACCAAAGTCCTTGGAGTCACCCTGTCCTTCGTAGAATTGTAATTGAACCTGACCTGGTCTGCCGATAGCGCGAAGCCGTAGATGCGCACTTCGTCTATGCTGCCGTCGAAGTAGGAGTTCGCGCCGTAAACCTCGCTACCCCAACTGCCGATGCTCAAGGCAGGGACGCCGCCGATGTTCGGCACTGCGGGGTCGTTGGTCAAATTGTTCACGAACTGGCCATCGCGGTAATACTTGCGTTCAAAGCCATTGTCAGTGACGACTATCTGATGCCAGCCAGGCGTCGCGACAGTGGTGCTGAACAACTCGATGTCCCATGGGTCGGCAGTGCTGCCGAAGGGTGAGTATGAATTGTAGGAGAAGAGGTGGTCGTTGTCGACCGCTATTCCCCAACTGTTGTCGTAGTCGCCCACTTGGTCGCCTGACATCACGATGCCCGCTTTATCAGCTTGGACTGCGCCAGCGTTTATCCACGCCTCTATCGTGTATGCTGACGGTTTCGAAAGCCCTGCAAGAGTCACGTGTATGCTGTTCTGTCCGTCGAAAGAGAACGCCTTGCCGTTGATTCCATCAATGTATGCTGGAAGGGCGCCTCCGTCGCTATAGAGCGTGCCGTTCCTCGCATAGGTTGAGTAATCTGCCACTGCATTGGTCGTTGTCGAAGTCACGCTGTTCTGGAACGGCATATTGAGGAGCATGACGCTCGTTCCATCGCGGCGGAAGTCTATTGCGGTCATGTTGGTATCCTTTGTCGTGTAATGGACAGTGAGGTTTTCTGTGGTGTAGTTGGTGTTGTACGTCGTGTTCAAGCTCAACGACAATATTTCAGGGAGAGGCATTGTGACGTTGTTGCTGCAAGTCATGTTGCCATCGCCTTCCCCATCGTTTGGAGTCACACAAGACTGCCAGCGCTCGCTTGGCAAGAGCTGTTCGCTCGTCATCAATTCATCCCTTCCTTGGTAGAGCGCCTTGACCATCTGCGGACCAAGGGCTTTCTTCCAGATGCGAACGTTGCTGATGTTGCCGTTGAAAGTGGCGTATCCTGCACCGCAATTGGGTAGTCGACCTATCAATAACGATTGTCCGGAACCTGACATCGTAACGGTGTCTGATCTCTCGTTGTCCAACGCTCCATCAAGATACAGTTTCATGCTGCTCTGCTTCTTGACAGCCACCAGGTGGTGCCAGGCGCCATCGCCTGTCTCGTTGTCATTGCTGGCAACATAGTAGTTAGTGGCGCCGCTATTGACGGAGAATACTAGCGATCCGTTCGTGATTGAAAGACCCGGTTCATTATACATCAGGTAGAATCCGTTTCCGACCCCGCAGGTATGTGTGCCGAGTAGTATATGGGTGGGATTGTCTATGTTAGGCGACAGCTGATACCACGCTTCTGCGCTGAACTCGTCAAGCGAGTCGAAAGCTCCTCCTGGACCTGCGCTGATGTAACTGTCATACCCGTTGAAGTTGTAGCTGTTGTATCCGGGTTTGGGTCCTATGCCGTCCTGCCATTGCGCGTTGCTCACGACTGCGTTGTTATCGCTTCCTGAGTAGTCTGTTGTATTTGCGTACTCTACATGCCGCTGTCTGTGGTTCACGACGCTCCTGAACGGCAGGTTAACCGCCTGCAATGGCGAACCGCTCACAATCCAGCTTGTGATGTTGAAGATCGGCTCGTTTTCTTCGTCGTAACTGCCGAGGATCGTCCTTGTGAGATTGTTGAGGGTGTCGTTCTTTGTCGGATCCGTGCTTTGCAGGTTAACGCCAGTGATTACCGGTGGTTCGTTTGACGCTATCGTCACGTTGTTGCTGCAGGTCATGTTGCCGTAGAGCGATCCGTCGTAGGGCGTGACGCAGGCTTGCCAGACATCGTTCGGGTAGAGGATTCCTGATATCGTGTCGTCCCTGTTTTGGCTGATAAGCCTGACTTGGCTTTCGCTCAATGCGCGGTTCCATACGCGCACGTCGTCGACGAACAGGTTGCTAGGACTGCATCCCCATGCACCGCACATGCCATCTTGTGTATAACCTACGCCCCAGCCAGTCGATCCTCCTGCGTGCGCGATAGTCTCGTGCTGCTGCTTTTCGAGATTGCCGTTCACATACAGACGGATGATTCCGCTTTCTTCGGCAGTGGCTATGACATGATACCAGACGCCCGTGCTGAGATTGGTCGTGCCATACACTCGAGGCCCGGTGGCGTCGTACGTGGACAACGCGAACACGGTCTTGTTAGTCGTCGTGTCATTGTGCACTTCGAGCGCCCTGTTGTAATACGAGCCGCGGTCAGGGACAGTCCTGTATACGATAGACATCCATGTCGATGGCAGGTTCTCCAATTTGACCCATGCTTCCAATGAGTATTCTTCAGGGTCTAGGGGTTGAGGCACGAAAATGTGATCGTTCGAGCTGTTGAAGTAATACGTTCCGTTGCCATCGTGGCCGCCTGTCTGCAGCCAGACTGCTTCATTGACATCCACTTGGTTCCCTGACACGATTTCTGTCGTTTTGATCTCGTTTATGAACTCCTCGTCCTCGTTCATGGTGTTCTCGAACGGAAGGTAGACAAGTGTCATGTTCTCGCCGTCGACACGCCAGGTCGTGAAGGTCCTGTTCGTGTTGCTCGCGTCTATTATTGTGCGTGTGAGATTGTTCCTGGTGTCGTTCTTCGACGGGTCTGTGCTCTGGAGTGTGACCTGGCTAATGCTTGGTGGTATGTTGGCGATTAGGGTCACGTTATTGCTGCACGTCGCCGGACCGTAATAGATCCCGTCGTAGGCTCTTGCGCAGGCGCTTATGGTCGCAGGCAAACCGTCCTTCTTCGCGTCTTTGTAGGAGAGCTGGCTATCATCCTGCAGGAATCTCAGCGCTATCTGTTCTTCGCTCAGGGCATAATTGTAGATTATAGTGCTGTGTTGCACAATTATCTATTCTTTGACTACGATTACATAGACTCTTCTTCCGATGAATCTCTTTGGAACG
>JAGVQG010000038.1 GCA_020051845.1 archaeon | reverse complement strand
TTGGAACATCAGCAAAAGCGGACGTTCCAAAGAGATTCATCGGAAGAAGAGTCTATGTAATCGTAGTCAAAGAATAGATAATTGTGCAACACAGCACTTCGAGAACGAAAGAGTCGTCCAGAACGAATGGGACCGCTGCGACGGCAAGAACCTGACGGAGTTCTACTGCGGCGGCACGAGCGTCATCCTTAACCTGACCTACGTGAACGGCACCATCAACTGCCCACGCGGTTGCAATGACGGACGCTGCGCTCCGCTGAAGGAGTAGTTCTTTTTTCTTGTTTTTTTCTTTCTATTTGTCCTATTTGCTTTCTTTGAGTATCAATTCGACCCTGTCAGCGATGCTTGCCGCAGGGACATAAACGACAGGCAGTCCGACACGACGATAGACTTCGCGTAGCGCCTCGTGTATCTTTATCGACTGCAGTTCGTCTTCCCGCCTCACAGGGTCGTTCAGATATGATGGAAGTCGTTCAAGGAAGAACACTGTCCTGTAGTCCGCGCGTCGCACCAGAAGATCGAGTCCTGCAGGCACTGGAACGCCTCCTGCGTTGCAATAGCCTATGCCATCCGCAAGTCCGCGGTCAAGATAGACGACATCTCCTTTCGCCTTGCGTTCATTCTCCAGCACCTTTGCCACAGTCAATAATTGGAACGCGGATAAATGTGTGAGTGGCACTATCGGATCGTAGAACCTATCCTCCTTCTGTCTTGCAAGCTCTGCCTTGATGATCTGCCTAGCCGCCTCATGGACGACAGGAAAACCACGCTTGCTTAGCTCGGACAGCACAGCGGTCTTGCCGACACCAGGTCCGCCCGTGAGGACATACTTCTTCATGTCGATCGACGCCAAGAACAGGCATTATAACTTTTATGGACGAGCGCGTTACTTTGGATACCCGCCATCACCACAGAACCAGACCTGATACGTCGACTAATATGTCGACAGCTTGCCGCCAGTGAGGTAGAAATGCGCTTCGAGCGCGGCCACAGCGCCTTGCCCTGCCGCGACGACCGTCTGCTTGTACTTGTTTGCCGCGACATCGCCACATGCATAAAGACCAGGGACTCCCGTGTTGCAGTTCACGTCGATGATTATCTCGTTTTGTTTGTTGCGCTGCACAAGATGAGCGACAGGATCGGTGTTGACTATGCTTCCGATCTCAAGAAAATATCCGTCGAGGCTGAGCTCGCTTGTGGCGCCGCTCACAAGGTCTTTGACAGTGACGGAACGCACAGCCCTGTCGCCCTTGACCTCGGTGAACGCTTTCTTGTAGAGGATCTCGATCTTCGGGTTCGACTTTACTTTCTGCGCAGTGATCTCATCGCCTTCGAAATAATCGAACCTGTGCACGAGATACACTTTCTTGGCATAGGCTGTCAATTCAAGCGCGCCGTCGAGCGCGGCGTTGCCGCCTCCGACCACAGCCACCGTCTTGTTCTTGAAAAGAAGTCCATCACACGTGACACAGCTCGCGATGCCTCTGCCCCAGAACTCAGTCTCGCCGGGGATCCCCAGCTTCCTTGGCTCGCGTCCGAATGAGAGTATCACTGTCCTGCTCTTGAACTCGCGATCGTCGTCGGTCTTCACGGTGAAGGTCGCATCGGGGTTCCTGTCGACCTTGATCACGTTGGCGACGTCGAACTCCGCACCTGCACTGATCATATTCTCGTGGAATTTCTGCATCAATTGCGAGCCTGGCTGCGGGTCGACGCCAGGATAATTCTCGATGTGGGCTGTCTGGTTCGTCTGCCCGCCGATCTCCCTTCCGAGGACGAGCGTCTTCAGCTGCTTCCTGCAGGTGTAGATCGCGGCGGTCATTGCAGAAGGACCTGCTCCGACGACGATCACATCATAGATGTCCATGATGAATGCGCTTTCGTTTTCGGCTATTAAACGTTTCTATGATGCAGCGGCATCGGACTCGAGGATTGATGCACAAACATTTTATGCGGCGCAAAAGGCCGTGCGTCTATGATCATAGATTGTCACACGCACGCTGCTAGAAAGGATGAGATGCATGACCTGCTCAAGGACATGGATGAGTCAGGCATCGACAAGTCAGTCGTCCTTTACTGGCCTTTCGACGACATGTTCACCAAGGAAAACCCCCCTTCAATAGAAAGTGTTGTCGAGAACGCAGCGCAGGTCGGCAAGGGGCGCATTTCTGTCGCAGGATCGCTGCAGCTGATGGGCGCGGGGTACGAAAGGGGGATTCGCGGTCTGGATGATGCCCTCAAGGCGCGCGCCATCGTCGCGCTGAAGGTATATCTCGGCTACGAGCCTCTTGAACCCACTGATCCTTTGTGCCAACCAGTCTATGATCTTTCGCAGAGATATGATGTTCCAGTGATTTTCCACACCGGCGACACGTTCGACAACATAGGCCTTGCGCGCCATACCCATCCTCTCAACGTCGATGAGATAGCCAAACAACGCCCTGGCATGAATGTTGTCATCGCCCATCTTGGAAATCCTTGGATTACTGATGCGGCCCTTGTCGTCGGCAGGAACAAGAACGTCTACGCGGACATCTCGGGCCTGCTTTCCTACAACCAAGGATCGCCCGAATGGGACAAACGTTATGAGAAGAACGCAGCGCAGGGGATAGAATCAGCCATCGCCTGGTGCGGCGGACCTCAGAAGCTCCTGTTCGGCTCTGACTCGCCGCTTTTCAAGCAGGATCGCTACATTAAATTCGTCAAATCCCTGGGTCTGAGCGATGACGAGCTCGAGACGGTGATGCACAAGAACGCGGCCCGGCTATTCAGGATATAGCTTCACTTCCCATTCCCCATTCCTGCGCTATCTTTATATAACGCCCGTCAAGTAGTTATTCCATGGCATCGCTGAGTTTTTTCCTGCTGGACATCAATTATAGGATAACGGCAGGTAAAGCCATAATCTACCTATACGGCAGGACCAAGGATGGCAAGCAGTTGTGCGTCAAGGACGCTGGTTTCGAGCCGTACTTCTATGTCGTTCCGAATGACGGAAAGGACGCGATCCCCGAACTCGAGGGCCTCACGCTTGAGCGAGGCAAGGTCGTGCGTGTCGAGCGCGTGAAGAAGAACCTGACCGAGAAAGAGATCGACGTCCTCAAGGTCTTCGTTGACCTGCCCAACAACGTTCCTGCCTTGCGCGACCACATACGGCAGTTCAAGTCCGTCAAGCACGTTCTCGAGGCCGACATCCTATTCGTGAGACGTTATCTCATCGACAAGCAGCTGACGCCGATGACGCTGGTCCGCGCAGAATGCACGCCGAGCACCGAACCGAGCCGCGTTGAGATCTTCGACGCGACCGATATCAAGCAGGATGGCGAGGACACGTTGGCGCAGCCACGCATCCTGGCCGTGGATATCGAGACCTACAATCCGCTCGGCAAAAGAGTCCTTCCCCAGGAGCACCCCATACTGATGATCGCCTTGTACGGCGAGAATTTCAAGAAAGTCCTGACCTGGAAGAATGTGAAGCATCCTGACGTCGACATCGAGCGTGTCGGCAGCGAATCCGAGATGCTCGAACGTTTCAAGCAGCACATCGCAGACTTCAAGCCGGATGTCCTCGCAGGTTACTACAGCGACGGTTTCGACCTGCCATACGTCAAGACAAGAGCCGACAAGTACAAGATCAAGCTGGACATGTCCTGGGACCACAGCGAGATGCGCTTCGGTGGCAGGGAGAACCAGACTTGCCAGTTCACAGGCCTTGTGCACCTGGACGTGCTGCGCTTCATCCGCCAGGTCATGGGCCGCAGCATGAAGACAGACACCTTCTCGCTGAACGCGGTCTCCGCTGAACTGCTAGGCGACAAAAAAGCCGATGTCGACATCGAGGGTCTGGCAGATGCGTGGGACCGCGAGGACCCGTCTTTGGCAGATTTCGCGTTCTACAATCTTCATGATGCCAAACTGACGCACGATCTCCTTGTCAAGGTCCTGCCGAACATGATCGAGATGGTCAAGATAGTGGGGCTTCCGATATGGGACGTGACTCGCATGACGTTCTCGCAGCTTGTGGAATGGTTCATAATCAAACAGGCGTTCGCCGCCAACGAGCTCGCGCCCAACAAGCCCGGCTTCAGGGACAGGCAGGATCGCGAGCACAAACGTTTCCAGGGCGCCTTCGTCTTCGAGCCCACTCCAGGACTCTATGACGACATCGCTGTCTTCGACTATCGCAGCCTGTACCCCAGCATCATCGCGAGCCACAACATAAGCCCTGGCATGCTGAATTGCGCTTGCTGCGAGGGCAAGGATGTCGTGCCGGGCACGGAGATGTGGTATTGCACGCGCAGGCGCGGATTCATATCAAGGATAATCGAGGACATAATCACGCGACGCGCACGGATCAAGGAGCTTCTGAAGAAGGACAAATCCGATCCTCTGCTTGCCGCGAGGAGTGAGAGCCTCAAGGTTCTGGCGAACTCGTTCTATGGCTATCTTGGTTTCGCGCCTGCGCGCTGGTATTGTTTCGAGTGCGGGCAAGCGGTCACTGCCTGGGGAAGGCATCACATCCACGACGTGATCGACAGGGCGAAGAAAGACGGGTTCAAGGTGATCTACTCAGACACGGACTCCATCTTCCTCCAGCTTGAAAAGAAGACAAAGCAGGACGCCGTCACTTTCGTTGAAGAGGTCAACGCGTCTCTGCCCGGATTGATGGAACTTGATTTCGAGGCGTTCTATCCTGCGGGCTTGTTCGTGTCCACAAAATCGGCTGAAGGCGGCGCCAAGAAGCGCTACGCCCTACTTGATGAGAAAGGCAAGCTCAAGATCCGCGGTTTCGAGGTCGTGCGACGCAATGTTAGCCCTGTCGCGAAGCGCACGCAGGAGCTTGTGCTGCGCACCATCCTCGCAGATAAGGATCCCCAGAAAGCGCAAGCCCTTGTCAAGGCTGTGGTGGCTGACCTGCAAGCGAACAGGCTGCCTTTGCACGATGTCATAATCACCACCGCTCTGACAAAAGAGATCGGCAGCTACGAATCGATCGGTCCACATGTCGCCGCTGCGCAACGTATGAAGGATCGGGGCACCGAGGTCGGCGCTGGCACACGGATCACCTATGTCGTCATCAAGGGCAAGGGCCGCATCCGCGACAATGTGCGCCTGCCAGAGGAGATAACACAGGCGGATTATGACGGCGAATATTATGTCGAGCACCAGGTCGTTCCTGCTGTTGAGAAGATCTTCGAGGTCGTCGGCATCGACCTGGCAAAGGCCATTACATCGAAGAGCCAGAGCACTCTCGGCAGCTTCTGAGCCAGTGGTTCACACCATATATAAACCATTAAAATATGAGTCGTGCAGGGGGAACCATGAAGGAGTTCTACATCTGTTGGCGGGACAATAGCGAATTATACACTCATTATCCTAAGTCAATGGGCTGCCTCAAAACAGCTCCTGATGCTCAGACGCCTGCTGCGATCATAGCGCATGTTATGCAGTCCCAAGCACTCCCTTTTCTCGTGCACAACAAGGTGTCTCGTGCAGACTATCTCGCAGGACTGGGCATGCATGATAACAAGTGGCGGATGAGGCTGAAAGTGGATGGCCTTGATCACATCATTGATGGAATCATTGATATCGACGTTTTCGCTGATACCATGGACATGACCCTTCTTGACGACAGCTGATCCGACTTTCTAAATACTATATATCACCTTAAAGAAAGCCGTAAATATTGCGAAAGACATTGTATTCTATAAGGGGAGGTCAAAGATGTTGATAGACGGCATATCCGACGCTGAACTTGCACACATCTTTGAGCGGCTTCGCTCAGGTGGGGAGATGGACCTGCAGACCAAGGACGGCCGCATGGTCCACATAGAAGTTGATCGTATCGACCCAGCAGGCGTGCAAGAACACGATTGGGTTTAACGGGGGGAACAACAATGGCAGCTGATGACTTCATCAATGAGATAGAGGACGAGCTAAAGAAGCAGGAACTGTTCTTCGTGTATGAGAGCTGGATGCAGCGATAGGCGCTGCAAGGCTTCATCACAGGTTCCTTATTTTATTTATTAAATTTGCAGTGTTGCACAATTAGTCTAGTTCTCTAGGATGATTACTACTGCTCGTTTTCCGATGTATCTTTTGGGTGCGCCTATTTTTGCTGCGTTTCCGA
>JAGVQG010000034.1 GCA_020051845.1 archaeon | reverse complement strand
TCGGAAACGCAGCAAAAATAGGCGCACCCAAAAGATACATCGGAAAACGAGCAGTAGTAATCATCCTAGAGAACTAGACTAATTGTGCAACACTGCAATATAATATGATAAATCGAACGGCGGAATAGGTGGTTGTATTGGCTGAAAGGATAGAGATAATCTCCAAAGTCCCTGACGCACGTGCTTCTGTGACGAAGGACAAGCTTGTAAGGAACGGCTTCCCTGTAAGCGATGTCCAACTCGCCGATGTCTACACGCTCCAAACCTCACTCTCAAGAGAAGAACTCCAGAAAGTCGCATCGATGCTCACCAACCCTGTGACGCAGGAAGCATCAATATCAAAACCGACAACACCAAAGGACTTTGATTGGGCAGTGGAAGTCGGATTCTTGCCCGGAGTCAAGGACAGGGTCGCAGAGACACTGGAAGAAAGCCTTGAAGACGCGCTCAAAGCACAACTTCCTGCCAACGAAGGAGCGGCGACATCAAGACTCATGCTCTTATCAGGCGACATGAACCGCGAAACAGTCCAGAAACTTGGAGAATCAATGGCGAACACGCTGATTGAGCGCGTCCATATCAAAAGCAAAGAGGAATACCTTGGCCAGAACGGGATGGATGTCATCTTCCCGCAAGTCAAGCTCGGCGCAGTGCCGCCAGTGGATATCGTCGACATCTTATCGATGGACGACCAAGAATTGGTCAAGACTGGCAAGGAAGGAATAGCAAACGCCGACGGCACAAGACGCGGGCCTCTGGCGCTCGACCTTAGCTATATGAAGGCGATCGTCGACCACTTCCGCGCGAAGGGGCGCAACCCACGCGACATAGAACTTGAGACCCTGGCGCAGACATGGTCAGAGCACTGCAAGCACACGATCTTCGCCGACTCCATCGACGACATAAAAGACGGCCTTTACAAGCACTACATCAAGCGCGCGACGCAGACCATCCGCAAGCTGAAGGGCAAGGACGATTTCTGCATCTCGGTCTTCACTGACAATTCCGGAGCGATAGGATTCGATGACCGTTATCTGATCACATACAAGGCAGAGACGCACAACAGCCCGTCAGCGCTCGATCCATTCGGCGGGTCGATCACAGGCATTGTCGGCGTCTACAGGGACGCCATAGGTTTCGGGCTTGGCGCAAAACCTATCTTCGGCATCTATGGATTCTGCTTCGGTTATCCCTGGGACAAGAAAGCGCTGCTTCAAAAACGCAATGGACAGCTGCAAGCGATGCTCTCACCACGCAGGATCATGGACGGAGTCATCGACGGCGTCAATGTCGGCGGCAACTGCTCAGGAATCCCCACACCACAAGGCTTTGTGCACTTCGATGAAAGATACAAGGGCAAGCCCCTGGTCTTCGTCGGCGTCGGCGGATTGATTACAAGAACGTCGGCTGGAAGAGACTCGTGCGCCAAGGCCGCGCTGGTTGGCGATTACATAGTCATGGCAGGTGGAAGAGTAGGTAAGGACGGCATACACGGCGCCACATTCTCATCAGAAGCACTAGACTCAGGCAGCCCTGCGACGGCTGTGCAGATCGGCGACCCGATCACGCAGAAGAAGCTCAGCGATGCTGTCATCAAGGAAGCCCGCGACAGAGGCCTGTACAACAGCATAACAGACAACGGCGCAGGCGGACTTGCAAGTTCGGTCGGAGAGATGTGCAAGGAATCAGGCGGTGCTGAAGTCGAACTCGACAAAGTACCGCTCAAATACGCAGGACTTCGGAAGGATGAAATCTGGATCTCAGAAGCGCAGGAACGAATGACGCTTGCGGTCCCAAAGGCAAAGTGGAAAGAGTTCAATGAACTTATGGAAAGCAGAGGCGTCGAAGCCACTGTCATAGGCGAGTTCACGGACTCAGGCAAATGCGTCGCCAAGTACGACGGCGAGGTCGTCATGGACCTTGACATGGACTTCCTGCACGACGGTCTGCCGCCACGGCCATTGGAGACAAAACCCGTGTTGCATCAACACGACGAGCCAGGCATCACGCTAAGCGACCTCACAACATCATTGCACAGCATGCTCGCCCGACCCAACATCGCAAGCTTCGAGTTCATATCACAACAATACGACCACGAAGTCCAGGCAGGATCAGTGCTCAAGCCATTGCAAGGCAGAGGAAGGGTGAACGCCGACGCCACAGCGCTCAAGCCAGTGCTCGACTCACCCAAGGCAGTCATACTCTCGCAGGGAATAAATCCGTCATACAGCGACATCGACACCTACCACATGGCAGCGTGCGCGATAGACACAGCAATACGCAACGCCATCTGCGCAGGTGCCAAACTCGAGAAGATCGCGCTCATGGACAACTTCTGCTGGTGCAGTTCAAACGACCCTGAACGTCTCTGGCAGCTGCGCAAATCAGCAGAAGCGTGCTTCGACTACTCTGTGGCCTACCAGACACCTTTCATCTCAGGAAAGGACAGCATGTTCAACGACTTCAAAGGCTTCGACGAGCAAGGAAATCCCATAAAGGTCTCGATACCACCGACATTGATGATATCGACCATAAGCGTGATCGACGACGCGACCAAGATCGTGTCGCTCGACGCGAAAGTCGCGGGCGATATTGTCTACGTGCTAGGCGACACTGAAGATGAATTGGGAGGGTCCGAACTCTACGCGATGATGGGTGAAGAGACAAGAGGCACCAAATACATCGGCAACAACTGTCCAAAAGTAGATGCAAAGAAAAACGCTGCGCTTTATGTCTCGCTCCAGAACGCTATCGAACAACGGCTTGTCGCATCAGCGCAAAGCGTGCACAAGGGCGGCATTGTCGTCGCACTCGCCAAGACCGCGATGGGCGGTCGCCTTGGAATGGACATCGAGATACCAACGCACATGACCTGGGACAACCTAAGCGACCAGGCATTCCTATACTCCGAGAGCCAGGGACGCGCGGTAGTCACAGTCGCTGCGCAGAACAAGGAACGCTTCGAAGCTGCGATGAAAGGAACATCATGCAACGCCATAGGACACACACGACAGAACCCACGATTCAGGATCGCGGGCGAAGATGGCAGATGCATGATCGACACTGACGTTGATCTGATGCTCACGCAATACAAATCAACATTCAAGGATTACTGAAATGGCAAACCCTCCTACACTTGTGCTGACAGGATATGGCATCAATTGCGACGACGAGACCAGAACCGCTTTCGAGCTCGCAGGCGCCTCGGCCAAGATAGTGCACGTCAACGACCTGATAAAGAACCCTGAAACTCTCAAAGACTACCGCATACTCGCCTTCCCCGGCGGGTTCTCATACGGTGACGACCTCGGATCAGGCACTGCGCTCGCCAGCAAGATCAAGAACCATCTCTGGGACGAGATGCAGGAATTCGTGCACAGCGACAACCTTGCGATCGGCATCTGCAACGGATTCCAAGTCATGGTCAACCTCGGCCTCCTGCCAGCGCTTGGCGGAAATTATGGAGAGAGGCAATCAGCCCTAATCCACAACGACACCGCACGATACATGGACAGATGGGTCGACCTTGAGCTATCCGGAGACTCGCCGTGGATAATAGCATATGGGCTTGACAGGCTCATAAGCCTGCCTATCGCGCATGGCGAAGGAAAGTTCTTCGCTGACGACGATACACTCAGGAAAATCGTGCATAACTGCCAAGTCGCGGCGAGATACAAATACGGACCTGTCTGCGAAAGCCAACATCTCACGCCAAACCCCAACGGCTCGCTGGAACAAATCGCGTCCATAACCGACCCGAGCGGCAGGCTCATCGGCATGATGCCGCATCCTGAACGAGCCATAGCATTCACACAATTACCTGACTGGCAACTGACCAAAGAGAAACTACAACGCGCAGGCCAGCCTCTGCCGACAGAAGGACCTGGACTTCAGGTCTTCAGGAACGGCGTCAATTATTTCAAGTGATGGAGGAATGACAATGACAACCTACGCTGAATCCGGAGTGAACATCGAATTCGGGGATGATGTATCAAAGATCCTCTACAACGCGGCGAAAGCCACGTGGAAGAATCGCAAGGGACGATTGGGCGAGATATTCACGCCCTTCGACGACTTCACAGGATTGCGCGTCATAAATGTCGGCGGTCTGCCTGAAGACACCGTGATGTGCCTTGGATTCGATGGCGTCGGCACGAAGATGGAGATAGGCGAACGCATAGGCAAGCATGACACAGTCGCCTACGACCTGCTCGCCATGGTCTGCGACGACGCGGTCGTCCGTGGCGGAGAGCCAGTGCTTGTCGGCTCTATACTCGACGTGCGCAGCCTCTCGGACAAGGACAAAAATCCGTTCTTACAACAAGTCAGACAGCTGGCAACAGGATACGTGCAGGCAGCTGACGCGGCGAGAGTCGCGATTATAAACGGAGAGGTGGCCGAATTAGGAGCAAGGGTCAGCGGCTATGGCGACTTCAACTACAACTGGGGCGCTGGCTGCGTGTGGTTCGCGAGAAAGGAACGTCTGCTGACAGGAAAAGAGATACGGCCTGGACAACACATCGTGTCATTGCTCGAGAACGGCCTGCGATCCAACGGACTGTCATTGGCACGCAAGATAGCAAGGAATTCACTCGGCGAAAACTGGCACGAGACAAAAGACGGCCAATTCCTCGCCGAGCATATCCTTGAGCCATCCAAAATATACTGCGCGGCAGTATGCGACATGAACGGCGGTACCATGGACGAACCGAAAGCGCATGTCACAGGAGTCGCGCACATAACAGGAGGCGGAATACCAGGCAAACTCGGGAGGGCGCTGAAACCATCAGGCTATGGCGCGCTACTGAACAACCTTGGCCCGATACCACTCATCATGCATCACCTCATAGAAAGGGGCAATGTGCAGGATACCGAGGCGTACAAGACCTGGAACATGGGACACGGAATGCTCATAATCACCGACACCCCTGACGACGTGATGCGCGTCGCGAAGGAACACAATCTCGAGCACAGATGCGTAGGCACTGTCACGAAGGAACCAGGGATAACGCTCCACGCGTACAACAACGAAGGACTGGAATTCAAGCCTGATTGAGAAATCATTAACCACGGGTTCAAACCAGAAAATTTTCGCTTATTTTCCACTACCCACTGGACACCACCTCGCGCAGTATTTGAATAAGATTTTCGTTCTTGCATCCAGACTGTTGTGAGGTGTGAACGATGGAAGCAGAGAACGCGATGGTGGTATTTGAAGGAGAAAATATCAGAAGACACAGACATCAAGACCACTGGTATTTCGTGGTCACAGACATCGTACGGGTTCTAACAAACACCCCAAATCCATCTGACTATATCAAAAAGATGAGACGTCGTGATGAAGCCTTCAATGAAGGGTGGGGACAAATTGTCACCCCCCTTAAGATAGCCACATCTGGCGGTCCTCAATTATTGAATTGCGTGGATACTGAAAATGCGTTCAGACTTATACAATCAATCCCTTCACAAAAGGCCGAACCGTTCAAACGTTGGCTCGCAAAGGTCGGCTATGAGCGAGTACAGGAAATCCAGGATCCTGAACTAGCACAGAAACGCATGAAGATGATTTACCGGGCGAAAGGATACTCTGACGAATGGATCGAGAAACGCGTACGCGGCATCGCCATAAGGGACGAACTGACCGATGAATGGAAGAACAGGGATGTGAAAACACCACCCGAATTCGCCATACTCACCGCAGAGATATCGAAAGCGACGTTTGGCATCACGCCAAGTGAGTACAGGAAAGTCAAAGGCATAGATGCCCAGAACCTGCGCGATCATATGAACGACCTTGAGCTGATATTCACAATGCTCGGCGAGGCGTCGACCACAAAGATAGCTCGAAAGAAAGATGCACAAGGCTTTGACGAGAACAAAATAGCCGCAAATGAAGGAGGTTCTGTCGCAGGAATAGCCCGGACTGCACTCGAAGAAAAGACGGGTGAGAGCGTCGTAAGCAAAGAGAACTACTTGAAAGAAGTCGAAAGCAAGAAACGGTTGGCGATGAAAACATGAGAAGCGAGAGGTCGCGAAGGACGAACCAGTGTAAGATGAAAAGAGGTGGAGAAGACGACTCTTTCGAAAGTATTGACGCGCTTATCAAGAAAACCAGGGACTTCGCGCGTGCAAAAGGACTGAAAGCATCAGACGTCGAATCAGCGATCAGAGACATGAGAAAAAAGAGAAATGAGAGTCGTAACCGTGTAGAACATCTCAAACACTAAGATTTTCTTTTCTTTCTCCAACCCACGTAGAACAGTGCACCTGTGAGGAACGCCGGTCCTGCGATGGTGAAAAACCAGGACAGCATGTACCATTCAAACGACCGGCGCGTCGCCAACAGACCGATGAAGATCAGTCCTGCTAGCGTGAAGGCTACCGCTCCGACCAGTTCATGCTTCCAGGCGATCAAAAGCACGACCAAGAGGACCATCGACGGGATGTTATGCATGAACAATCCGACGACCGTCTCCCAGAAACCATAGCCATTGCCAAAGATGTCCAACGAAAACAACGCAAGGAACAGGATGAAAATGATTGAGAGGATCCTTGGCGCCCAATAGATGAACTTGCCGATCTTTTTTGCCATGACCTTACTTTAGGCAAATGATTATTTAAAATGTGCGTTCTCCCGCAAGTTCTTCGGATGAACCGCGTGCGTTCCGGGTTTCGTCAGCAAGACCATTTGAATCCCTCTCACCTCGTGTTGAATATGGACGCGCAACGATGCGGAGGGATTTGCCGCCTGACAGGGACCGTGCCAACGGAAGCTTTTTATAATGTATTATTATATTTTATAATATATGGGCATGAACGACAGCAACGGTGCAACATGGTACAGGCGATAGTGAACCTTGGCGAGTACGAAGACAGGATCCTGACGATAGTCAAAGGCAAGTACGGGCTCAAGAACAAGAGCGACGCCGTCAACTACGTCATCGACCGCTTCGACCAGGAACTACTCGAGCCCAACCTGCGGCCCGAGTTTGTGAGAAAGGTCCGCTCGCTAGAGAAACAAGGCAAGTTCAAGGCCTACAAAAGCATCGGTGCACTTCGCGCGTCCATCAAATGACGACGAAGCGTACACTCCTAAAGCCCCAACCATCCTTTCTTGTGCTTTTGACTGCCTTCAAGTTCGCGTATCAGCTCCTCCTGCCTCTTGCTGATGTGCGTCGGCACTTTGACCTTTACAGTCACCATCTGGGCGCCTGTTCCGTGACCTCTGAGATTGGGAAGCCCATGGCCGCGCATGGCAAAGACAGTGCCTGGCTGAGTGCCCGCAGGGATTCTCAGCGTCGCGTTGCCTTCGATCGTCGGAACCTCGACCTCATCACCTAAAGCAGCCTGGCCAAAGGTTATCTCGGTCTCCATCTTCAAATCATCGCCTTCGCGCGTGAAAATGTCGTGATCGCGAACGTGCACTGCGACATAGAGGTCGCCCGATGGAGCGCCACGACCACCTGCTTCACCTTGCCCTGCGACGCGCAAGCGCATACCGTCCTCGACACCTGAAGGGATCTTGACCTCGATCTCAGTGGTCTGCTCGACAGCTCCGCGGCCAGTGCACTTCTTGCACGGATGCTTGATGCGCGTGCCCTCGCCACGGCACGCCTGGCAAGGCTGCGTGGACTGCATGTAGCCGAAAGGCGTCTGCCGGGTTATCCTCACCATGCCAGAACCGCCGCAAGTAGGACAAGAATCGATGTCAGAAGGATCTTTCGCACCTGTGCCATCGCAATCCTCGCAAACAGCGAGCTTGTGCACCTTGATCCCCTTCTCAGTGCCCTTCGCCACCTCTTCAAGGTCGATGTCAAGGTCGTACAACAGATCGCGGCCCTTACGATGACCACGTCTTCCACGGCCAGAGCCGCCTGTGAACATGTCGAACAAATCGCCGAAATCACCAAGACCTGACAAGTCAAAGTTCGAGAAGTCGAAACCCTCAAAACCGCCGCTGAACTGCTGGCCTTCAGACGTCCCATAGTGGTCATAGTGGGCGCGCTTCTCATCATTCCCAAGGACAGCCGCTGCCTCAGAAATCTCCTTGAACTTGTCAGTCGCGTCAGACGCCTTGTTCACGTCAGGATGATACTTCTTGGCGAGCTTCTTGTAAGCCGACTTGATCTGCTCGCTAGTAGCGTCACGAGGGACGCCGAGAGTCTCGTAGTGATCTTTAGCAGCCAATGTAATCACCCATAATCTTCGGCAGTTGGCCAGGCCTTCTTATGACCTTCGCCCCAGTCTTCCTTAACGCTGCCACTGAGTGGAAACCCCAGCCGACAGCGATGACTTCCAGCCCAGCCTTCCTTGATTCCTTGACATCACCTGTCGTGTCAGTCACGTAGACTGCCTGTTCTGGCCTGACGTGCCTGCGCTTGAGCAAAGCGACGATCCTATCCTTCTTGGACTTGCCAGACTCGGCGCCAGAGACGGCCACAAAATACTTCTCGATCCCATCGCGCCTCAGAAGCTTGCGCATGGCTGATCCGTAGTTGCTAGAAACGACAGCAAGCTGGAATCCCTTGGATAACGCTTTGATCACTGCCTTTATTCCAGGAATGATCGGAGCTGAATAATCACGCACAAAGCATTTGCGCATCCTGCGCGCGAGAGCAGGCGCCTGCTTTATCGGCATCCTGTTCCAACGGCAAACCTCTTCATAGAAATTGCCGCGATAGATGTCACGCAAGTCCTGCCGTGTCTTGATGACCGCAAGCTCAGGGGCAAAGCGCTTCTGGAAGGATATCGTCCTCCATACCTCGGCCTCGCTATCGTACAATGTGCCGTCGAAATCGAAAACCACTAAGGTCATTCAAACCGCCCTTTCACCTGGTGCTCTTTGCCATAGAGGACGCGCCGAATGTCGTCCTCGTACTGCATGCGAGCAAGGCGCTTGACAGCCCAGCCAGCGAGCATCCTGTTGAGCAGCCAGAAGACTGCGACGCCGCACAACACCCAGATGATAAGGGTCTCTTCCATCGCAGTTTCCAGTGTTTTGCTGATTTATCTACTTTTCTTTTTACTTCTTGTCTTTCTTGTCCGACTTGCTCTCCTTGACCACTTCGGCGTCTACGACATCGTCGCCTGGATCGCCTTTGCCATTTCCATCGGCGTCGTTCTTGCCTGCCTTGCCCTTCTTGGCCTCGGCTTCCTGGGCTTGTTTATACAGCTCGGCGCCTGCCTTCTGGGCGATCTCGTTGAGCTCGTCCATCGCTGTCTTGAGCTTGGCGTAGTCCTTCTTTTCAGGCTCCAAGAGCTTCTTGAGCGCGTCTATCTTGTCCTTGATCTCCTTTGTCTCCTTCTCAGGGACTTTTCCTTCAAGGTCCTTGAACGTCTTTTCCATCTGGTAGACAAGTGCCTCGGCATTGTTGACAAGCTCGATCTCTTCCTTGCGCTTCTTGTCCTCCTCGGCATGCTCCTCGGCCGCTTTCCTCATCTTCTCGACCTCTGCCTCTGAGAGCTTGTTGGGCGCTGTGATGCGCAACGACTGCTCCTTGCCAGTGGCCTTGTCCTTGGCTGTCACGTGCAGGATGCCGTTGGCATCAATATCAAAAATGACCTCGACCTGAGGGACGCCTCTTGGCGCGGGCGGGATTCCGACAAGGTCGAACTGTCCCAGCACCTTGTTGTCATTGAACATCGGACGCTCGCCCTGGCCTACACGGATGGTGACAGCAGGCTGGTTGTCAGACGCTGTGCTGAAAATCTGGGCCTTCTTCGCCGGAATAGTGGTGTTGCGATCGATCAGCTTGGTGAAGACACCGCCAAGGGTCTCGATTCCAAGCGACAATGGCGTGACGTCGAGCAAGAGAACATCCTTGATGTCTCCTGCGAGAACACCGGCCTGGACGGCAGCGCCCATGGCGACGCACTCCATCGGGTCGATGGAACGCTCGACCTTCTTGCCGACCCATTCCTCGACATTACGCTGGACGATCGGCATCCTTGTGGGACCGCCGACCAGGATCATCTTGCTGATGTCCTTGGGCGTCATCTTCGCGTCCTTCATCGCCTGTTCAAGCGACTTCTGGCAACGCCTGACAATCTGCTCGACAAGCTTCTCAAGTTGCGAGCGCGTGAGCTTCATCGCCAAGTGCTTCGGGCCCTTGTCAGTCGCTGTTATGAACGGCAGGTTGATCTCGGACTCCATCGTGGTGGAGAGCTCGATCTTGGCCTTCTCGGCAGCCTCGCGGACACGTTGCATCGCGGTCTCGTCGTCGTTGAGGTCGACGCCTGACTCCTCCTCGAACTTCTTGATTATGTGGTTGATGATCGCGTTGTCCATGTCAGTGCCACCGAGCTGGGTGTCGCCTGAAGTGGACTTGACCTCGAAGACTCCGTCGCCGAACTCCATTATCGTGACGTCCAGAGTGCCGCCGCCAAGGTCGAAGACGAGGATTGTCTGCGTCTTGTCACCCTTGTCGAGGCCGTAGGCCAAAGCAGCCGATGTCGGCTCGTTGACAACACGTATGACCTCAAGACCCGCGATCGTTCCAGCGTCCTTTGTCGCCTGGCGCTGGTCATCGTTGAAATAAGCAGGGACTGTTATGACTGCCTTGTCGACAGACGTCCCAAGGAAGGCCTCTGCGTCGCGCTTGATCTTCTGAAGGATGAAAGCGCTTATCTGCTGCGGAGTGTATTCCTTGCCGAATACCTTGTACTTGAAATCAGTGCCCATCTTCCGCTTCGCAGCCATGATGGTGCCCTGCGGGTTGCTGACTGCCTGACGCTTGGCCGGCTCGCCGACAAGCATCTGACCGTCTTTTGTGAAAGCCACCACGCTCGGGAATGCCTTGCCGTAGAGAGATGCGCCTTCTGCCGAAGGGATTATCTTGGGCCTGCCCGCTTCCAGAATTGCAGCTGCAGAGTTTGAAGTCCCAAGGTCCACGCCGATTGTCTTACCCATGTTGATTACCTCCTAAAGGATTGTTTGTTCTTTGTCTCATCGCAGAACACGCACTTCATCGATTCCTTCTGCGACGGAACCAATGCGAATATCATGATTATGGCGAAAGCGACTATCGCGCCGATGACCATCGCAACTATCAGCTCTTCCATACTAATTCACCCCGTTTGAAACCACGGTCACTTTCGAATGCCTCAGCACCTTGTCCTTGAGCAGGTAGCCGCGGACGTGCTCCTCGACGATCGTGTCATCGGCGACGCCGTCCTTCTTGACCTTCCTAAGGACCTCGTGCCTGAAAGGGTCGAGCTTCTTGCCGATGCATTCAATAGGCCTCACACCTTCAGCGTCAAGCACTCCATGGACGTTCTTGTTGACCATCCTCATGCCCTCAATGAGCTTCGGATCGATCTTGGCGTCCTCCAATTGCTTGAGACTGCGCTCGAACTCATCAACGATCGAAAGCACCTTCACAAGAACCCTTGCGCTCGCCTGTTCGCACAGCTGCGCTGAACGCTTGTCAAACTGCTTGATGTGGTTCTCGAAATCAGCCTGCAGATGTTTGAGAGTGTCGGTGAGTTCGGTGATCTTGCCATCAGGGCATTGAACAGGGACAGCCTCAGGATTGCCTTTCGGGGTCTCCTGTGGCTTCACGGCATCTCCCTGCTTAGGGGCGTTGTTAACTTGCGTTTTGTCCTTCATTCGACCCGAACCTCGTTGTCTATGATAGTTATTCGTTGACTTCAAGTCAACGTAAGTGCATTATGACCAACCTATATATAAACCTTTCGCACGTTGCGTCCAAAGGATTATATACAAGGGCGGCTTACACCCGGCAATAGCAGAGGTGTTCGAATGACGACAGTATCCGTCAGTCCGGCAAAAGCACGCAGCGACGAAGTCCTTGTGTTTCTGACAGAAATCGAACTGTTCTTCATCGAATGGAAAGGGATCTTCGAGAACGCCATTGGCAAACATCCTGTTCCCAATGAATCCACATTCAGACTATACGGGATAGGATGCGCGCAACAACGACACTGGATAAAACAATCCATGGGAGTGCTCAACTTCCAAACATCCGAAGGCGGGGTCGCGATCAAACTGCTCAATGCAATCTTAAAGACAATAAATTCCGAGAACATAACCGCATTGGAGATAGCGGATATCCCCTCAAGGCGTGTGGGATACTCAGCCGAGACCGCAGTCCAAATCAGGTTCGACAGATGCAAAGAGATACTCGCAAAAATCGAAACGCTCGAAAGATACCTGCATGAGGGAGCAGAGAAAACCGCAGATATCGTCGCAGTAGGACACGCATGACAGAACGCTTCGATCCATATGTGCCCAAAGAGCACGCAGACATACGGCGCTCGACGCCGAAGAACGTGATCGAGCAGCTATCAGGCCCTCCTGACAAGGAAGACCAGACCTGCCAATACGGATCGGGCGTGCTGATCAAAGAGGATTTGCCAGATATCGCGGCGCACCTCGGCGTCACAGAAGACGAACTCAAGAAGAAATACCTGCGGGAAGTCACCAAGTTCAACACGACGCTCTACCGCCCGAAGCTCAAGAGCGAGCCCTACGGACAGTGCGTATTCCACGACAAGATAGACGGGTGCTCCATACACGAAGTCAAGCCCTACCAATGCAAGATCGCCACAAGGAACCACCACGGCGAGAAGATCATCGAATGGTTCGACGTCAACTTCTTCGTCAACCCCAAGGATGCCACCTCGTTGCGCGAATGGCACCAGAGGACCAAGTTCAAGAAGACCATTCCCGGCGCGAGCGTCGAAGAACTCGTGCCTGACAAGGAAAAACGGGAAAGGGTATTACGGGGAGAGCCGATCATTCTCTAGGAGGACAAAATGCCAGAAGTGAACATGAACATAGTGGACGGACAGGCGTTCTTCGCCCATGAGACAAGCATAAATTTCACGCCATCGCAGATCATGCTGGATTTCAAGTCAGTGACGCCGAGGACAGACCCGCGAAACAAGACCGCGGCCACATTCGTGCTCGTGCACAACGTCGTCATGCTCGACCCGTTCCACGCCAAGCAGATACACAAGATCCTGGGCGAAGCGCTCAAGAAATACGAGGACGAGTTCGGCAAGATAGGCAAGCCCAAGGCCATGGAAAAAGCCGAGAAGCAGAACAAGAAGCGCGAAGCGCAGACAGCCAAGGCAGAGGTGCCTGTCTACATGGGCTAATGGTAATCGTCCACCAAAGAATAACCATCATACACACGCGCAAGCCAGTCAACGCCACCATGAACGACGAGCTGCAATGGCTCGGCAACTCATTGGGGCTTTTCGGCGAACGCGACAAGGACCGGTCGGCCTTCAGGATATTCCTTGATCTGCTAAAGGCTGCGAAGCGAGGCCATCCGCTGTCTTCTGACGACCTTGCAGAGACGCTCGGGTTGACGCGCGCCACTGTCGTGCACCACCTCAACAACCTGATGGAATCAGGCCTTGTGGTGCATGACGGAAAGCGCTACTGGCTGCGCGACCCGCGCCTCGAGATACTGCTTGACGAACTGCGTAGGGACATGGACAGGACGATAGACGACCTGAAAAGGGCGGCAAGAGAGATAGACGAGACGCTGAAGTTCTAGGAAGAAGACAAACCCGCGCTCATACAGTCCTGGATGTCACGAAAAGCCAGGTGCAAACACCAGTGGCAAGCATGAACAGGAGCATCCCGCCGAGGACCATGTAAGCCGTGATGTGCTCGACCGACGCCCTGATCCTCTCATTGACGTGCTCGCTGCTCAAGACCATCCTGTGGATGAGCATAAGGCCTGAAGCGAGAAGGACCAACAGGCCAGCGACAAGGAACATCGGGAAGGGCTGCAACCAGCCGGTGTGACCCTTCACGAAATCAAGCTGCTGCAGGAAACCGCCCGTGCTGATGGCGATGCTGCCCACCATCGTGAAACCCGCGATGTCCGAGAATGTCAAAGCCATGACATCACGATAAGAAGGGGTGTATTTGTAGCTTTCGCTGATAATCATCATAAATCAAAAAAATATGCAGTGTTGCACAATTAGTCTAGTTCTCTAGGATGATTACTACTGCTCGTTTTCCGATGTATCTTTTGGGTGCGCCTATTTTTGCTGCGTTTCC
>JAGVQG010000044.1 GCA_020051845.1 archaeon | reverse complement strand
TCGGAAACGCAGCAAAAATAGGCGCACCCAAAAGATACATCGGAAAACGAGCAGTAGTAATCATCCTAGAGAACTAGACTAATTGTGCAACACTGCACTAATCAATGCAATTCCACCAACTACAACAAAGAACGCGTTCAAGAACTCCATAATCTGCTCTTGATATCTGTAGATTAACACAAGTATTGCAAGAAGACCAATCCACAACAAGTCCTGCTCTGCATCTTGCGTTTCAACCATTTGTTTTTCTCAGCACATCAAGGTGAGCGGAGACCAGCACACCAAGGTCATTTCCGCTATACGAGGTCAGGAACCTGTCCCACGACCCCATTGCTTCCGTCGACAAAAATAGGTGAGCGGAATTTCGTTACATCATATAATGAGGGGGAGGGTTCCCCTAGGCGGGCCACACTCATTTAGCCTCCATCGCAAGTATGGCATCCTTGAACTCCACACTCTTACGCTTGAGAAGGTCACGCAGCTCCGCATCATTCTGTACCCATTCCAGGAAGGGAGTCTTGACCATCTCCACTTGACGTTGAGATTCTTCGAGCTTGGTTTTGAGTGCGAGGGAGGGGTCAACTATCTCCGCACACTTGCAGCAATACAAAGCGTTCTGGCTGTTGACTTCCTTGCAGCGAGGACACATTCTTACTTGTGGCTTGTATGGAAGGGAGGGCTGTCCTGGCTTCATACCATTGATGCGGAGAATGTCCTCATCCAAATCCTTGCCAGAAATGTGCACGTACAACCCTGGCATAGTGCTTCCTTGCATCCAGCCGAAGTAACTGTTCATCTGAAACTCAGTCAAGTGCCGCGCAAGTTGGGAGGCGCGGCTGTGGCGGAATATGTAAGGGTGACAGCGCTTCTTTATGCCTGACTTCTGGAAGGTGTCTCTGAGCATCACTCGAATACCTTGGTAACTCATCTGGTGGTGATGGCTCATCGTACCAATGTTCACCCACAAGGGAGCATACGGGTTTGACTTGTCTGGGTGGATGTCAAGCCAGCGCAACAAGTACGGGGTGGCAGAGATGATGCGCAACCTGCGGCGTCCGGTCTTTCCTGAGACATTCAAGACAGTGCCGTTAGGGTCGATATTGACTTGACCGATGGTTAGGTTTCCTATCTCTCCAATGCGTGCCCCACTCTCTGCAAGAATGGCAATAATAGCCTTGTTTCTAGGGTGGCCAGCTGCATCAATGACCTTGTTGATCTCCGCCTCAGTAAGCAATTCTGCCTCTTTGGTCAAAGGCATATCCTTCTTCGGGATGGTGGTGCAAATCCACTTCACACATTTCGGATAGTCTTCGCCGTCAAGCCACTTGTAGAATTGCTTGATAATCACCTTGACATCGTGCTTGCACCACACGGAATAGTCAGTCATCTCAAAGTGGTGCACAACACGCCGTATGTCCTCAGACGTGGCTTTCTTGAAGGGAATGCCCAATATCTCGCCTATGACGGCCAAGTTGCGCACGAGCTTTGTAAGACGTGCCAAACCTATCCCGTCGGACTTGCAGTCGCGGGCGAACTTCTCGACAAGCTTCTTCTCGTCCTCTGGGATTTTGGCCTTCCAGAGCCTTGTAATGCTGGCCTGATACTGTTTGCCGAAATGATGGTAGTCTGTGGTGTCCATGCTGGGTCTCCAGACTCTTGCACTCAGCACGTCCCCAATCATGCCATCCGACAGGTCGGAAGGCATCACCACTTCAGTACTCACGGCACCTCTCCATCACCTCTATAAGGCAAATCAGGTTTATCAATTTTGTAATGCGTTTGTCCTGACAAAATACTGTAGTTTTCGTGGTTAATAGACTCTCGGGCCCAGACTGGACCCAAAAAGTTCCTTGTACGCACTTACTACAATGTTTTTGGAGTTCTTAAATTTTGTAGCCCGTTTGTGGCCTCAAAATTTGTGGTGTACTTCTCGTAGAACAAGCGTTAGGCTTGCCCTACGTTGTGGGCTTACTAGCCGTCCGCTATAGCCTCCTCAGGGATTTGAACCCTGGACCTTCGGTTCTTTTGGGACTCTTCATCCGTACAAAACCGACGCTCTACCACTGAGCTAAGGAGGCGGTAATCATATGTGATTATCTGTGATTCATAGCACGGCCTTTGGTGGCTTTAAAAGAATTTCGTCTGCTAAACTGCACTTTCTCTATTCTTTCTCGATTATGGCCACATAATAGGCACTGCCTGAATCTATGAACTTCCTGACTTTCCAGCCAGTGCCTTTGAGGATTTCCTTCATTTCCTGCTTGGAAACGAACAAATAATCGAACCATCTGCCGATAGCGCTCTGGAAGCGGATCCTCAAACGCAACTGGCCTCCCATGCGGCCACGCCGGCGGTTGAAGGCGTGATATGCAAGATGCGACAGCCTGGTGGTCTTATACGGATCAGTGCTCTCGGCGATTATGCGCGCATCATCTGACGTGATCCGGTGCATGACCTTCAAGAGCCGCTTGGCCTTCGCCCGACTTCCTAAAAGACCGAAGTTATTGCCGAACATCACGACTGTATCGAATGAAGATGACTTGAACCTGGAAATACGCTCGAAGGAAAGCACAATGGCGTTCTTCACGCCACGCATCCTGCAGACCTTGATAGCTAATGGCGAATCGTCGATAGATGTGACCTTGTGGCATTTCCTCTGTAAATACAAAGCCACCCTTCCAGCGCCTGCGCCGACATCAAGAACGCGACCCTTGACAAAAGCAGACGCCCTGCGCTGCCAAAACGGCCATTGTTTGAAGCTGGCAAAATATCTCTTCGGACCAGAAGCAGCATCAATGAATCCATCGTCACGCTCGACGATCTCAGGCACAGGTTTTCCCTTATAGAAAGCCAGCACTTCCTGGCCGTAAGCATCCCTATCCTTTCTCATCTGTGCTTCATGAGGTTCAGGTAGCTGGAGATGGTCTCCTTGAGATGCGCGACATCGGCCTTCAACTTCCCTTCATTACGCGCTGTCTCGCCCTTGAAGATGTACTTGTCGTAGATCATCCTTATCACCTGGTAAAGAGGCCTGCTGTCCATCCTGCCTTGATAGTCTGTGACGATGAACGCGTCGAGAACGATCTGTACCTTACCGTTGTTCATGCGCTTCTTGCGTCCGTCCTGCTCGATCAGTACCTCCTTCAGGGCAGATGCGTAGATCCTGATCCTGAGGTGATACCTCAAGTAATCCGTGACATACTTCTCAGGCACCATCTCGATGTCGATGTACTTGCCATCCTGCTTGACCGTCTCAGTGTGGATCTTGTCATAGCGGTCGTACTTCTTCTGCTCTAGCCACTCATAGATGGTCTTGTGGAGCTCGTCTATCGAGAATATGCCCTCGTAATTGACGCGCGATTCCGCGACTATCATTTCCTTTTCAGCCATCTATTTCACCTCGAAATTGAGCAGGTTGCGTATTTGCTTCGCCAGAGCCTCGACCTCATACCAGTGGTTGTCTGCCCACTTGCCGAGCATCTGTTCCTTGTAGACATTGTTCACGTACCAAGAACGCAGGCCTTTGAGCTCATTCCACTCATTCTGCCAGCCGAACTCAACCCAGCCGTCGACCTCGATTATTCCACGGCCGTGCTGCAGCTTGGTCTTCTTGCCGTCAACCACGACCTCGACGTCCTTGATCTCCATAATAAGGAAATAAATGTTTATACCCTTCTTGACGAAATCCGTCGCCTTGACATAGCACTTCCAATCGGTCTCGAACTTCCAGCCCTCGCCACCCTTCTTCATCTTGATCTGCTCGTGGAACTCATACCTGCGATCGTCAAGGAACTTCTTTATGCCCTGCAGCAGCTTATCCAGGTCGAATGGGCCGTAGAACTTTATCTGGCGCTTTCCGACAGAACCTAACTTGCTAGGGTAACTCATGTTGTCATGTCCGACTTAGGATGAAATTCCTGGTTTTGACGCTCAGGCAGATAGGTGCCGAGCTTGAAGTAGGTCTTGACAGACTCCTGCAACTGCCACATCTTGTTCTCAAAAAGATCCTTCTCCTTGTTGCGCATCTTCCTGTATACCGTCTCATAAAGCATGGGCTTGAGCTGCGCGAGGATCGGGTTCTTCTTCCATCTTCCAGTGGTCATGAACAGCGAAGGTGTGATGAAAATCTCGAACTCGGCGCTGTCGACCTTCATCTTCTGGCCGTTGACGACCGTCTCTACCTGCTTGAGGCCCAGGATCTGCACATCGACATCCACGCACCAGCGGAACAATGGACCTGTTGGAGATGGACGCTCAAAGCGCCAGCGCCACCAAATCTGCACATCAGAACCGAAATTACGATGGATGAACACTGTCTCAGGGAAATCCTCATCCGAACGCGTGGGATAACCATCACCATCGACCGCGAAATCATTGTCGATGAACCACTCATGCAAAAGCAGGTAGAAGTACTTCAGGTTGAAAGTGTCGCGGTAGACCAGCCTGAGCGTGGGAACGACGTCTATCTTGTCATCATCCCCTTTCAACAGGTCTGGGCGTTTATAGATACGTGCCACGGCATTCCATCCGTGAACTGCCTTTAAATATGTTATTGTGAAGTTTGAACGTTGAACGGGTATTCAGTGCCCATAAAGCTCTTAAACCAAGACCAGTGAGCCATCACCATGCAAGTAGGTATAGTCGGAAAGGCGAACGTCGGCAAGAGCACATTCTTCAAATCGCTCACCCTGGCAGACGTACTCATAGCAAACTATCCATTCGCGACGATCGACCCTAACAAGGGATTCGCTTTCGTCCGCGTGCAATGCGTGGACAAAGAGCTAGGAGTCCAATGCACGCCACGATCCGGCTATTGCATCGGCGGAACAAGATTCGTGCCTGTCGAAGTGATAGATGTAGCGGGCCTTGTCCCCGGCGCCCATGAAGGCAAGGGCCTGGGATTATCATTCCTGGACGACCTGAGCGTCGCTGACGCGCTGATCCACGTGGTCGACATGGCAGGCACCACAAATGAACGCGGCGAACCTGTCGACCCTGGCACATATGACCCTTCAAACGACGTCAAATTCCTCGAGCACGAACTCGACATGTGGTACTTGGCCATCATCAACAAGGCATGGGAGAAGTTCAGCCGCAAGGTGCAGATGGAACACGCCAACATGCGCCTGGCGATAACCAAGCAATTCACAGGCATCGGCGCGACAGAAGAGATAATCGGCACCATGCTCCAGAAAACCAATCTCGGCGAGAAACTACTCACAAAGTGGAGCGAGGACGACATCAAGCTCTTCGCGAGAGAACTGCGCATCTACACAAAACCGATGATAATCGCGGCCAACAAGATGGACCTGCCAACAGCGCAGGCGAACCTTGAACGCGTGAAAAAGGAATTTCCGCATCTTATGATCATACCTGTCTCGGCAGAGAGCGAGTTGACCCTCAAACAAGCGGACAAAGGCAAACTAATCAAGTACACTCCAGGAAGCACGACCTTCGAGCCCATAGGAAACCTCAACGAAAAGCAGAAACAGGCACTAAACTACATCCAGAAGAACGTGCTCGACAAACTCGGCGGCAGCGGAGTGCAGAAAGCCATCGAAGCGGCTGTCTTCGACCTGCTGGAATTCATAGCCATATTCCCGGGCGGAGTGAACAAGCTAACGGACAGCCAGGGAAGGATACTGCCTGACTGCTTCCTCATGAAGCCAGGCACGACAGCGCTCGACTTCGCGTTCAAACTCCACTCCGACTTCGGAAACAACTTCATCAGAGCAATCGACGTCAAAAGCAAGAAGACGGTCGGCAAAGACCATCCGCTCAAGCACAGGGACGTCGTAGAGATCGTCAGCGGGAAATAGACAGAAAATCCCGGAATCACACAATCTTCGGCATGTCATACGCGATAGGCGCTATATTGTTATCGACTATTATCATCGTCGTCACCTTGTTCTTGCCTGTCTTCTTGCTGGTGTAAAGCGCCTTGTCCGCTTCCTTGATGAGGGTGTCTGGAGAAACATCACTCCTCATAGCGACAACAAGACCCAGGCTCACTGTGCACTGCCTATGGTCAAAAGGATGATTTGCGATAGAACGGCGCAGCTTCTCGGCGCGCAGCACAGCGTGCTCAGGATTGGTCTCGGGCATGACTATGACAAACTCCTCGCCACCATAGCGGCAGGTGATGTCGATCTGATTGGCGTTCTGCCTTATGAGATGACCTATGTCGCGCAAAAGCGAGTCACCGGCAGGATGGCCGAAGGTATCGTTGTAGGACTTGAAGTTGTCGATGTCGAATATCAGCAGCGATGTCGGACGGTTGAACTGTTTCGCGCGCGCCACCTCAGCCTTGAGAGAGTCCATAAGATAACGCTTGTTCTGCAGACCAGTGAGACCGTCGGTCACGGCGTTCTCCTGGGCGCTACGCAAGGATTGCGCCTTCTCCAAAGACGCTGAAAGCCGCTGGGCGACGCCCTGCATCACACCTAGAGAAGACTCATAGACAGTGCCGACTGATGAATACAAGACAAGCATGCCCTCAGGCTTGCCATCTACATGCAACGGCAAGGCGACGATCGAGTTAGGCAATGCCTCGATATGAGGAATAGTGCTTAACGTGAAATCGTGCCTTGCATCAGGAACGTGCATCACTGTGTTAGAGCCGAGGATCTGCGGCAAGAGCCGCTGTTCGACAACCGAGCAGAGCGAGTTACGATCATCCTCGCTGGAAAACCTCATCCTCACGTCATGATACCAGATGGCCGCGTCCTGCGCACCAAGCTGCTTCACGCAGAAATTTATCGTCGTGATGAACAGAGGGTTCATCTCGAGCTGCGTGCCCAGCTGATTCGAGAAATCAAGAAGCGTGCGCAAGGAACCGATCTGCCGCGTCGCCTCCTTGCGGAACATCGAGGATTCGGGCAATAGCTTCGCCAATGTCTCGACAGCGGCCTGGGAAGCGGCCAAAGTCTCGTTGGTGCTCAATGGAAATGACTTAATCTCCCTGATGAGGTCATCGCTGTTGAGACCGGTGAACTTAGAGACATAGATCGCCTGCGTCTCCATATCCTCAAGGAAACGCATAGGACCCGCGACGATCGCGCACAGAAGGTTGCCATTGACATAAACCGGCGCCAGCGCGTAGTGCGGACCTGACTGGCATTGGAAGGTGTGCGGCTCCATCCTGTCGTGAAGCTCCCTTGCACGCGATGAGGCAAGCATCAAGCTCCTGTTCTCGATCATGATAGAATACGCAGGGATGACACCCGAGACAAGCATCTGCCTGCCGGCAGTGTCGATGGTCACCACCGGAACCCTGAGGACCGCGGAAGCAGAATCCTGCATGCGCTGCCACGTCGGAACATCGACGATATCCTTGAATTCCATGGCACTCCAAACGCGACGTGCTCTTAAGAAGATTTCCGTTGTCGGGCAACACAATCAAGCAGTTGGCTCCTGAATCTCAGAAGGTCTGAACGCCTGAACCTTCCGCCTGCGGCAGGGATGTGACCTCCGCCAGAAGAGCCCTTCAGACCGCGAACACTGCATTCAAGCAATGAGTTCATCGGAACCTTCTGGTCGTGGCGCCTGGCGCTCACGGTTATCATCCCGCCCTGTGGACTCAATAGCACAAGAGTGGTGTTCGGATATTTCAGGGACAGTATCGTGCTGAGGGTGCTCTTTATGTGGAACTTAGGCTCGATGTAATAGACGATAAGCTCGTGCTCAGGATGGCGCTCGGCCTTCCTGTCCAGCAGATCCACCCACTTGTCAAGCTCATCCTGCACCTCATCGTGGAAGATGTGCAGACGGGAGCGAAGGACATCAGACGGCTTCTTCGAACCATAGACCGTCTTGAAAGCGAGTGGAACATTGTTCAGGCTGAAGACAAGCGCGCTGTTGATGACCGTGGCCACCTGACCTATCTTCGTCGTGAAAAGATCCTTGCGCATCGGCGCCTTGTACCTTCGATGGACCTTTCTGATGAAATCCATCCAAGGCGCGTGCGCTATGTCGGCGATGCTTCCGACAGCGGCGAGCCAATCAAGATCGCTCAGGTCGCATAGGCGATTACCAAGATCATAAGAGAATTTGCTGGTGCAATAAGAACTAGGAGCCACCTTGTCCTGCAACAGCTGCGGCTTTATCATGATCACATTCTTCTCCCTGAAGGTGTTGTAGATCTTGTGGTGGTCAATAATCATTATCCTCGCGAACTTAGACACAGAACGGACAAAAGAAGGCTCGTTGTCAGCGCTTATGTCGCTGATTATCAGGACATTTATCTTTCGACGCTTCAGCCTTGCCGCGATCTCTGGCGTGGGAAGATAGGCGCTGCCAGGGACGTTGAGACGCAGGTCGACGCGCTTGCCACGCAGTCTTTCGACGAGCTTCGAGATGATGACGCCCGAACATATCCCATCAGGATCCTTGTCGTGCAGGATCGCAATCCGGTCTTTCTCGGTAAGTCCTTTGAAGAACGAGTCATATCGTGAAAGCAAATGATGTTTTTTAGGAAGTGGCATTGTGTTCGCCTAAGTTAAAATAAAAAGCCCCGCGCTTCTTTTAGAAGGGGTCGCGCGTGGGTGGTTGTTGGGGGGTTGTACGATTGTCATTGTGAAAAGGACGGCGATAGCCGCACCGCCCTTTTGTGACGTATTCGTGATGTGATTACGTGATGAACTTAAGCCGCGTTAGCCAGCACAGTTTCCAACCTTTGGGGTTCGGGCTTGTGGGCTGGCGCCGGGACTGATCTCACAGGAACCGCAGGGGCAGATACCTTCGGCTTGTTTGCCGTCGCATACGCTGTCCATACGGTCAATATCGCATCGACACGGGCCGTGTAGCCTGCGTCCGTGTTCTCATTGATACTGGGATCGACAATCTCGGCGTTCTCCATGTATGCTTGTATCGCATCGTCGAATTCAAACACACTGTGGGCGACGTCCTGGACGATCGCGCGTCGGTATTGTGGATTGGTATTGTTCGTGTAACTTGTCATCTTAATCACCTCTAAGCAACTTCGGTCTCCGCCACTATCAGGCTTGTCGCGATCGTCGCTACGATACGCGTCAGCCTTTGTTCGTGTTCGGTCTGGTCCATGTTGGTCTGGTTTGTGAGTATAAAACAAAAGGAAAGGTCACGACGTATAGCCTTGTTGGTTTTGGTCGTTTGCGCTCAATCGTGGCCTGTGCGATGAAACGTGAGGTGTTGCGCTCTGCTTCCGTTACGCCATCGTCCTAGTGTGTGTCTTTCTCGCGTTTTTCTTCATGGTTGTGTTGCGGCCGAAACCTTTTGTTCCGACCAAATACTATAATGTCGGTAATTTTATATAGTTTTAACGTACATATGCACCGTACAATACGTTTAGTACGTACCCGTATTCAAAAAGAGGAAGCAAAAAACAGCAAATGCACGTCCGAAAACTAGTGAAAGCAGGAGCCAGCAGTCACACAATCGCATTACCGGTTGCCTGGCTCAAGCGGAATGGCCTGTCACGGGGCGACACCGTCGTTCTTGTCGAGCGCTCCCCCACTGAGCTCGTCTTGACACCCTCGCTTGAGCCCATGGCTTCCCCATCCACAGAGATAACCATCTCTGTCGACGGAAAACAGCTCGACACGATACAGCGCGAGATTACGGCCGCATACCTCAACAACTACGGCAGCATAGTGCTCGCGGGCAACTCTCTTCCGACGATAGCGAAGAGAGTGCGCGAGATGCTCCACGACTTCGTCGCGCTCGAGATAACCGAGCAGACGGGCAAGCAGCTCATCGCCAAGGACCTGCTGAACCTCGAAGAGATCGCAGTCGACAAGACCATACGCCGCATGGACATGATGCTGCGCAGCCTCATCAAGGACGCGATTGACGAGAACATCAACAGCGAAAGCGCGCTTCTGCGGGACCAGGACATAAACCGCCTTTTCTTCCTCCTATATAGACTGCTCAAGAGGTCCATCAACGACCATGCAATGGCACAACGGCTCAAGATACCGGGCGGCCAACTACTGGCGACATGGGCCATCATCCACCACCTGGAGAACCTCGCGGACATCGCGGCGCGATTGCCTGAAGCGCTCAAACCCCTCAAGAAGACAGCACAACAGGACTGCAGGAAACTGATCCAGGGCATGCACGACTATTATCTCGAAGCCATGAAAGCATACTACGGCAATGACAAAGCGCTAGCGGACAAAGTGGCGAGCCAAAGAATGGCGCTCGTCCAGACACACAAGAACATAATCAGCAGCCACCCGGACCTATCGATGGTCGAATTCTCAATGAACATGACGACGATGGCATCACTCGTGGCGGACGTCGCCCGGGTGGTCATCGACGCTGCGCCTTCAACTTCTGGAACGTCCCAGGAAGGTCAATGACGTACTTTCCGTCCTCGACCTTGAAGATAAGCGGCTTGCCCTGGAACAGACGCACGACATCTATCTCATACTTGCCAGGACTTATAACGTTCACGACCTCGAAATCCAGCACGACAGGATGATCGGGCTGCACTCCCAACATGGTGAAGATATCCTGCTCGATCTGGAAGCTCTCGAGTTTCGTCAACTTGCGCGCCTCCTGCCTCTTCATCTCCTCCAACTTCTCAGGCTTTATGTAGAAAAACAATCTTGCGCCGCACGGGCAACCGGACATTATCTCGCCAGAACCATCATCATAGAACTTACTGCAACGAACGCACTGGTGTGGCATCAGCGGCGCCTCTTACGACGCTCCTCCATGAACAACTCTATCTTGTCAGGATCCTTGCGGATCGATTTCACGATGTTCGCAGGGCCGATGACGGTCATCCCTGCCTTGTTCCCAAGGACGAGCGACGCGACAGAATCCATGAAACCATTACCCTTGCCTGAATCTATGACGGCAAGCTCGATGCCCTTGAACTCCTTGTTGATCTCCTCCATGGTGGCCTTGATCAACTCCGCCTCCTCTTCACGCGCAAGCCTGCCCTGAAGAACCACGATCTTGTTGTCCTTGGCGAGCGTCAGTATCTTGCGGATCCTGCCGACAGAAGTGAGCGAGGCGATATCACGGTAAGGCAAGAGCTGCATCGTGACCATTACTTACCCACCACCTTGAACATCTCCTCGTAGAGATCGGCCACATTCTGGCCTGTCTTCGACGAGATGCCGATGACCTTGTACTGCGGGAACGCGGCCTCGACACGCTTGATCTTGGCCCTCTTCAAGTCGACCTTATTGGCGACCACAAGGACAGGTATCTCGCGCGCCTGCAAGTTCCCCAGGATCGTTATGTTGACCTGGCTGTAGGGATCCTGGGTCGCGTCAAGGACGACGACGACAGAATCCATGTCATCCAGCCACTTTATCGACTCGATGACGCCCTTTGTCGCCTCCCTCGCCCGCTTCTTCGCGACCTTCTCAGGAAGACCGGCCTTCATGAAATCCTCATAGTCGATGCGCGTCGCTATGCCTGGCGTGTCGACGAGATTGAACTGCAACTCGTTGCCTGCCTGGTTCTTTATGACAACAGATTCCTTCATCTGGATCTCGCGCGTCTCATGGGCGATGGGACTCACAGAACCCATCTCCTGGCCGAGCCAGTCAAGACATATCCTGTTGGCCAAAGTCGTCTTGCCAGAATTAGGAGGACCGTAAAGGCCGAGCTTGACAGGACGACCCAACGACTTGCCGAACAACTTCAACCAGAGCTTGTTGATAAAACCGAACATCGATCACACCCTTTGCTATTCCGGACAGAAGCCACGGGCTTTTATAGCTTTCGAATACGGACGTTTCGAGAACAATCAAATAAAAATTGCTGTGTTGCATAACTATTCCAAGGCTTTAGCGGCGTGATGAGAGTTACGCTTCGCCATAGCGTTTGAGTCTTTGGTACG
>JAGVQG010000002.1 GCA_020051845.1 archaeon | reverse complement strand
TCTGCCCTCGTGGTATCATTAATATCACCTCTTTCAGGCATTAGAGAACACAACTCCCTAATAAATATTTCGGATATTAATGAGAGATGCTATAAGAAGACGCAATGGGCGGGTGGCGGAGGTACTAGCTCCACCATGCAAGACGAAGATAATCTGATAGATAAGGCTAAGTGTTTGCGTAGACGTGCGCGTTTGTCGCGTACGCTCAACAAGTATGGTCCAAAGGAGCATCCAGTTTGGCAATTCCTTCTGTGTCATCTTGTGAAGACGACCTATAGGCTCTCTTGGCGTCGTGCTGCAAAGTTCATGGTTGAGTATTATGGCATAATTTTGCACTGGACTACATGGCAGAAGGCCATTCAGAAGTGGCCTCAGTGGGTGTGGGATGCGCTGGCGCAGGCCAGCGCAGGCGACGAACCCTGTGAGGTTGCCGCCATTGATGGCACAACATTCACGCGTTCAGCCCCAAGTGATCATTATCTCAAGAAAATTGACAGGGATGAACCTGTGCGGCGACCTGTGCAACAGGTCGTTATGATCGACGTGAAACGCAGAAAATTTCTAAGCTGGCGCATCCGTGCGCTGCCAAAAGGAGAAAAGCGAGATGTTCCTTACATCCTACGCCACAGTCCGGTACTTCCTGAACTCATCCTCATGGACAAAGGTTTTGACAGCGAACCCTTGCACACACTCCTGCGCGATGCAGGAGTGTGGAGCATAGCTCCTGTAAAGAAAAAGTGCAAGAAAGGACGATTTAGAAAACAAATGCGTGACTGCTTCGACTGGGCACTCTACTGGCAACGCAGCCTCATCGAATGCCTCTTCAGCGCAGTCAAACGCCTCTTCGGCACGCACGTGCGTGCTGCCACAGCAGTCGCACAAAGAGCAGAACTAAACATGCGACTCATCGCCTACAACATAGGCGCTGCTCTCAATCACGACTTTCTACTGAGCCATCATTTGCGATATCTTTATATACTTGTACAGTTGTACACTTAAATATACGAATGGACAAACCGATATACAATAGCCCTGTGCTGAAGTTGTTCTTCCGCGATCCAACCACCAGGGTTCACATCAGGGAATTGGCACGCAGGACCGGATTGCACCCAAATACAGTGCTGCGCGACACGAAACTCCTGGTAAAAGATGAATTGTTGACAACGGCTGAGAATAGGGCGGTCAAAGAAGTGGCGGCGAACCAGGATAATCCTCGTTTCACCCTGCTCAAACGTATAGCAAACATTGAGGAGATTATGTTATCCGGAATAGTGGAATTCCTTAATGAAAAATATGGTACTCCTTCAGCGATAATAGTATTCGGCAGCTACAGCCGTGGCGAAGATCGGGTGGATAGTGATGTTGATATTGCGGTCTTAACAACGCGCAAACAGAAACTCGATTTTTCCGTTTATCAAAAAACACTTGATAGAAACATTCATATTATTGAAGTCGTTCCTCCAATCAAGGATAAAGATTTCCTATCGAGCCTCGCGAATGGCATTGTCCTTAAGGGGTATCTACCGCTATGAAACGATTCGAAGACTTCAGCAGCAAGGATGTGAAGAAAGCATCACCTGATCCTGCGCTCGCTCAATCATTAGTAGGACGCGCGGAGCGCTCGATGGAAGCAGCGTTGATGATTAACATCAAACCAGTTTTGACTGCGGAAGCATTCGAGAAAGTGTATGAATCACTCCGACAACTCCTCGATGCAATACTCGCGCTTGACGGCTACAAGTCGTACTCTCATGTGGCATCAATAGCGTACTTACAGCGATTCTCTGAATTCACGGAAGAAACCATTGCCCGACTTGACAACGCCCGACTGAAGCGCAACGACTCGACATATTACGCACGTGACATCATGGTCGATGAAACGAAAGAATTCATCAAACTCTACAACACAGTCAAACCTTTGCTGCTTACAATCATTTCCAGAAAGCTGTCCTCATTGCAGAACAAGGACGACTAACAATGCAACCCGAACAGAACATCGCAAACGCGACATCGACAGATGATGTCCTCACCGATGAGGACTATGAAACAATCGATAAAGATACCGATCATTTCTTCGAAGAGACTTTTCCCGAAATCTGGGCTGAACTAAGGCAGGACATCAAAGACTCGTCAAAACGAGAGGTCGCAGAAGTGATGTACAAGCTAGGAATAAGTATGCATATGAAGTACATGGCGGATTCATTCAAGAAAGCACAAGACTCATTCGAGAAGAATCCCGAGGAATTCAAGACGAATATGGAAGAATTCTCGAAGCAGATTGAACAAGGTTGAAAATTACGCGAATATCATCGACCTTTGGACACGATAGATTGTGGTCTCCAACCCTTTGGGATCTTGTATCTTTTCTTTAAGAGTCCCGCCGCCCGTATGCGACTCGTCACGAATGTTCTTTCCTCTTTGCGTAGATGGCAGTATGCAACAATCCAGTCAGGATTGAACTGGTAGATCGACACAATCCTGAATCTCACCTCATCTGAAGACAAGCTGTAATACTTGATTTTGACATTACGTTTGAGCTGGTATCCCTCACGAAGAACTTTCGCGATTTGGCTGCTGGTTCTGGCATATTTGATCGTCTCAGGTTTAGTGTTCTTCATGGTAGCACCAGTCAATAACGAGCTGCATCAGCGCATCTCCATAAACCTCTTAGATGCGGCTTTGCTGATTTTGTTACCGATGGCCTCTGCATCCTTCTCCGTAAGCTTGCTCTTCGAGATGATCTTCTTCATCATCTCAACCTGGACTACCTTCTCCTCGAACGCCTTGCGCGCGACAGCGGACCAATTAACTTCCTCAAGAGCCTCCATATGTCGCTTAAGGTCATCCGGGACCGAAACTGATAAAGTTGTCATAGTGCACCTCACTATTGTTATAATTGTTATATTTAGCAATTATAGTATATAAATGTTTCGCATTTTGCGTACGGAAATTCATTCTAATCAGATAATTACTTTCGCGCCATTGAATCAAAAGCAGATAGATAATTCACAAAATATGCCCGAACCAATTCCAAATCCAGTATATCGTCTCTTCTAACTCCACTCTCAATGTCAATGCTGATTCTGCCAGGGAAGAATGCGTTAACAGATCTTGCGACCAATTTGACGTTTGAAGGCTTGATTCCACCCGCATAGACCAAACCAATATTATCCAGAGAATCTATTGCGGTAAGCGCTTTCCCAAACCTAATCGCCAAGCTATCTTCGTTCAGATTCAAATCCAAATTTGTTCCGTGACTTGGGTCAAACATGGCGTAATCTATGGCGTCGGCTCTATCTATTACCTGTCCTACTAGTGGAGCGACCTCTCCAGTATCAACATCTTGGACCGTGTCTCCTTTCCAAACAGCATAACCACCCTGAGCACTTTGTTTATTGGAAACTGCAACTTTGAAGATTATTTCGAAACCCATATCCTTAACTGCTTTCATTGCTTCCCGTGTTGGCGGGAGCGTATTAAACTGGATCAAAGAACTGTTTGGATCGACGCCTGTTGCCACAACCTTCTCCAAATCCCTTAGGATTGTATCATTGTCTTTCGTATAATAGTGAATCGCAGGAATAAGACCTATGTTGACTGTTTCACGGCACAGATCTCCCAATTCGGCAAAACGCGGTTGTCTTGGATTGTGGGTTCCTTGATTAATGCTCTTATTCGATACTTGGTACCCTAAAACAACTGGAAAGATCAGGCCCTCCTGCGCGTAAATGGCGTGAATTCCTTCTAACTGTTGTTTATCTGTAATCCCACTCACAGAAACAAAATTCTTTACCATGTTCTCTCTAACTAACAGTGAATTATGCAGTGTTGCACAATTAGTCTAGTTCTCTAGGATGATTACTACTGCTCGTTTTCCGATGTATCTTTTGGGTGCGCCTATTTTTGCTGCGTTTCCGA
>JAGVQG010000031.1 GCA_020051845.1 archaeon | reverse complement strand
TCGGAAACGCAGCAAAAATAGGCGCACCCAAAAGATACATCGGAAAACGAGCAGTAGTAATCATCCTAGAGAACTAGACTAATTGTGCAACACTGCATTCTAAAAAACAAAACACACTGAGGCTGGGAAGATCACCACAAACCTTTTTCTCCCTCCCGGTCGAAAAAGCTTTACCAAAACAACATCCTACAACCACACCACACTGAGGCTGGGAAGATTTGAACTCCCACTACACCGTCCCGAACGGTGTGTCCTACCAAGTTAGACTACAGCCCCTAACCTTTTGGCTCACTCACGTTCGCCAAAAGCTTAACCAAAAGCACATTCCTGCGCTCTAGTCAAGCACGTCGCTTGCGCAACGCGATGAGCCCACAATTCGAGCAAAGCTCGAATGTGCACGAAAGCTCGGCTTTCGTTGCACCCGGACACGACGAAAGATAAATCTTTCGTGGGCCCGTGTGTGCTCTGATGAGCCCACCCGGATTCGAACCGGGGATCTTCGCAGTGTGAATGCGACGTCATAGCCACTAGACCATGGGCTCGAACCCTGGTGCTTTGAACCCACGATGGTTACTATATAAAGATTATCGAACAGATGAAGATTGACGCCCAGTACACAATCTTAATAAACGGTCCATCGGGCGAAGGCGAAATGAAGTTCGTGAAATCATTGGACGATGTTATGCACATAGGGCATTTCAAACCCGAGGACGTAGAGAAGATAATGGCGGCATTCGGCAAAGTTCCTGAAAAAGAACAACCACAAGTCCTTGAGATGCTCGCTACAGACCCACAAGAATACGGATTGCGAGATCTGAAAGCCACCGACCTTTTTGTTCTTAGAAATTATGTCAACTGCCTGATGCGGACAGTCACGCCAGCAGAATACCAAAGTATACGAACCAACGGCGCAGGTTACGCGGAATGGAAAGACAACCTACACGCCCTGGGAATGGATGGAGTCGATCCTGGCGACAAAGGATGGGCGATACTGGACTTCATATTCTTGATGCAGCACAAATACGGGTTGACTGTGGAACACTACAGGACTAACCAAACAACCGCTGCGCGTTCTTCCAGATGATATCCTTGACGACGGAAGGTTCCACCCTCTTGACCTTGGCTATCTCCTCGACGCCGACGACAACAGTGCTCGGCTCATTGATCTGACCGACCACCGGGCTCAACCAGGGAGCGTCGGTCTCTGTGAGGAGCTGCTCGATCGGCACCATGCCAGAGAGCACCTGGAAGTGCTGCAACCTTTTGATCACCGAAGGAACCGAGAAACACCAACCATTATCGCTGGCGCGTCTGATCAACGACTTCCTGCCCATGAAACAATGAAGGACGATGGCCTTGTTCGAAGTGGTCTCGAGCATCTCGACCACCTCAAGCTCGGCGTTTCGGGTGTGCACGATCATCGGCTTCTTCACGGCCTCGGCCATCTCTATTATCTTGCCGAAGATCTCCTTCTGCTTCGCGATAAGCGGCGGCTCCTTCGCGAACTTGAAATCCATGCCGACCTCACCTATGGCGACGCACTTGTCCGCGAGCGACGCCATGCGCGATATCTCGGCATCAACATCGAAAGGATCCCTCTTCCGCGGAGCCTCGGGCTCATCAAAACCAAGAGCGTCGAGAGGATATAGACCAAGAGATGCCTTCACAATGTCAGGATAGCGCGCTGCGATAGATAGCACATCATCATTGGCCTTGGGATTGGTGCCTGCCGTGATCACCATGCCCAAACCCGCCTTGCGGGCTTTTTCAACCACGGAATCCAGCTGGGCATTAAGAGGAGGGTAGCCAAGATGACAATGGACGTCGACGTACATACCCTTGCATTTGGAGGCCGGCCTTTTATTCCTGTCGCTATCAACGCCATTTAAGACTCCTTATACAAAGATTTTTTATAGGAAGAAAGCAGTGACTAGAGCATGCAGCTACCCACACGCCTATTCGGAAAACAGCAGCAAATCATCGATGTACACGTCCACACGTTCTTCGAACAGCCTGATGCGAGAGAGATAGCGCGTGGAAACGGCGCCGAATTCACACTAGAAGGCCTGCGCAAGGAATGCATGGCCAACAATGTGCAGAGTGTATGCAGCCTATACAACAACTTCGACCAACCACTCGACAGCAAGACAATAGCCGAACAAAAGCAGTCATTCCAGTCGATCGTAGGAGTGGGCATAATCCACCCATTGAAACTCAAGAAGGACAGCCTGGCCAAGACCGAGAAGGCCATAGCAGACGGCACGTTCAAAGCGCTCAAGGTATATCCAGGATACTACCCCGTATTCAGCATCGACAAGAGATTCCATCCGTTCTATAAACTCGCGGGAAAGTACAACATACCCGTATATGTACACGCCGGCGACACCCTAAGCAGCGAGGCGCGCCTCAAGTATTGCAGGCCGCTCGACGTAGACGAGGTCGCGGTCGACCTCCCGGACACCAATTTCATCATAACACAGATGGGCAATCCATGGTTCATCGACGCGGCAGAGGTCACCTACAAGAACCCGAACGTCTACCTAGACACAGCAGGACTCTTCGCAGGAATGGTCTCCTTCTCGAAACTCTACAGCAGCAGGATCCAATACGTAATCGATTACATAGAGGATCCCCGTAAGATACTATATGGAAGCGATTGGCCGATGGTCCGCATGAAGGAATACATCGAATTCATCAAGAGCATAGTGCCGAAACAAATGCACCAGAAAGTGTTCTACGACAACGCGAAGCGGCTGTTCAAGCTCTGAACATCTTGAATATCTCTATGGCTATGAAGACCAGATAGCAGCCCAGCATGAAGACGCCGTGCTTCCAAGTCATGGTCTTGCCGCGGATGATCCAAAGAAGAGTGGTCAGGCCTATGACGAGGAATATGATTGCATTCGCGATCTCGCCAAGATCAACAGGCATCGGATGGAAGATACCGACAAGACCGAAGAAAAGAAGGAACTCGATGATTATGCTGCCAAGTATGTCACCCATGCCTATATCCTGGTGGCCTGAGCGCATGCTCTTGAGACTGACCGCGAAATCGGGCAACGCTCCGCCGACCGATATGACTGTCAGGGCGATGAAGTAAGAAGGAATCCCGATAATCGCTGCGACAACCACCGACGAGAACACTAGGGTCTGGCTGGCGATGAACAACACGACAAGGCTGCCCAGGAAGATGAACGCATCACGGTAGAGCCTGCGCATCAGGACGTTCTTCTTCATGTGACCGAACTTCTTCTCCTTGCGCCAGAGCCAGACAAGGTAGATGCAGAAAAGGGCCACAAGAATGAAACCATCGACACGGCCAAGATAACCATCCCAGGCCATCAACACGAAAGGCACCATCAGCACCAGCCACAGAGGCACAAGGATCTCGGAAAGAATCGTGCTCTCGACATCCACCTTCTTTCCAATGATCGCAAGCAAACCCGTGAAGAAGGCGACATGCACCATGTTAGTGCCGAGAATAGTGCCGAACATGATACTGTTGTTGCCAGAGAGAAGGCCTGTGAGCGAAGAGATGACCTCGGGAGTTGATGCGGCGAGAGCCACAACAAGCAGACCTGTTATGTAATCAGAAAGCCCGAGTTTCCTCGCATAACTGCTGACTCCAACGATAATAAGGTCAGCCGCCCAGAAGACAAACAAAAGGCTGACTATAAGGAAAAACACGCTTATGAGAAAGTGATTAAGCACCATCAAAAACAGCCGACGGCGTCGTTATTTTTAAATGTTGTTCGATACGTAACGTTTATATAGGAGTATCGGAGAGTGAAAACACATGCCAGTCATCACAGTAACATACAGCAAATTGCTCGTGCAACGTCTTGGGGAACCCAAAGGGAAGATCTCCATAAACAACAACGTAACGATAAAGGAGATCACGAAATCCGAGATAGCGCTAGGCACGTACAAGCAGAACGCGCTGCGCTTCCAGTTCGAGTTCACGACCAAATACGAACCCGACTACGCAGAGATACTGCTCGCCGGCGACCTCATCTACCTTGTGGGACCGACAGAGTCCGTTGACGCAATCATCAAAGACTGGAAGAAGGACAAGTCGACGCCGAAGGATATCACGACAGAGGTCGTCAACAACATCCTCACGCGGTGCAACATACAGGCATTGATTCTGAGCAGGGAAATGAACCTGCCCTCGCCAATACCGTTGCCCAAGATGCAGAACAAGTCCTGATCATGACCGATAAGGCACCATCCAAGCAAGTGAAGCTCAAGGTAGCTGAAGCAGTACAAGACGACGTCAACAAAGGAATCGTCCGCGTAGACTCCGGATTCATGCGCGAGATAGAAGTCAGACCGGGCGACATAGTGGACATAATCGGCGGCCATGGCACCGTCGCGATAGTCGACAGGTCATACCCTGGAGACATAGGCCTCAACATAATACGCATGGACGGCCTGACGCGCCGCAACGCGAAAACAAGCATAGGCGAAGAGATCACTGTCCAGAAAGCGGACGTGAAGGTCGCCAAGAAGATCACAATCGCCCCCGCGAAAAAAGGCATCGTCGTGAAAGCGAGCCCCCACATATTCAAACACGCACTTCTCGGAAGGGCGCTCATGAAAGGCGACATCGTCTCACTCGGTGGAGCACGCAGGCGACGCACGACAATGACGGGCAGCCCGTTCTTCGACGAAGTATTCTCCATGATGGACGAAGGCAACACCATGAGCTTCGGATTCGGTGATCTGCGTTTCGTGGTCGCCGACGTCAATCCAAAAGCGGCCGTCATCGTCACGGACGCGACAGAGATAGTCCTCAATCCAGAAGCCATCGAGGTCAAGGAAGAGACGCTTGAGATCACCTATGAAGACATAGGCGGCCTAGAGGAAGAGATCCGCAAGATCAGGGAAATGATCGAACTGCCGCTCAAGCACCCCGAGATCTTCGAACGCCTCGGCATAGAACCGCCAAAGGGCGTCTTGCTGCACGGACCACCGGGAACAGGCAAGACAATGCTCGCAAAAGCCGTGGCTGCAGAGACAAGCTCGCATTTCATCGTGATCAACGGCCCGGAGATAATGTCAAAATATTACGGACAGAGCGAGGAGAACCTACGCAAGAAGTTCGAGGAAGCGGAGAAGAACGCGCCCTCCATACTGTTCATCGACGAAATAGACGCCATCGCCACAAAGCGCGAAGAGACGAAGGGCGAAGTGGAGAGACGCGTCGTGGCACAACTACTCTCACTCATGGACGGATTGAAGAGCCGCGGAAAGGTTGTCGTGATCGCGGCGACCAACGTGCCCAACATACTCGACCCTGCGCTGCGTAGGCCAGGAAGGTTCGACCGCGAACTCGAGATCAGCGCGCCGAACAAGGAAGGAAGGCTCACGATATTGAAGATCCACACACGCAACATGCCGTTCGAAAACGACGTCAACCTCGAGAACATAGCCGCGGTGACGCACGGATTCGTGGGCGCTGACCTGACAAGCCTCGCCAAGGAGACCGCCATGATCGCGCTAAGACGCGTGCTGCCGAGCATCAAGTACGACGCAGAAGACCCCCTGCCGCCAGAGACACTGGAGAAGATCAAGATACTCAAACGCGACTTCGACGAAGCCCTCAAAGTAGTGCGACCATCGGCGCTGCGCGAAGTGCTCATCGAGATACCTAACATAACCTGGGACCACGTCGGCGGGCTCAAGGACGTCAAGCAGCGGCTCATGGAAGCGGTTGAATGGCCACTCAAACACCCTGAAGCATTCTTACGCCTAGGCACGCGACCACCGAAAGGGATCCTGCTCTACGGACCACCGGGAACGGGCAAGACACTGCTCGCCAAAGCGGTCGCCAACCAGAGCGAAGCCAACTTCATATCCATCAAAGGACCGGAGATGCTCTCCAAATGGGTGGGTGAAAGCGAGAAGGCCGTCCGCGAGATATTCAAGAAAGCAAGACAGGCATCACCCTGCATCATATTCTTCGATGAGATAGACTCCATCGCGCCACGACGTGGCGTGTCGAGCGACTCGCACGTGACCGAAAGGGTAGTGAACCAGTTGCTGACAGAGCTAGACGGCATAGAGCCGACACAAGACATAGTCATAATCGGAGCGACCAACAGGCCGGACATAATGGACACGGCGCTATTGCGGCCAGGACGATTCGATCGGATAATACTCACACCAGTGCCATCAAAGGAAGCGCGGCTTGAGATATTCAAGGTGCACACCAAAGGCATGCCGCTCACCGGGGTCGACCTCGATGAATTAGCCGACAAGACAGAAGGCTACGTCGGAGCCGACATCGAAGCCATCTGCAGAGAAGCAGCCATGACCGCGCTGCGCGAGGACATCAACGCCACACAAGTCATGATGAGCAACTTCCAGGATGCCCTGCACCTCGTGCGGCCAAGCGTCACCGCGGACATAGTCAAGGAATACGAAGCGATCCAAGAGAAGTTCACGCAGGCACGCGGCGCAGAGATGAAGCAGGAGAAACCAGTGTACTTCGGTTAGCAAGGTTTTTATTGGATTCTAGTTGTAGACATCTCATGGACTACAAAGATGTGATCTCCCGGGTCGAAGCTTTCGACATCGAAACAGCGCGCGAAGGACTCGCGCACAGCGTCGGAAAGAAAGACGAACTTGAGATCGCGAAAATCTACGACAAGTACCAGGACCTGTTCTCCCTCAAGACCATCAAATGGGCACGCACGCACCTCGAACTAGCGAAAACGCCCGAGGAGAAGCGCCGCGCGACATACCTGCTCGATTTCGCCATAGGCGGCTACACTGGAAACAAGCTGAAACACCTGATCGATGAAGAAAGCACGTACGAGTCGAAAGCATCAATCAAGTTCGACGGAAAGGACGTGCCGTACAGGCAGGTGTCGACGCTGATACAGAACGAGAACGTGCGCACCAAACGCAAGGAACTGGTCAAACTCGTGCGGCCAATCAAAAAAACATTGACACGATATGAGAAAAAAGCCATGTCGGTAGACAAGAAGCTGCTCTTGAAATTATCCGGAGAGGACTACGTCACGTACTACTCAAAACACAAGAATGTCGATTTCGACAGATTGGCAGAGATGCTCAAGGGATTCCTGATACGCACCGAAGCGCCATTCGTACGATTCATGGCACGCAGGCTCAACACGATCAAAGTACCCCTATTGAAAGCCGAGAACCACGATTACGCGGTCATAATGCGAACGAAGCACTACGACAAGCACTTCCCTAAGGAAAAACTGGCCCCTGTGCTCAAAAAGACATTACTAGGCATGGGATTCGACATCGACAAGCAGGACAATGTCCATGTCGACCTAGAAGAGCGGCCCAAGAAAGTGCCGCGCGCGTTCTGCAGCCCCATTAGGATCCCGCAAGAGATACACCTCGTGACAAAACCTCAAGGAGGACAGCAGGACTACCAGACAATACTGCATGAATCAGGGCACACGGAGCACTTCGCCCATACCGATGCCGACCTCCCCTATGAACTGAAGCACATGGGCGGACACGCCGTGAGCGAAACCTACGCATTCCTATTCGAGTATCTGACGCTGAACGAAGAATGGGTCAAAGAGATGTCAGGCCTTGACAACAAACAAACGGACGACTTCATAGAAGAGCTGGCCGAGCAGAAGATGTTCATGTTCCGTCGATACGCGGCGAAATTGATCTATGAACTGAAACTGCACCGTGGCGATCTGCGACGACTTGATGACAAGTATGAGCCGATCAAAGGACAGGATTACGATAACATGCCAGAATGCTACGCAGACATACTGCGGAAAGCCTGCAAGGTCAAATATCCAAAGGAGAACTGGATGATCGACGTCGATGGCGGATTCTACTCCGCCGATTATCTGCGAGCGTGGATGCTCGAGGCGCACCTGCGGGTGATCCTCGAGGACAAGTACGGCAAAGAATGGTTCAAGAACAAAGCGGCGGGCGCGTTCCTTGCAGAACTATGGAACAGCGGCTCGAATGGAAGGACGCTTGACGAGATAGCACACCACATCGGCGTCAAGAACGTCGACACAAGCGCGATAGAGAAGGACTTCGGCCGACTGGCGTAGACATATTCAAACAGAATGCGTCTTCAGGAATTCCTCGACCAGGGGAATGTCCTCGGGCTTCCCGAAATCAAGCCAGTAGTCCTTCAGAGTCATCGACTTGACCTTGTGGAACTTCGCAAGGATCGAGATCGCGTCTGTGAGCAGATACTCCCCCTTCAGACCCGGAGTCGTCTTTTCTATGGCCTCGAAGATCTCGGGCTTGAATTTGTACAAACCTGTGTTTATCAGATTGCCGACGAACTGCCTGGGCTTCTCCACGATATTCACAACGTATTCACCCTCGCACTGCAAAACACCATACTGTTCAGGATGGTCGTGCGTCTTTCCCATGACATAGTTGAAAGCATCGTCCATACGGATGCGCTGCAAGTCAGCCGCGCTCCAAAGGTTATCACCGCCAAGAACGACAAAATCATCCTTACCAACGAAAGCCTTTGCGCAACGCACAGCATCGCCCGTGCCGCGGGGCTCGGGTTGGTCGATTATGGTCGCGTTCCAGCCACCCTCATCGATGAACTTCTGGACAAGCTCCTTCTTGTAGTTCACGATGATGCCGACCTCATCATAGCCTGCTGTCTTCAACCTTGACAGAAGATGATGAAGGAAAGGCTTGCCTCCCACAGGGATCAAAACCTTGTTGGTGCGCTCAGAAAGAGGCAACATCCTTGTGCCTTTCCCTGCCGCCATCACAACTGCTTTCATGACGCTATAAGCCATTTATACGGTATTTAACACTTGTGGACGTAATGGTTAAATAGCGGCGTGGCATCGAGGGAGCATGAGACTGCTCATTGCATTTCTACTGGCGCTGATGCTCACAAGCAGCGCGCTCGCGCTGACAGTGCCTGCGCCGACAGGATATGTCAACGACTTCGCGAATGTCTTCACGCCAGAACAGAAATCCTTGCTCGAGGCACAGGTGAAGGCCATCGAACAGAACAGCACTGTCGAAATAACCATAGTCACGTTGCAGACGCTCGAAGGCCTCACTGAAGCAGAAGCCGCATTGCAGATCGGTAGAGACTGGAAGGTCGGCAAGAAGAACAATAACGGAATAGTCATACTGCAATCTGTGCAGGAGAGGCGCTGGAGGATCGAGACCGGCCTGGGAACAGAAGGAACCATAACAGACTCTATCGCTGGAAGGATCGGAAGGGACAAAATGGTCCCTTACCTCAAAGAAGGAAAAAGCTACGAGGCGTTCTCGGCCGCATTGACGGACATCAACGGCTATATCATCAATGATCCAAGCGTCGTTTCACAATACCCCAACGATGAACCTGAAGACGACTATGGCTTATCAATAATGATCTTCATCCTGTTCGGAATAACGACATTCGCGCCGAACATAAAAAACCGGAAAGCAAGGTGGGGACTGCTCCTTGGAGGACACGGCCTGCTTCTCGCGGCGGTGCTGATATTGAACGCCGCTCTTTTCCCGATCGCGATCATATTCTCGGGATTCTTGTTCGGATTCTTCCTCATAGGTTCAATGATCAGCTTCATAGCCTGGTCTGCAAGAAAGCACACAACCCAAGAGAAAAGCGAATGGGGCGGCTTCGGCCACTGGGGCGGAAGCGGAGGGGGTGGAGGTTTTAGCGGAGGCGGAGGCGGGTTCGGAGGCGGCGGTGGATTCGGAGGAGGGGGCTCTGGCGGAGGATACTGAGTTCGTCAGACTTATATATTCATGAACAAATGGAGAGACTGGTGACAAAATGAAAACAATCGCATGGGTCGGAATCGGAGTCGTCGTAGTTATTGCGTTCTTGGCATTGATAATCGGAGTCTGGTGGGCAGGAACCTACAACTCGCTCGTGTCGAACGATGAAAGCGTCAACAAGGCATGGGGCAACGTCGAAGCCACCTACCAACGACGAGTCGACCTGATACCAAATCTCGTGGCGACAGTGCAAGGCGCTGCCAACTTCGAGAAGAGCACCATACTCGCGGTGACAGAAGCACGCTCACGCTGGCAGGGCGCGACAACAGTCGACCAGAAGATCGCCGCGGCCAACCAGGTCGAAGGAGCCATCGGAAGGCTGCTCGTGACCGTCGAAGCATACCCTGACCTGAAAGCGACGCAGAACTTCCTGGCATTGCAGGACCAGCTCGAAGGCACGGAGAACCGCATCAGCGTGGCACGACAGGACTACAACAACGCCGTGCAAGCATACAACACCAAGGTGCGCAGCTTCCCTGCAAACTTCATAGCAGGAATGTACGGCTTTGACCAGAAGAAAGCGTTCGAGGCAACGGCAGGAGCGGAGAACGCGCCAAAAGTGGCCTTCACCTAGAGGCAGCGTGGTCAAGCAAGTCAAAGCATCGCACATACTCGTGAAGACAGACACCGAAGCAGGATCGCTGCTATTCGACATCAAGCGCGGCACGATAACATTCGAGGACGCTGCTCGGAGCAAGTCGATATGCCCATCCGGCAAGAAAGGGGGCGACCTGGGCTGGTTCGGCCGCGGACAGATGATCAAGGAATTCGAGGACGCCGCGTTCTCGATGCAGAAAGGCGAACTGTCAAAGCCTGTGAAGACCAAGTTCGGCTGGCACATCATACGGGTCGATGACAACAAATAACACCTGCGGCCTCGTGACAAAGGTTTTTATTGTATTTCCATCATTTCTCCATACATGAGCATCTTCAGCTGGCTGTGGAACGAAGTCTTCAGCAGCCCAACGGCCGTAAAAAACATAGACAACGGAGCGGTGACAGAGCATATCCTAGAGCAAAGCGAGGACGTCGAAGAAGCGACAAGCATGGGCGAATACGCGCTCGAAGCCAAAGAAAGCGAGTTGCTGCAGGACATCAAAGCAGAAGAAAGCTCGCTTGCCCAACTATTATCCGAAGGAATCATCAAGAAGAGCGACCTGCCGCAGCTGCGCGCAATGGCAAAAGACATACGACGCCTATCTGACTCGGTGCAGTCAACAGAAGCAAGCATCCACTCGCTGCTCGAACAAGACTCGAATAAAATCCAGCAAGTCATCAATCTGATCGACAGCGAACTGAGAATGGTAAGCGACACAGAACGCAGGGCAGGCCAGATAGTCAATGAAAACCTGCGCCAGGACATACTGACGCAGGCAGGCAAGATACACGCTTTACTGATACAGGAGAGGTTCGCCTACACCTCGGCGAAAGGGGCGGATGCCTCACTCCAAAAACTCGAAGCAAGGGCGCGACCGCTCAATAAAAAGATGAACCAGTTCATACATGAGTTGGCAACGTACATCGAAACAGGCGACAGGAAAGCGTCGTTGAAATACGTCCAATTGCTTGAGTCGCTAAACCAAGACATGGAAGAGATAAACAACGCGCGCCTAGAGTATCTCAATCAGATCATAAAGAGGGACGACAATGCCCGAAAATGGAGAGACCAGATCAATCCTGCATGGGCGATGCTGCGGGAACTGTTCACTGAATCGGCCAAGGCGGCATGAGTGCTAAAGGTTTATAAGTCCCATTCTTCTGACAAAGAACATGGCAAAGCCAGGTGACAAGGTCAGCATAACGACCAAAGACGAGACCATCAAAGGCACGCTCATGCCTGAAGACGGCAACTACGCCGTCCTCAAACTCGACTCCGGCTACAACATAGGCATACTAAAGAAACGCATCAAGGACGTCAAGGTCCTGGACGCGTACAAGCCCAGGAAAGAGGAAGAATCCGAGCACACCCACACGCCAGGACTGCCACTCATCACGATACTCCACACCGGCGGAACGATCGCCAGCAAAGTCGACTATGAAACCGGTGGAGTAATCGCCAGGTTCTCGCCAGACGAGCTTCTCGCGCAGTTCCCTGAGCTGAAAAACATAGTCAACATAGAATCAAGGCTAATCCGCAACATGTTCTCAGAAGACATGCGATTCGCGCACTACAACATACTCGCCAAAGAGATAGACAAGGAGATCAAGAAAGGCACGAAAGGCATCATAATCACGCACGGCACAGACACCCTACATTATACTGCCGCGGCTTTGTCATTCATGGTCAAGCCACTGCCAATACCAGTCATACTCGTCGGAGCGCAACGCAGTTCTGATAGAGGGTCGTCTGATGCCGCGATGAACGTCGTGTGCGCCACAGTGTTCATGACCCAGACAAAGTTCGCAGGAGTGGGCGTATGCATGCACAACAGCATGAGCGACGACAAGTGCGTAATACTGCCTGGAACCAATTGCAGGAAAATGCACAGCACAAGACGCGACGCATTCAAGGCAGTCAACCATCAACCACTCGCGCTTGTCGATTTCGCAAGCAAGAGCATCAAGCTCATGCACGACAATCATCCCAAAATATCGGACTGCAAGCCAGCCATAACGCTCATGGACGAGAAGCTAAAGATCGGCATGTGCTACTCGCACCCAAACATGCTCTCCGATGAAATAAAGCAGTATGAAGATTACGACGGCGTGGTCGTCTGCGGCACGGGCCTAGGACACCTGCCTGTCAACGAGATAGACGACGACACAAAAGAACACACCAAGATACTCAAGGCGCTCACTGCGCTCATCAAGAAAGGCGTTCCTGTGGTCGTGACGAGCCAGACAATATTCGGAACGGTGAACCTGGATGTATATTCAACCGGCAGGAAGATGCAGGAAGCGGGCGTGCTAGGCAACAACACCTACATAACGCCCGAAGCCGCGTTCATAAAGCTCGCATGGCTGCTAAGCAACCACAGGGACCACGTGGCGACGCACTGGAACCAGAACATCTGCGGCGAGCTAGGGACAGGAGACCCGAACGGCGTACCCTGGTGATCCCTATGACAGCCACAGATTATGCCAAGGTCGGGTTGAAATGCGGGCTCGAGATACACCAACAACTCGAAGGCCGCAAACTATTCACGGCATGCCCTACGGTGATACGCGACGATACGCCTGACGGAAGGATAGTGCGCAGGTTACGGGCGGTCGCCGGCGAGACAGGCGAGATAGACATCGCTGCCTTGGGCGAACTGCGCAAGGAAAGATCATTCATCTACGAATACCATTCTGACACGACATCACTGATAGAGCTCGATGAATCGCCACCGATTCCAATGAACGAGGAATCGTTACGCGCGACATTGCAGGTGGCAAAGTTGCTGCAAGCCGCGCCTGTGGACCAGGTGCATGTCATGCGCAAGACAGTCATAGACGGCAGCAACACATCAGGATTCCAAAGGACGGCTTTGGTGGCTGTCGATGGAGTGCTGCAGACACCATTCGGACCGATCACTGTGCCGACAATATCCGTCGAAGAGGACGCTGCCCGCATCATGGAACAGACAGCGGAAAGCGTCACATACCGGCTTGACAGACTGGGAATCCCGCTGATCGAGATAGGCACGGGCCCGGACATCAAGCACCCTGACCAGGTCATGGACGTCGCACAACGCCTTGGAATGCTGCTGCGCAGCACAGGCACCTGCAAACGCGGGCTTGGCACCATCAGACAGGACTTGAACGTAAGCGTAGCCGGCGGAACACGCGTCGAGATCAAAGGCTGCCAGGAACTCAAGATGCTCGGACAACTGTGCGAATTCGAAGTCCTGCGACAACTGGCGCTCATAGATATCGCGAAAACAATCACACAGCCAGCCGTCAATGACATCAAGGACGTCACTACAGCGTTCCATGACATCAAGACAGGCATAATCGGCTCTGCGCTATCGCAAGGAAGCGTCGTGCTCGGCGTCAAGATGCCTCTTGCTTCAGGGATACTCGGCAAGGAAACACAACCAGGCAAACGCTTCGGCACTGAATTGTCGGACGCGGCTAAAATCGCATCCGGCGTCAAAGGCATGATCCATTCGGATGAGCAAGTGTCAAAATACGGGATGACCGAGACACACGTCTCAGCTGTCCGACAGATGACCGGCTGCGCCGAGAAAGACGCTTTCGTACTGGTCGCGGCACCAAGATCGCAGGCAGAGAAAGCGCTCAACGCCGTCGTAGACCGATTCAATCTCGCTCCAAAAGGCGTGCCGAAAGAAGTCAGGAAGGCGAACGCCGACGGCACCACAAGCTTCATGCGGCCCATGCCTGGCGCAGCACGCATGTACCCTGAGACCGACGTGCCGCCGATCGCGATAACGCCCGAATTGATCGCCAGCATCCTGGTCCCTGAACGCATAGATGAAAGAGCGGCGCGCTACCTGAAACTCGGCCTGTCAAAGGATTTGGCCGACCTTGCCGCTGGCTCAGAGGACTTTGCCCTGTTCGAGAACTTCGTCAAGAAGTTCTCCGGACTAAAACCCGCGTACATCGCCGAATCATTCTTCACGACAGCGAAGAACATCAAACGCCAGTTCAACATAGACATCTCGCCGACAGAAGATGACTACAACCTGCTATTCTCCGCTGTCCAAGGCGGATCGGTCGCCAAGGAAGCGGTGCTCGAGATACTGAAAGAGAAGCAACCGGTCGCTTCAGTGCTTTCCAAGTACACCTCGATAAGCGACGTTGAGATAGACAAGATACTCGACGAGATAATCGTGGGCAATCCTGGCAAGCAATACAATGCACTCATTGGCATCGCGATGGGCAAGCTGCGCGGAAAAGCACCAGGACAGAAAGTCAATGAAAGATTGAAGGCCAAAGTCAAGTGATTCTGGATTGAAGTATGCGCTTTGCCAACGCCGCACCCCAGAGCATACCCTCATCAGCGTGATAGAACGTGCTGACATACGGCTTGCCGTCAGGTGTGAAGACCTCGAGGACGTTCTGGTTCGCCAAGACGTTCTTCCGCAAGGACTCAGCCACCTCCTTGAAGAGTGGCTTGTCATAATCCTTGGCAACAGCGGCAAACATCAAACCGAGCTGCATCCATTTGGCTTCAGACTCCCAGCCCTTGACAAAAGCGTTCTGCCATATCATCCTCGGAGCATCCTTGCCTGACTGCGAGTATGACAGCGGGATTGGACGGTCCATCCTCAATTTGTGCAGGCACTGAAGCGCCGACTTCGCCATCTTCTGGCTTTCGACCAGACCAAGCCAGAAAGGGATGACATTCGCGTCGCCGCTGATGACATCACTTTCCATTGAATCCTTGAAATGATCCTCCACCCAGAAATCGTCCACAAAACGCTCCACGGTAAGAGAAATCTCCGGTGTCTTCAAGCCAAGCTTCTTCGCCTCCTGCTTCAGAAGCAGAACCATGCAATTATCATAGCACGAACTCGAACGCACAGCATGATCGCGCATGCCGCCGAAGTGGACGCCCTTTTTCACGAAACCATCCTTGTCAAGCACCTTGTCGCACCAGATGACAATCTGTGCCTCCAAGAAATCCTGGTAAGCTGCAGCGACATCATACGCCTTCGCGATGCGCAACGCCCTCAACAAGAATGCCAATGAATCCGGCGAGAAAGCAGGAAAGTCGAAAGGCTTGCCATCCGGAGTTATGGCGACATACACTGCGCCAGCATCCCTGAACTTCTGCAAAGCATAAGACAAAGAAGAGACCGCCTTGTCATTGTCAAGCGACTCGACAGAAATACCGAAATCCCTGACGTAGAACTGACAGAAATGCCCTGCGCTTGCCCGGTAGAACTCACCATTCCAGCAATCACGCAATATACCGTCACAGATGCTCTTCATTCCACCATCATAGCGCTTCCAACCCTCCTTCTTCCTTTTGGCTGAAAGACGGGCGATCCTCAAACCTTCACTGAGCATCATAGGAAGACCATACGACGCTGGTCGTAATAAACTTTCGCAAGCAAAAGTTTATAGTCTAATGCGCCGTATACCACACCATGAAGTACTGCCTGAAATGCGGCATCGTAGGCACGATCCTTGGCATCATACTTTGGTCATCGCCGTTCATCATACATGATTCTTCCATATTCAATCTGCTCTCATCACCGGTCTGCTGGCTCGTATGCGTGGCATTCAACTCAACGACCTGCAACATCATATGCTGGCAATACTTCGGACTCATAACAAACATAATCATCTACGGCATCATCGGAGCGCTGATCGGCGAGACGACAGAGCACGAGCATTAGGACTGAATTCTTAGAATAAAGACGCACCTAGAGATAATGAACGCACCCGGGACACGACAAATGCTTCGCATTTGTGGGTCCCTGGTGCTCCGTTCGCTACGCGAACTACGCACCCGGGAAGATTACCACCAGCGTACACGCGACCCTGGGACGCGAGCTGAAGTGTGGTCTATGACCACACTGCCACGCACCCGGGAAGATTTGAACTCCCGACCTTCTGCTGTCTTTGGGGAGCACCCCAAATGATCGGGATGCATCCCATTAGGAGGCAGACGCTCTATCCAAGCTGAGCTACGGGTGCATATTCAGAGAAGCAGCCCAAGGAACGTTTAAATAGCTTTATGGTCGGATTGTCCATCATGTACCTGATAAAGGCAGTGCCCGAGGATTTCGTGGTAATTGAGACCGGCTCGCCACAGCCCAACGGAAGCGGGCCATATGCCTATTTCGTCCTGCAAAAACGAGACTGGAACACGCTGGAAGCGCTTGAAGCCATCGCCGCAAAGACCAAATCTGTGCTGAAGAACTATGGCTGGGCAGGAAACAAGGACAAGCAAGCAATAACCACACAAGTCTGTTCTGCAAAGAATGTCGGCAAAGAGCAGCTAGAGAAGCTGTCCTTACAAGGCATAACCATCACGTATCTCGGACAAGGCGGTAGACCAGTCTCTCTTGGAACTCACGGCGGCAACGAATTCACCATAACCGTACGAAATCTGGAACAACAGCCGATACTAAAGAGCCAGTTCATCAACCTGTTCGGCGGCCAGAGATTCTCATCCCACAACGTCGCCATCGGAAGGGCGATTGTGAAGAAGAAGTACGACGTCGTGATAGACCACCTGCTGCATGACACGGGACGGTCGAACATGCTGCGCGATGCGCTGGAAAAACATCCGACAGACACACTAGGCGCGCTACGACACATACCTCACAACCTTCTGCTGCTATTCATACATGCCTACCAAAGCCAGTTGTGGAACGTGGCCGCCCAACACCTCGCAGAACAGAAAGCACCACAACAGCCGCTTCCGATAATCGGCTTTGGAACGACTGAACAAGACCTGCTAAAACACCCGATCCTGATCGAACAAATGAAAGCAGAGGCCATAACAACACGGGATTTCATACTACGACAACTTCCCTCCCTAAGCTCAGAAGGCGGCAACAGGGAACTTTACGCCACTGCGCATGGCCTAAGCGTCGGAGAACCACAGGACGACGAATTGAATGAAGGAAAGAAGAAAGTGATTGTGAAATTCACGCTTGACAAAGGCAGCTACGCGACAGAATTCATCAGGCAGTCTTTCGGAAACCCTTCAGAACAGCCTTGACATCGGCCATAATCAAGTCGATCTTCTGCGATGAATCGATGGTCTTGACCTTGTCAGCATAGATCTTGAATATGGGCTCTGTCTTCTCGTAATACGTGTCCAGGCGCTTCTTCACGGCCTCTGGCTTGTCATCATCACGGACGAAAAGCTGTCCACCATCGACATCGCACACACCCGGCTTCTTCGGAGGGAAGTCGATGCCATAGATCTTCCCGCACTTAGGACAGTTCAACCTGCCACTGATGCGCTTTATGAGAACATCCTCGGGTGCATCAAGCTTAAGGACGCACTCGACCTTGAAACGCTTGTTCAAAGCAGCGGCCTGCTCGACATTCCTAGGATAACCATCAAGCAAGACGCCCTTCTTCGCGTCGGGCTGGTCAAGACGCTTCTGCAAAAGACCGAGCATCGTGTCATCATCGACCAACTTGCCTTCATTGATGATGGCTGCGAGCTTCTTGCCGAACTCGGAACCGGTCTTTATCTCATCACGGATAAGATCGCCTGTGGAGACATGAGCCCAACCAAATTCCTGCTTGACAATCGCCGCGACAGTGCCCTTACCCGACCCTTGCGGGCCCGCGATCAGCACTATCATCCCAGATACCCCACATAGTCCTCGCGCTTCAAATCCTTGCTCCAGCATTCCTTGAGCTTCAGGATGATGACAAGGACCTCTTTTTTCAATTCAGGCCACTGCTGCCATACCTGCCTGATGACCTCAGCGTCCGACTTCTCATCGGCAAGCACCAAAGCCTCAAGCAGCGCCCTGTCGTTCTGCATCAAACGCTTGTAAAACGCGAACACATTGTTGCGCTCAGCATCCGTGAAGAAATGCGATTCGAACAACGCGCTAGACGTTCCCTGCTCAGGAGACAACACCTCATCCAACAAATCCAACCAAACACCAATCCTTTCCCGCATCGCCTGACGCACCTGACGCAGAACAAAACGCTCTGACTCGCAATTGGAAAGATCGATCTCCTTCTCAATAACATCGAGCGCAGGCAGCTTGAACTTAGCGGCCAAAGCAGCATACTCCTTATCGAACGGCATAGTGATTCGCTGCCAGAGGTGGATATTTAAAGGTTGTGAGCGTCGGAAGAGAAGAGCGGAAAAATATCCCAAATCATCAATTATAGCATCTCTCATTAATATCCGAAATATTTATTAGGGGGTTGTGTTCTCTAATGCCTGAAAGAGGTGATATTAATGATACCACGAGGGCAGAACTT
>JAGVQG010000011.1 GCA_020051845.1 archaeon | reverse complement strand
CAGCATGCAAAGTCTGGGCATACCAACGACTCAAACGCTACGGAGAAACATAAATCACATCACACAGTCAAAACTTCGAACGAGTTATGCAACACGGCACTTCAAAACAATATACTTACGCGCGTCCAGTCGCCGCTCCTGTCAGTCCTGTCTGGAGTGGTCCTGTTGTTTCAATCCCGCAGGCGTTGGTCACCTACAAGGTCGAGGTGGTCGACACTCCACAAACCAGGGAGAAGGGCTTGATGTTCAGGAAGGAGCTTTCTGACGATCGCGGGATGTTGTTCGTTTTCGAGTCCGAAAGTAATCTGTCTTTCTGGATGAAGAACACGCTGATTCCATTGGACATCCTGTTCATCAACGCGAATCTGACCATCGTCGAAGTTCAGCACATGGTCCCTTGCGTGGATGATCCTTGCGCGTCTTATCCGAGCAAGGAGCCTGCGATGTACGCCCTTGAGATCGCGGCCAACGAAAGCGTGAAGAACGGCATCAATATCGGTCAGAGTATCGAGATCAGGCGTTGAGCCGAAGATATCAAGTCAGCATCTGGGGTGTGCTCTGCACGTGCGTGTCGAAGAGCGCCGATCCGATGCCTTTGCCGACGTAGAATGATTGTCCTGACATCGTGCTGCTCAGCGCCTCGAAGAATGAAGATGGTGATTTGAACTTGACCGGCTCGGCCTTCTCGCCGATCTTCTTCTCGACATAGGCCAAGGCCGTGTCCATGTCGCCGATCTCATCGATGAGTCCTAGCTGCTGCGCTTCGATACCTAGGTATACAAAGCCGTTGGCGAGTTTTTCGACTTCCGCGCGCGGCATCTTCCTGTTGGCAGCGACCGCTCCGATGAATTCCTCGTGCGTGATATCTATCACGTGCTCGAAAAGCTTGCGTTCTTCTGCTGTCAATGGCTTGAGCGGGCTGCCGACGTCCTTGTATTCTCCGCCGACTATCCTGTTGTAGGTTATGTTATGGTCTTTCATGAAGCCTGAGAAATCGACGTAGCTCGCGAGCACGCCTATGCTGCCCGTGACGCTAAGTCTGCTGGCGAAGATGTGGTTGGTCGCTGTCGCGACCCAGTACGCTCCGCTCGCGCCTGTCTCGCGTATGACTGCGACTGTCGGCTTCTTGACTTTCTTGATGGCCGTCGCGATCTCCTCTGTCGCGACAGGCGTGCCGCCAGGGCTGTTTATCTCGAAGATTATCGCCTTGATGTTCTTGTCCTCGTCAGCCTGCTTGATCAGGTCGATTAGGTTGGGGGAGGAAGTGGACGCCTGCCCGAACATCGAGCCTGCGCCGTCGGACACGATCATCCCTTCGACATGTATGACCGCGACGTTCGCTGTCACGCTCTGCGCCTTCGACACGATCGCGGGAACGAATATCAACAGCAATATCAGGAAGAAGAACGCGCTTATCACGGTCGAGATTATCGTGGAGAAAGTCCCTATTTTTGAGAGCAACGACTGCTTCTCGACCTTCGCCTCTTTTTTCGCCATGATAAAACCTACACTATTGCAGTATTTATAGGTTTGGAAGTGGCCGCGAAAAATGTGTAATCAAAGAAAAAATCACTTCTTCTCAGGAGCTGGCTTTCCATCTGCCGGTGCCTTCGACTCGACAGGCAGTAGTTCCTCGATGATGGATGTCGGGACCTTGAGCTCGGTGAGCTTGGTCTTGATCTGGCCTCTTGGTTTTCCTGCCATCTCCTCGATGATCTTCTTGGCGATGGCCATGAATTCCTCGCGACGCTTCTCCATCTCGGCCTGCAGGCGCTTGCGCTCATCTTCGAGCACCCTGAGTTCCTCGGCTGTGAGTTCGGTCTTCTCTGCCTTGATCTTGTCCTTGAACTGGCCTTCATTTATGGCCTTGATCGCGTCGCGGCCGCTCATTCCCTCGACCATGACGCCCATGCTGTTGCACGTGCCCGCGACTTCTTTGCACTTGGCGAACATGTCGTTTCCTGAGAGTGCGTCTGCCTTCATCTTCGCGATCTTGATGACCTGCTCGATCCTGATGTCGGCGACTTTGTCCGCGAGAGGGTTGCCCGAGCCTTTCTCGAGCTTGGCTTCTGCCTTGACCAGTGCGCTCACCGGCGGGGTTCCGACTGAGATGGTGAATGATTTGTCGTCAGCCACGCTGACCTTGATGGGCACTTGCATGCCTTTGAATGCCGCGGTCTTCTTGTTGATCTCAACGATGACCTGGCCGATATTGACGCCTAGCGGTCCGAGAGCAGGACCGAGTGGGGGTGCGGCGCTTGCCTTCCCGCCTTCAACCATTGCGTCTACGGTTTGTGGCATTGTTATTTGGCTCCTAGGGTTTGTTTAAAAAGATTTCTACTGTTTGTCCCCTTCTCCGCTTTCCCTGCGGATGACTTTTACCGCGTCCATCTTGACCGTTATGGGGATAGGCACAGCCGCTTCGAGTAGCTCGACGACGACCTCTTCCTTGGCCTTGTCGATGCGCGACACTTTCGCGTTCTCGCGCTTGAAGGGTCCCGAGATTATCTCGACGATGTCGTTCTTCTGGATGTTCATCTCGTACTTGACCTGCTCGAGCATGTGCTCTATCTCGTTGTAGCCGATCTCCTTGGGCAGTATGCCCCTAGCGTACGGGATGCCGTGGGCGGCTTCTTCCGCGTCGCGGCGTTCGTTCGCTTCAATGAAGATATAGCCGCGCATGCCGTGCGGCCTTACGACTGAGAGTAGGGCGATCTTCTTCTGCTTCGCGTTGCTGGTGATGAAGTCCATCACCTGGTCCTCGCGGTTCGCCGTCGTGCGGAGAGCGAATATGTGGGTCGTGATTCCGCTTTTGTTTTCGGTTTCTGCCATTTGCTGCTCGTCACCCTACCCCGATTTCGATGAGGTAAAAGATGAGAATGTGTTATGGGGTAGGCAGGTGCTTTTTAAAGGTTTCTATGCCTTCAGCAACTGCTGCAACAGGTGCACGATGAATCCTATGGCGCCTATGATGAGGATCCCGACACCGGCTATCTTGCTGACCATCATGAATTCCTGCTTGTCGGGTTTCTTGGTAATCTTGAAGACGCGCACGCATTCCTTGGTGAAGATCTTGAGTCGCTGCATGAAGGACGGCGCGCCTGATGTCGCTTGCGCAGGCCTTGCCTGTGTGGATTGAGAACTCACGACGCTCGGCTGCACAGAGCCCTGTCCGGTCTGGATGGCTTCCTCTCCTTCCATCGAGGCTTCATGATGTTCGGCGTCCTCGTTTCTTGATGGTTCCTGCATATCTGTCGTTTCTGGAGGTTTGTTTTTAAAGCTTTTGGAGGTTGACAAGCATGCCTTTGTCCTGGTCGTATAGCGGGTGTCTTATGCTTCTTGCATAGACAGGCATCTGTGCGATTGGCGGCGTGGCGTTGCGAAGTATGTATGCGCTTGTGCGCGGCATGTGTTGGCAGGCGTTCTTCTTCACGACGTATATGGTACCCTGTCTTTCGACTTTCCTTCCGTTGAGTCCGCGCACAGTCGCGCCGACCACCGGATTATCGCCGAATCGGACAGGGTATTCGAGATATGTGTCTTTGGGTAGCAATGCTTGGATCATCGCTATCCAGCTTGTGTCGGTCATTGGCGTGTGGCCGGGTATGAGGCGCAGGTGTTCTTGGGATCCAAGAAAGACCCTGTTCTGTTTGCGCGCCAGGTTCTCAAGCAGGTCCTCTATGCTTGTTCCGTTGTCTTGTAGTGATCGTACTTCGGCAGAGCTCACCCTGACTTTGTTGCGTGAGCTGCCTTGCATGACGTGGCCGTAGATCTCATTTTGTCTGTCCATGTTCATGCGCCTTCAACGTCATTATTTGAATCTTACGCAGCCTTGACCCAGGAGAACCGCGGCTGCCGCTTTCCTTCCCATTCGATGACGTCGATGAACATCTCGATGGGCCGCACCCATATCTGGTTGGGTCCGAAGTCGGGTGAGGTGTAGAGCGCGCGGTAGACGACGAACTCCAGGAGCGTCTCGCTGTGCCTGCCTATTCCGATAAGTTCGTAGAATTTGCCTTTGTAATGTCTATATATCCCAGGTCGGAGTTCCATCAGTCGACGAATTCTATTCCCAACTCGTTCTCTATCTCGCGTTTCGCCGCGTTCGTTCCTGCGGACCCCGGCGTCTTGCGGCCGAACATCTGCGGTGAGCGCACGCCTGTGACGATGAGCATCACGCGCAGCGTGCTGCCGAGGTCTTCGTAGATCTGCGCGCCCCATATCACTTGGGCGTCGTCCGCGAGTTTCGAGGTTATGGCCTCGACCACTGTGCGTGCTTCGGCGAGCGTGAGGTTCTTCGCGCCTGCGACGTTGATCAAAGCGCCTGTCGCTCCTGTTATGTCCACGTCAAGAAGGGGATTGTTGATGGCTTTCTCGACGGCTTCCTTTGCGCGGTGGTCGCTGTCGCTCTCGCCTACACCTATCAATGCGACGCCTCCGCCGCTCATCACTGCGCGTATATCCGCGAAGTCGAGGTTTACAAGGCCTGCTTTCGTGACGAGCTCGGCGATGCCCTTTACGGCGTTGGTCAGGAGCTCATCGCATACCTTGAAGGCGACCGGCAGCGGCAGATCGGGCGCGAACTCCAGTAGTTTGTCGTTCGGGATGACTATGAGTGTGTCGACGTGGCGCTGCAGTTTCTCGAGTCCCATGGCGGCGTTCTCGTAGCGGCGGTTACCTTCCATGGTGAAGGGCATGGTGACGATGGCGACCGTGAGCGATCCCTGCTTCTTCGCGAGTTCGGCGACGACTGGCGCGCTTCCGGTGCCGGTTCCTCCTCCCATGCCGCAGGTGATGAAGACCATGTCAGCGCCTTGGAGTACCATCTTGATGTCATGTTCCTGCTCGTGTGCCGCTTCCTGGCCTACGCGCGGGTCTGCTCCTGCGCCGAGTCCTTTCGTCGTCTCGCGGCCTATGAGCACTTTGCGGTCGGCCGTTGTGTAAAGAAGGTCCTGGGCATCGGTGTTTATGGCGACCGTCTCGGCTCCGACGATGCCGACTTCTGTTATGCGGTTGATCGTGTTGTTGCCGCCGCCTCCGCAACCGACCACTTTTATGGTTGCGCGTTGGCGCGTGAGCATCTCCTCGAGTTCAGTGTCGACCAGCGCGCCTGATTTGCGCTGCACGCTCTGGACAGGCTTGTCGTTGAAGATGTGGAGCGATTCCTGCTGCGGAGAAACGATAGGAGGTACGAAATTTGGATTCTGGACAGCGTCCTTTAGCCGTTCCGTCGTGAAATCATCCATTTACCACACCCATTTTGCTCTGTTCTTACGCTGGCGTGGCACTATTTAAGCTTTATTGTGGCGGATTCGTTGTTGAAAATGGCTTCAGAATTCAGTGCTGCTTGTGCACGTCAAAGGCGATGTCGCCGACGCCAGTGAGCTCGATTATCTTCTTCTTGAAGTGGTCCAGGATCTGCGGCGGTATCTCGTGGTGTATCCCGATGGTCGCCTTGTTCTCCTTGAGTTCGACATGCGCGGATGCCTCGAGTATGTTGCTGACGACTGCCTTGACCTTCTCTGCCATGTCCGTGACTATGTCGAGCACATCCACTTCATAGATGACATCCTTTCCTGAGAGCGGGTGGTTGAAGTCCACTGTCGTGCGTCCGCCGGTGACCGTTTTGATGACACCCATGCGACCGTCCATGTTCACCACGACGCCGGGCTCGGGCATGACGTTCTGTTCGATGAACTTGCTTGTCGGGAACAGTCTCATCATCTTGGCGTCCTTCTTGCCGAAGGCGTCGATCGCCGTGAGTTCAAAAGTGAATTTGCCTTTATCCTTGCCGATGAGGTTCTTCTCGATCGACGGGAGTATGAATCCTTCGCCAAGGCAGATTATTGTGGGCACGAATGGCCCTTCGCCGAGCTGGTGCTCCTTGCCGACGCTTTCGACTGTCGTGTCGAAGACGGATCCGTCCTTGAGCTTGGCGGTGTAGTTGACCTTGAGGAAATCGTGTTCTTTGAATGCCATGGGACCTGGCCCAGAAGGGCATTATTTAAACTTTTGTACGAATGAAAGCACGTTCTCGACGACCTGTGGCAGCGTCATTTTGGTGGTGTCCAAAACGAGGTCGTAATGCTTCTTGTCGGTGTGGTCGATGTCGTAGTATTGTCCGTACCTTTTCTTGTCTGACGCGACGCGCGCCTTCAGGTGTCTCTCGACATCTGCCGCGTCCCTGTATTCCGGCTCGTCAGCTCTGTGCTTTTTCGAAGACGCCTTGTCCTTGAATATCCTTTCAGCCGCTGCCTTTATGTCGCAGGAGAGGTAGATCTTCACGCTGGCGGGTATGAAATGCCACGCCAGGCGCGAGTCGATGACGAATGCATCCTCTTTCTTTCCGAGCTCGGTGATCTTGGCGTCGACGTCTTTGTCGGTCGAAGGGTCGTTCTCGCCGATCCTGTTGAGCTCGTCGATCGTGATGCCGCGCTCCTGTGCGAGCCTGCCGCGCATGTCGCCGCCGGAGTAGTGACTGAGGCGCAGTCTTTTCGCGACCTCCTTGGCGACTGTGCTCTTTCCGCTGCCAGGATCGCCCGAGATGGTGATGATCATGCCTTCCTGAAGAACAAGCCTAGTTTTTAATCTTGCGTTCGAAAAGCGCGATGTCTGGGTTGTAGCGGAAGCCGTGGCGCGGCGCGAGATGGTCGTAGTTTATGTCAAGCACAGTCTTTGTCGGGTGATTGACTTTGTGTCCTTCATCCTGCGCTTTTTCATTCCTCGCCATCATCACGCCAGGCAGGTTCCAATATGTTAGTTCACCGGGCAAGAAGAGATTGATGCCTTCAGGGAGTGAGGTGTTGACTTTTTTCCAAGCGTCCATCAGTATGCGCCTGAACTTCACTTCTTTGCGGTCTGTCTGGGTTCCTCTCGTCGCTTGCATCTGGGTGATTATGAATTTTCCACGGCTTGCATTGAGTGCGTTCTTGTAGTGTCCGCGTAATTCCTTGTCCATGCCTTGTGTGACGTTGTCGCAGTCCAAGCGGGTGTAGTATCTGCGCAAGCCGAACGAGACGCCGGAGAATCCGATGCAGTGTCCGTCTTTCCAGACGCTTATGCTCCTGTCGCCGTCGCGGAATGTGTCCTCGGGTGGAGGGGTGAGCAGGCCGTCTTTGCCGAGCGCCTCCGCAAGCGCGTGGTCCAGCGTCCGTAACGCGTGGCGGCGCGCGGTCGGTCCGTCTTTCGGGTGGTAGTTGGGTTGGGCGACTTCGTCGTAGCAATCATTCCATTGTGACACCAGCTCGTTGAAATTCTCATCGATCTTGGCCCTGAGCAGGGTTTCGTCTTTGAGGCTTTGTTCCTGCAGTCTCGGGTCTATGAAGACCAGTTGTTTGACCACGGTCTCGCGCTGTTCAGGATCCGCATGCCTGCCGGTCAATCTCTCGATGAGTTCTTGCCGCACCTGTTCTGGGGTGAGAGAATCGAAGTCGTCATCCATCATCATCGAGTATTCAGAATTGCAGTGTTGCACAATTAGTCTAGTTCTCTAGGATGATTACTACTGCTCGTTTTCCGATGTATCTTTTGGGTGCGCCTATTTTTGCTGCGTTT
>JAGVQG010000030.1 GCA_020051845.1 archaeon | reverse complement strand
TTCGGAAACGCAGCAAAAATAGGCGCACCCAAAAGATACATCGGAAAACGAGCAGTAGTAATCATCCTAGAGAACTAGACTAATTGTGCAACACTGCAGATGTCAGATATCTCTCCTTTAGCTGTTGATAATTCTCGAGAAAATGTGAAGCGATATGGTCTTGAGAGCCGTGTGTCTGTCGTTCAAGGCGATCTGTTCGAAAACATCCACGAAAAGGCGAATATGATAACCTGGATGATCCCTTTCTTCTCTGGAAGCCCTCCAAAAGGAGACACTATTTCTGCCAGTATGATGATGCCTCCTGGGTTATTCAAAAGATTTCTCAAAGAAGCACCAAAGTACCTATATAACAATGGATTGATAGTGATTCCTTCATTCAGTCTGGGAGGAGAGCTGACTAATCCTGAGATTGTCGGAAATAGATTGGAATACGATGTCAAAACAACGTGGTCTCATAATTCAATAAACGGCATACAAAGAGGGATGATCTATATGCACGAATTAAGATTGATAAGATAGGATCACCCAGTTCCATCCACATGTATCCTCATCTCCATCTTCTATACGGTCGTCCGTAGCTCCTCCTGAATGGGCGTGGCGAAAGGTAGTATGACACTGGCAAAGCGTTTTGTGGTGTCGGCGCTGCAACAGGGTCCTGCTTCCCACAGTCGATCTGGATCATCACGTCGCGCTGCTTCATGAAGTTGCTGTAGGCAAGTCGCTGCAGCATGTCTGTGAGCTGCTCCTGCGTGAAACGTCCTTCCCAAAGCTTGCGGTCATGCTGGTAGGCGAGGCCTGCAAGGCCATCACCGCTCTTCTTGGAGAACGTCGCTATGACCTCTCCCTTAGGGTCGGCTCCTTTGCTGACAGCGTGCGCGTCATAGAGCGAGCAGCGTCCGTAGAGGTCCTTGTTTTTGTCATCAAGCGCCAATTGGCAGTCGATCTTGCGCTCTCCTTTCTCGAAAGACGCGTGGAGCGCCTTCGCTTGTTCCAGTAGAGCAGCGGATGCGTAAGCCTTTCCTTCCTCGAGCATCTTCAGCTCGTCCTGATAGCAGGCCTGTGTCCGTCTTAGACCGCCGAACAGTTTCGGATCCTGCTTGGTGTTCATGGCTTCGACGGCGTCGATAAGGTTCTTCTTGAAGTAAATCCCGTGCTGGGACGTCACCTCATCCTTGAACTGCGCAGGCACGAGATAATCGGTGCAGGGCGATGCGAGCATTATCTTGTTATCATTGACACGCGCTTGATCGCTTGCCAATCTTTCCAGGTCGATATCAGTGAAGCCTAGCGCTTTGACAGCAGCAAAGACGTTGGCTATCGAATCGCGCTGTTCTTTCAGCAGGTATCCTGCATTCTCGTAACGTCTAAGATTGAAAGAGGGATTGAAGGTCCAACGCTGCGTCCCTGACATGCCAAGGCCGCTGTAGTTGACTGCCAATGGCGATGCTGTGAGCGCCTTGAGATGGTCAATCGTCCTCTTGGTCTCGTCATCTACAGGTTCTGCCGTTGCTACGACTTCATGGAGCACGTCAAGCAGTGTTTTCCCATTGTCGTCTTTCTTCGCGAGTTTAGACGGCACTATCTCATCGTTGTCGATTGTGGATGCGAGCGTGTGGTATAACCCGAGTTTGATCCCTTTCTTTCCCTTGAAGACACCTGCTTTCGCCGCCATCTTGTATTCTTCACCGACGCCATTTTTTGATGACACTGCAATCGGCGTGTGCCTGATCCTGTCTATCTTCTCTTTCGCGTCCTCGCCGAAGTCTGCCGCTGGGACGAAATGCTCGAGTTGGCTCTTTCCGAGCTTAGCTTTGGTCGCGACCAGATAGATGTTCGAGAATATCCGTGGAGCCTTAGTCATCGGCAGAAGCCGGCAGAGCGCCTCCCGTTCGCTCTCCTGCAAGTGCCCCTGGGCATAGGCGATGAAATCAGCGGCTTCGCGCACATCATGGTATTCTCTCTTAATGGTGCGAGGCTCGAAATCATCCTTGTCTATCTTGCTCTGGCGGTATCTTCCTGCTTCCTCATCCATTATCGCTTTCGCGCTTGCCATCAGCTGCGGGAAATTGTTGCCGAGATACTTCTGCGCAGCGAGCTTGTTGTGGACCTCGCGCGCCTCGTAGACAGGAATGGTGCGCATCAATGACAGCGCATCGGATTTCGTGACGAATTGCTGGTCCATTTTCTCGCGCAATGAGACATTGTCATCAGGCGCATTCGTGCCTTTCACCAGCACTATCGGTTCGAACCTGGCGTCGAGATCGGGCTTGTCGACCGTGTCGAAGACAGGATGGTCGTCAGGAAGCTTCTCAAGGAGCAGGGCGTCGTCCCTGAACTGGCCGATGATCCCAAGGGCCTTCTCAGGCTTTGCCTGGTATATGGCCGCGAGCAGCAAGGGGATGTCCGTGCGGCTCGCTTTGGTGACAGGGCTCGTGTAATTGAAGAACGCGGCCTGCACTTGCGCAGGCATGACATTTATGTTTCCTGCGAGCCATGAAAGGTCGCTCCTGAACGCGTGCGGGTCAGCCAGGGCGCGCAGCACGCTCTCATCGCCGCCGACCTGCACAGGACCGAGCAGAAGCATCCTGCGGTAGGTGCTCATATCGACGCCCATCTCGCTGAAGACCTGGTCGAAATCCTCGCGCAGGGAAGCGACCTTCTCGGTCTCTTCATCGCGTTCCTTCTTCCAGTCACGTAATTGACGCGGTTCGAAGTTGGCGGCGAGTATCCTTTCAAGAGTCTCCTTGTGCTCGTTGCCGACAAGGAAATCGTAGACGCCCTTGGTCGCGCCTATGCCTGCGAGTTGCGCTGAGTTGGATTGCAAGTCCTCGAACCTGTCGTAGAGCACGATCTTGTAGCCGTGGCCTTCCCGCAGCGCCTGGCCAGAGATGGTCGCCTTGCCGAGCTTCTCTCCCTTGGGCGCGAACATGTGCGCGACGTATTTCGGCGCTATGACCCCTGAGAATCTCTCCCCTTCAGGCAGCTTGTCGCGGATGATGGTCAGCAGCTGGTTCACGAGGGCGATGCCCATGGTGTTGTTGCGCGCATCGTACTGCCGCACGAGCTTCGCCAGGTTCTTTCCCTGCGTTGAATTGTGATGGTACGTCCTTTGGATGAGTTCCAGTGTTGGTGTGTCTTTTGCCATGACAACACATAGGCATACACAGGATATGAATTTATGTGGTGATACATGTAACCACAATTGTAATAGGCGTTTTCCACTTAGAATTACTCGATAGTAGTCATGATACTAAAACTTTATATATGATTTGGTGGCCGGAAGCGTCATGGCGACAAACGACGTCTACGTCCTCGTGAAGACCAGTCTCATCGACTTCGCACGGCACCCAAGACACAATTTCTATCCGACGAATGCCGACCAGTTCATGCATCACCTGCACGTCGTCACCGAAGCAAGCCCTGAGATGGCTTCCTGGCAGGAAGGATCGCCCCTTCCTCCGCCCAGACTGCCGAAGAACTATGATGAACTGGCCGTCAAACTCTACAACACGGTCATGCGTCTTAGTGACGGCCATCTATCCCTTCTCGACGACCAGCCGAAGGGCGACCTTGGTTGGGTGGTCAAGCGCGTCAATGGCAAGGACGCCTGCGCAGTGTACCATCACGCCGAGGGTCAACAGTTCGATGTCTTCGACGAATCGCGCATGCGCGCGTTCTGCAGCAGCATGCCATATCTCATGCTCACACGTTCCGTCGACGGCGGCAAACCTGACGGAAGCGTTTACAGCGGATGCAAACAGGTCGGCGACATCAGGCAGGGCGTTGTTACGCTGAAGGACGATGGTGGCGACCTTGAATTCCTCATCCGCGCGCTGTCGGACAGCAAACGGCTCGGCAAGCACGCGCTGCCTTTCAGCGTGAAGAAAAGGAAATAAGAAAAATTGTCTTCTATCGTTCATTCATTTCTTCGTGACCTTCTCTTCTCTCAGCGCGAACTTCGCTATCAGGAATATCACGAAGGCGATGATGACGAAGTTGATCAGTGCCGCAAGGAAGGCGCCCCATCCGAAGACGAACGGTCCAATGGCCCACGTGGCTGTCTGCCAGCCGCCGCCAGGGATCATAGGCGTTATCAAGGGCATCACGATGTTGTCCACCAAAGACTTGACGAGCGCAGTGCCGGCGATGGCCATTATGAACGCCACAGCAAGACCCATGACCTTGTATTCCCTAAGGAACTCCTTGAATTCAGCTATCAATCCCATTTGTTCACCTCTTTGAGAATCTGCCGCGTTGCGTCATTCCGATGGCCACAACGCCCAATGCCAAAAGCAAGGCCCAGGTGCCGAACTCAGGGACCACGCCTGAACTTGTGATGCTGACCGTGTCGGACGCAGATGCGATGTCCCCATCCGCGGAACAGTTGACCTTCCAGTTAAGAGTGCCTGCGGACGCGAATGTACGCTCGAACATGAACACTTCGTACGTGCTGTTGTATGTCATGTCCTCATAGCCGTCGTAAGCCGGAGCTGCGAAGTCGATCTTGCAGCCACCATTGGTGGTGTTGGCGGGCATTAGGCTGCTGTTCGTGAAATTCGCGAGGAAAACTACGGTCTCTCCTATCAGTCGGGTCTGGCCCGAAAAAAGACGCCCGGCAGGATCGGTCTCGTCCCAGATGGTCAGGTTGGTCGCCATGCCTTCTCCTGCGCCAGAGCCTGAAAGCCCGCTGACATTGTAGTATGATCCGTCATTCGTGACCTTGACAGAATCACCACCGACAGTCTTTGTCGTGCCGCTTCCACCTGTCTCCGTGAAATCCCAGGACACGACGCCTGCGCAGTTGCTCGATACCTCTGACACGAATTTCGCATCAGGACAGACATATACGCCTTGCTGCGTGTCGACAGGGACGAATATTTCGTGCGTGCCGCCTATATTGGACGTGCCGGTCAGATTGATGGCTGTCTTGCTGGCGGATACCGATATTGTCGCCGTGTTCAGGTCGACATTGCCTGTGGAGAAGAAACCTGTGACGGTCATGACCAGCCGTCCGGTGTTCTTCTCGCTGACAGTGATCGTCTGCGGGGAATTGGTCTGCGTGCCGTTCGGCAGGTCTCCTGCAATGGATCCCGTGAAATTGAAATTGCTCGATGTTGAAGGGTCGCTCGGCGCGATGAATATGCTGGTCGAATTGGACGATACCGAGTAATTAGTCCAGTGCGTCACGTTGAAGGTGAAGACATTACCTACGTATGACTGGTACGGACAGAGTTCGATCGGACAGGTGAAGAAAGTGCCGGAATCATTGTAGTCGATGACAGCAACAGGCGAACCCATGACGACGTTCTGGAACGTGATCACCGCTGACTTGTTCATGAAGTCGATCGTCAAGGAGTCGAGATAGGCGTTGAGGCTTGTGGGGTTGAACGCCAGTTTTGTCACGTCGTAGCCAGTGCCTGATGTGTTGATGTATCCTGGGAAGCGCACTGTTGTGGTGTCTTCAATGGGTTCTTCCCTCATTTTGATGGCGTGATTCCGCATGCTTGCATGATTTTGAGCTTGAAATATTCGAGATCTCTGAACCCGTAGGCGCGTCTTTTGA
>JAGVQG010000063.1 GCA_020051845.1 archaeon | reverse complement strand
TTATTTTGCATGGTGGAGCTAGTACCTCCGCCACCCGCCCATTGCGTCTTCTCAGACGCTATTGGGCGGCGTTTACTTTAATGACTTTCTACTAAGCCATCTCCTCCATAACCTTTATAAACCACCCCTCGGGATTCCATCATAAAGCCGAAGGTCAGGCACCTGCTTGGTGTCCTGGCGGTTGCGGGATGAGGCGATAAAAATTCCCGCGGAGAAAACAAATGTCAACAATGGAAAACCAACCTTTGCTTGTCGCCCAGGACCTGTACTTGAAGAGCGGCATCCACATCGGTACGAAGTTCAGGACAAGATACATGGATCCGTTCATCTACAAGACGCGTCCTGACGGACTCAGCGTCTTGAACCTCAGCAAGATCGACGAACGCATCCGCATCGCCGCGAAGATGCTCAGCGCCTACGAGCCGCAGGATGTGTTGATCGCTTCCCGTCGTGAGAATGGCTGGAAGGCCGTAAAGGCTTTCGGTAACGCGACAGGTGCCAGGATCTTCGCAGGACGTTATCCTCCAGGGATCCTCACCAACAGCGCGCTCGACATCTTCATCCAGGTCAGGATAGTCCTGGTCGCAGATGCCTGGCCCGACCGCAACGTCATAAACGACGCTTTGCAGTGCGGTATTCCGGTGATCGCGCTGTGCGACACGAACAACCAGAGCAATGACATCGACCTGGTCGTGCCGTGCAACAACAAGGGCAAGAAGAGCCTCGGTCTGCTCTTCTACATCCTTGCGCGTGAGTACCTCGTGAACAGGGGCCAGCTCAAGTCCGGCGAAGAGCCTCCGTTCAAGCTCGAGGACTTCACAGACGAGTGAGTCATTCTTCTGTTTTTTCTTTTTTTATTTATTCTGAAGACTCATTCCTTTCCGAACAGCACGAAACCTTTTCCCGGCGTTACGGTCTTTAGTCCTTCGTTGACTATCTCGAAGAAGACGTCTTTGTCCTCGGGTAGGTGCCTGTGCTTTTTTATCAAGGCCCGTCGTCTGCCGCTCTTGAGGACCTGCAATTCGATCAAGCACTTCGACGCATATCGTACAAGATCCCCGCCTGACAATGCGACTTTCTCGCGCTCGTCGAAGAGTGAATAGACCTGTGTCGTGACCAGCACCGGTATGTTCTTTGTGCGTGCGATCTGTGTGAGATAGGAGAACTGCAGTCCGAGTTCGCGGTTGACGTCCATGGGGTTTTCGCGGCTGCCGAGTTCAAGGCGGTACAACATCGCGGCGGAATCCAGCACGATCAGCCCTATCTTCTCGTTTACCAGCTTAGGTAGTTTGGATATCGTTTCGAGCTGTTCATTGTAAGTGGTCGGTTGCAGGAACATTATGTTGCCAAGCACTTTCTCCGCATCACAATCCAAGCCGGGCTTGGATGTGCCCGAGAGCTTCGCTCTCGGTGCATCACAAAGCTGCCGCAACCGCTCTACTGAATACCCTCCTTCGGTGTCTATGAAGATGACTTTCTTGCCGGATTGTGCGACCGTCACAGCAGCCATCAGGACTATGTTGGTCTTGCCGCTGCCGGATGGTCCGTAGACTGTCGAGATGATGCCTGGCTCGAAGCCGCCGTCTAGCAGCGTGTCGAGTGCTTCGCTTCCAGTCCTTACCTGTTCCATGTCATTATTGACGGCCGGACTCTATATATTGGTTTCGACGGGTGTCGTTCATATTGGCGTTTCCTGACGTGAAACCTTTTAAACAGAGCATCGTTCGATGAAGCTATGAAGAAATCGACAGGATACGCGATTGCCATCATTATGGCATTGGCTGTCACAATCATCCAGTCCATGCTGGCTCTTGGTGTGCCCGGCATGAGCACCGATGAGGCCTATAGTCATCTGCGTCAGGTCGAGAGCATCCGGAACACTGGTTTTCCGCTGTCCCACGATGATCTGAGTCCTGTCGGAAAACGTTTTTTGGTGACTCCTCTCTATGACTATGTGTTGACAATTGTCAGCTTCATTGTTCCGTCCCTCGTCGCGATCAAGGTGGTTCCTGCGATTTTTGCCGGCATCCTTGTTGTCCTGGTTTTTGGCATCACTCTGCGGCTTACGCAGGAGCCCGTGGCAGGTCTTTTTGCCGCTCTTGCTTTGGCGACGATGCCTGCTTTGATGGGATCGTCTGTCAACACCGCCAGCTCGACTTTGATGATCCTTTCGATGACGACGTTGTTGCTCTGGCAGTTGATGGCTTTGCCTTCTCCGACGTCGCTTGGTTTCTATACTCTGCTCATCATCTTGCTTTCATTCACGCACCCCTCGGTCGCCCTGGTTCTCGTGGGCTTGCTGTTGTATGGTATGCTTTTGATGATCGGTGAGATGAGGGGCATACACGGGCTCGACGAGATCCTGCTGTTCTCCACATTGTTCATTGTCTGGTCGCTTATAGTCAGGTTCAAGGACGCTCTGGTGATGCTCGGTCCGATGATAGTCTTCCAGAATATTCCATCGGCGATGCGTGACGCCTATTTCTCGCAATTGTCCGTCCTGAACGCCGTGGTCCTTGTGGGCGTTCTGCCTTTCCTTTTTGGCAGCTATATCGTTTACACCTACACTTTCCGTGAGCGTTGGCAGGATATTTACCTGCTTATGGGTTTTGCATTGGGCATGGGTTTGCTTCTGGCCATGGGCATAGTGCGTCCTTTGCTCGGTGTCATGTTCCTTGGCCTCGTCCTGTCGATAATGTTCGGCGTGTGGGTCAAGAGGATACTGGACTATGTCAAGGATACCCGTTTTGTATGGCTTCGTGTCCCGTTGATGTTGGTCCTTGTCGCGGGTCTTGTGGTGTTCTCGCTGCTTCCGGCCTGGAGGACTGCGTCTGTCACTGTCGGCATGTCGCCGTCTCAGGAAGAGTTGGACTCGCTTTCCTGGATGGATGAGAATCTGCCGAAGGATGCGGTCGTTCTGGCGCGTACCGATGAGGGTTTCCGCGTAGAAGCGCTTTCCCATAGGAGGGTGGTGCAGGATCAGGATTTCATTCTGCAGAAGGATGCCGAGCAGCGTTTCATGGATATCGATGCCATGTATAAGTCGGTGTCTGAGGTCGATGCCATAACGCTGTTGAACAAGTATGGTGTGACCCATATTTACGTTTCACCGAAGATGAGGCAGGAGTTCAAGACAGGGAAGCCGGCCTATTCAGACGATGCAAAATGCTTCTCCGTGGTTTATGATGATGCCGCGCTTGTACTGCGGTCTTTGTGCAGGGTGGAGTCGAGATGAGCAAGTATCTGCTTTTCGTTGGGATGATCTTGCTGAGCGCTGTCCTCTGGTCCGTGCCGTCTGCGATGCGACAGTCCGACGTTCCATTCCCCTGGTATGATTCCTATGATGATGCTCATATGGTCAAGGAATGGCGCGGCTCCTTGTTGGATTCAGACAGCCGCACAGGCCAGCCCAGGTTGCTTAATCCGGCGCACGTCGCCCTGGCCTGGGTCGGCGGTGATACGCTCGGATATCTGCGTGTCGCCGGCGTTTTGTCGGGTGTCGCTGGAGCGGTGGGCCTGTGGTTGTTGCTTCGTCGTACTTCGATGACTTTGCGCGCTTCGCTCTTGACCATGGCCATATTCGGGGTTTCGACCGTCGGTCTGTTCGCGGTGCCAACGTCAAGGGGCATCATGGTCGGCTTCACATTGCTTGCTGCAGGGCTTGTGGTGCAGGGGTCTTTGTTGTCGCGTGTTTTTGCGGGCATTCTGGTGGTCATCGTCGGTTTGAGTGGTCCTATTGAGGCATTGCATGCGGTGCTTGTTGTTGCCGGATTGTTAATCTGGCAGCGCAAGTTCGGGCTTGCTTTGTTGTATTCGGTTCTCTGTGTTTTTGGCGCGATTGTCTGGTGGCCTTTGCTTGCTGGCGCGCAGTCATTGTTTTCATTCTCGATCCCTGTTGTCGGCATCCTTTCCGAATTCGGCGCAAGACCGGGTGTGGGTGTTATGGTTTGGCTGATCAGCATGGTTGGTTTGGCGGTCTTATGGCAGAAATCGAAGCGTGCGGCCGTGTTGCTCACCGGGGCCACGGTGTACGCGAGCGTCTCTGTTGTGGGTGCGATATATGCAGCTCCGCTTTGGTCGGCGCTTTCCGCCTTCGGCATCATGATGTTGTTTGAGCGCCAGTGGCGCTATCCTACTTTGCAGACGCTTTCCCTTTTCGCTGTCGCCTGTGGCATGGTGTTCTCCTTGATTGCGGTGTCGTTCGCTATCGTCAACGCCCCGCCAACGACCGCCATAGCCCAAGGCATGAGGGAGGTTGATGGTCGTGTCCTGACCTATCCGCCCGTCGCTGATTGGGTCAAGTGGTGGTCCGATGCAGAGGTTGTCTACGACACCCATGCGAGTTCTGCCAAGGTGCTTGATGAGCAGGCATCTGACCTCGGCTTCCTTTGGTATAATAGGGATGCCAAGAACGCCACCGTTGTTTTGGATAGGTTGGGTGTTGATGATGTGGTTGTCACGAAGGCCATGCGCGAGGGCCAGGTTTGGGGCTCGGATGAGGAAGGCCTTCTGTTCCTTCTCGATAAGAGCGAAATGTTTAAAAAGGGTTTTTCGAATGGTGAAGTTGAGGTCTATCACCGCGGGTTGCCATGAATACTGTTGTACAAGTGCTGTTGTGGATGGCCGCGGTCGTTTCGCTGTATTTCGCGGTTTTCTGGTTCCTTGTGCTTATCGATGGTTCTTCCGAGCCTCGTAGGAAGGAGATGAAGAAGTGGCCTTCGGTCACTGTCATAATCCCTGCCTACAACGAGGAGGATTGCATCATCCCGACGATGGAGTCTGTGCTTGCCCTTGACTATCCCAGGGAGCTTCTGCAGTTGATTGTGGTCAATGATGGTAGCAAGGACAGGACGGACGAGAAGGTCAAGCAGGCCATCGCAGCCCATCCCGAAAGCGAGATCCTCTACATCAGCAAGCCGAATGGTGGCAAGGGCACTGCATTGAATGTGGGCATCAAGCAGGCAAGGGGTGAGTACTTGGCGACGATGGACAGCGATTCTTTTGTGGAGCCGGCCGCTCTCATGAAGATGCTGCCTCGTTTCGTCGAGGATGATATAGCCGCTGTCGTGCCCGCGATGAAGGTTCGCGACCCGAAGAACTGGCTGCAGAGGATCCAGTGGTATGAGTATGTGGTCAACATGTTCTACAAGGAGATGATGGGCCGGCTTGACTGCTTGCACGTCATTCCAGGCCCTTTTCCGATATACAGGACCGATGTCGTCCGCGAGCTTGGCGGATTCGCCGAGAATCACAACCTCACCGAGGACCTCGAGTTCACGCTGCGGCTGCAGAGCAGGAATTATCGCATCATTCAGGTGATGGACACCGAGGTCACGACGCTTGCTCCCGACGACACGAAGTCGTTCTATGCTCAGCGCAATCGCTGGTTCAAGGGTGCTGTCATGAATGCCTATAGCTATCGTTGGATGCTTTTCAACAGGAAATTCGGTGATTTCGCCATGATCCAGCTGCCCACGATCCTCATCTCGGGCGTGCTTTCGCTGATACTAGTCAGTTCATTCATCTACTATTCTCTCAAGCCTTATGTGAAGTTCGGCTACAATCTGTTCTATGTCGACTACGACATTTGGACCATCATCAAGGCGCTCACCTGGCATCCTTCGTTCTGGGACCTGGATTTCATGTCCGTCGTGCTGATGTTCATCATGACGGCCATATCATTGACGATGATTTATCTTGCACACCGGCGGGCCAATGAGAGCATGATCGCCAAGGGCATAGGGCCGTTCGCGGTGTTCCTTGTCGTATATTACTTGATGCTTGGTTTTGCTTGGGTGGGCGTTGCCAGGGATCTGGTTTTCAAGAAAGTCCAGAAGTGGTGAATATGAGACAACCAACAAACAAGGGGAAATACATCGCCGCGGCCGCGATCACCGCCATAATATTCCTCCTAGGATTGTTCGTGGGGCTTACTGTCGACAGCAAGCGCGTGAACCTGATCCAGGACCAGTACTTGGCCCAGCGCCTCGAGTTCGAGAGCAGCCAATTGCAGTATGGTTACATCAGCACCATCACGTCGAAGGACAGCTGCCCTGCGATGTACCAACTTTTCTATGACAACCTCAAGAAGATGGACGAGGTCCGCATCAAGCTCGAGACCTATGCGCTGCAGAGCAAGATAAACGACAACAGCTTCGAGCTGCTCAAGCGTGAGTACACCATAGAGCAGATTCGGTATTGGATGCTTTCGCAGCAGGCCCAGCAGTCGTGCAACCAGGATGTCGTGCGCGTGCTTTATTTCTACAGCACCGATAAGGAGTGTCCTGACTGCAGCGAGCAGGCCTTTGTCCTTGACTATGTCAAGAAGCTCTTCAAAGACAAGGTGCTGATATACGCCCTTGATGGGAATCTGGTGCAGGAGCCGATGATCGTCGCGCTCAAGAAGCAGTTCGGCGTGTCGTCCTATCCAGGGATCGTGATCGAGACAGAGCAGTCATCCAACGAATTCGTCAGCAAGGACAGGATTCTGGACGGCATATGTTCGCGCTTCAAGGAAAGGCCAAAGGAATGCCCTGCATTGATTGTTCCTGAGTCCGAGCAAGAGAACTCGACCGAAGATGTCACTGCATAGGCATCTTGTCGTAGCGCTTCTTTTATCGCTCGTCGCTCTTGGCTTCTTTGTCTTCCCGTTCAGGCAGCCTGTCTGGGACGCGGCAGTCTACTGGGGAGCTGGCAAGTTCTTGTTGAGTGGTGGGACAGCATCTCTCTGGGAGCCGTTGCGTCCGCCGGTTTTGCCTGTCGTGTTCGGTTTGTTCTGGCTTTCCGGCCTGCCTCCGCTTCTGGTCTTCATCGTCCTGGGGCTGGCGCTCATTTTAGGTTTCTGGTTGCTGGTCTTCGACCTTGGCAAGCTCATGGGTATCGGTGATAGGACCTCTTTGCTTCTCGCCGCTCTTTCGCCGCTTCTTGTTCTCAGCGCTCCCCGCGGCTTGAGCGAGGTTCCCTCCATGGTGCTCGCGCTTTTGTCGTTCTGGCTGTTCGCCAAATCGCGTTATTTCTTCTCGGGGATCGTCGCGGCCATGGCATTCTTGACGAAATTCCCGATGGGCATCGTCATTGTCGGATTGTTTGTCGGCGCTTTGTCCGGAAAGAATCGTCTCAAGACTATCTTCGCGCAGTCCTGCGGCTTCGCGTTGCCGGTCGTGATTTTCCTCGGTGTCAACCATTTCGTTTATGGTTCTGCGTTTTTGCCTTTCATAGAGGGCAACGAGGTGATCGCGGAATCAGGGATCTGGCTTTATCTGCAGGGTCCGTTTTTCTATCTGGTCGAAGCGCTGAAGGAGAATGTCCTGCTTCTGCTGTTCCCTGTCGGCGCAGCGCTCGCTTTCTGGCGTCGCGATAGGATTGGTGTCGCTTTGACGGTCACAGGCCTTCTGTCGCTCGCGTATTTCACGTCGATCGACCACAAGGAGATACGGTTCATGGTGCTTTTCCTTCCGATGTGCGCGATAGTCGCAGCCCAAGGCGCGCAGTTCTGCATCGTCAGACTTCGGCCGCACAGATATGTGTTGATGTTCATCGCGCTAGTCGTGATCTGCCAGGTCATATATGGGGTCAGGTCCTATTCGTACTACGACGCTCCGCTCGACAGGGATTTGATGGCGGCGGACAGCGGCTATTCGGTCGATGGCGTCGTTCTTGTTTCGAATCCAAGGCCCGCGCTTTGGTGCGATGCCCGTCTCGATCTTCTTTACTATCCGATCTACGACGCAGAGGTTTCGGATCATCATCTTGGTGACCTGCCTTCATTCAACGGTGTCATCATCAGCGACTGCGACCTTGTCTGTCCGCCCGAAGACGATGTTTGCGGGAAAGCGAAGCAGCGCCTGCTTGATGCGATGCCTCTTTCGTTCAAAGAATCAGCCACGGTCAAGAGTGGCGGTTGTGTGTGGCATTATTTCAAGGATCGTGGGACTAGCGGTTCTTGATCAGATCGCCTATGGTCATTCCGCCGATTTGGCCCTTGCCGATCGCCACTTTCTCGTCTTTGTCTTCCTGGACAAGGGCTATGCGTAGCAGCTTCTCGAGTTTTCGCGCCAGCTCGATCGGCGGTTCGTGGCTGCCCGTCTCTAATTTATGGATGATGGATTCCTTCTCATTCAACCGTGCCGCGAACTCCTTCTGGCTAAGGCCTAGCTTTTCGCGAGCGCGTCGTATGCGGTCGGCGTAATCTTCGACGATGCCGAACGTGGGATCCGGTGCTCTTGGTTGCTTGACCACTGCTTTTGAGGTCATCATTCTTGGCGGCGCGAGCACTTTGCCGTACTTGCCGCACTTCTCGCACAGGTGTAGCGTGGTGCCCTCTAGTAGTGTTGGTGCCACCGGCCCTTCTTTTCCGCACATCTCGCAGTTCATGGATTGAGGGCTGCTAAAACGCTATAAAAACGTTGTGAAGTGAGTGATCACCGTCATTTGTATTATATCATGAAAAACACCTCTCCACCCTTCAAGAATAGTAACACTTCTTTAAAAACGAAAGAAGACCAATTTCATACATGGCGGATAAGCCCCTAGGCTCCTTTGTCTCAGGCGCTCTTGCCAAGGGCATGTCGAAGCAGGACCTTCGCTCAGTTCTTATGAAAGGCGGATGGCCCAAGGAGATAATTGAAAGCTATCTTTCCAAGGTGATCGCCGGGCAGCCCGTTGTCCGATCGCCTATCCTGCGGTGTAAAGGCATCGGCAAGAAGGGCGGTTCTGGCAGTATTCTTGAGAACATCGACCTTGAGATCGCGAAGGGAGAGATTTTCGGCATCGTCGGTCTTGGCGGCAGCGGCAAGAGCACATTGATGAACGTGCTGGTCGGTCTGTTACCTCCTGATGCTGGTGATGTCCAGGTGATCGACAACGGCATTGCCCGTTCGGTTTTCCGCGATGATGTCGCCCGCGAGATGATCGGCTTCTCATCCCAGGTTCCGTCATTTTTCGATGATCTTACTGCGCGTGAGAACGTCATGCATTTCGCCGCTTTGTATGATCTGGCGGAGAGCGCTCAGAAGGCCGCCGCTTCTTCACTTTTGCGTCTTGTCTCCATCGACAAGCAGGCCGACCAGTTGGCCTCCAGCCTTTCCGTCGGTCAGCGGAAACATCTGGATCTTGCCTGTGCCCTTGTCCATGGGCCGCGCGTATTGTTCCTAGACGATCCAGCGGCAGAGCTTGATTTGAGTCAGCAGCGGGAGCTGTGGAGGATATTACGGGATATCGCGTCGAAAGGCACGACCATAGTGATAGCTTCGAATTTCCTCGCCGATCTTGAGTCTCTCTGCGATAGGCTTGGCATACTGCGCAATGGCAGGATAGCCGAGGTCGGGAAGCCCGATGATTTGCGTGCCATTTACTCGCATGATTTCGAGGTCCGGTTGCGCACCGAGAAGCAGCTCTACGCGCAGATCAGCAGCGCCCTGGCGTCCGATTCCCAGTCAGCCGCCAAGAAGATAAGCAAGGAAGGTGACCATCTTCTCGTTTTCACTCCATCTCCACAAGCCACGCTCAGGTCATTGCTCGTCGCCATCGACAAGCAGGGTGATGCCATTGTAAGCGTCGAGCTTATGCGTCCGACAATCCAGGAGGTTTTTGAGTCGCTTTCACGATGAATGCAGTACTAGTTATCATAAGGTCCCAGCTTCTGAGGCTGTGGAGGTCGAAGGCATCGATGCTTGTCGTTCTTCTTGGACCGCTATTGGTGCTTATGTTGATCGCCATGGTATTCGGTGGCGGCGCCGCGCACGGTCTCAGCATAGGTGCCTACGTTCCGCAACCGAGCGGTCTTAGCGCGGACGTCATCAAGAGTTTGGAGGAGAACTCCATAGTGGTCCAGTCCTATGCTTCGGACAAGGAATGTTCCGACGCGGTTCGTTCGGGCGAACGCCATGCTTGCTTGATGTTCTCGTCGCCTTTCGGGGTCTCCGAGTCGAACAATACGGTGACTCTTGTCATCGATGGCTCTAATCTGGCGCTGGCCGGTGTGATTTCGGACGCTATCTACACGAACCTTGAGAAGAAGAGCGCCACCCTTAGCACGAACCTTGCCATGCAGCTCGTCAACGCGCTCGATGTAGTCAAGCAGCGCAACGTCGACGCCAAGACTTCGTTGGTCAAGCTCGCGACGACGAACGACAACGCGATAAAGGCCGCGCGTTCTGGCAAGGGCACCATACAGGCGCTTGACACTTCGTTCTCCATCACGGAGATAGACCTCAACGCGATTTCGACGAGCACGTTGCCGTTCGTGAATTCCACGGGCATGACCGTGGCGAACACGATCGCTTCCCTCAATGATATGTTGGAGGATATAAGGAACGCGAGCGGCATAATCAACAGGTCCAATATAACGATACCAGGTAACAACTCCGCGTCACAACGCGACCTTCTCAATCAGGACATCGCGAATGTCTCAAAAGGCATCGCCGTCAGCATAGATGCGCTCGTCGCGCTCAACCAGACGGTTAACGTGTCCTATGCCAACGTCGACGCCGCGCTTGCGCTCGTGGCCGGTCAGCTCGCTGACACCAAGACCAAGCTTGATTCGATCGTTGCCGCGAAGTCAGGCATAGCCACCAATCTTGTCGGCGTTGAGGAACAGCTCAACCAGGCGTTGGTCGGCGTGACGACGTTGCAGCAATCGCTCGACGCCATAGAGAACGCGGTCAATGGCGTGATAGTCACCGATCCAGACCGGGTTTCCAGGCCCATCCAGGCCGTGGTTCAGCCATTGCCTGTCAAGTCCAATCTTTCAGGTGTATATCCTGTGCTGCTCATAGTCGTGGTGGCGTTCGGCGGATTGCTCATCGCGCCGCGTCTTGTGAGCATGGAGAAGCATTCCGGCGCTCAGCTGAGGATGGCTCTGACTCCTGTCCCACCTGAGATGCAGGCCCTTGCGACGGCGATCACGGGCGCCATTCTTGTGGCCGCGCAGTCGTTCGTTCTTGTTTTCTTCGCGTCATTGTTCTTCTCCGCCGTCGAGGCGCCCCTATCGACGTTCATTGTGTTGTTGCTTTCAGGCCTTCTTTTCGTGCTGCTCGGTAGCGCCGTGGCCTTCCTGTTCGACACAGAGGAGGCATCCTTGTTCGCCAATCTCGCGATCGGCACCGCCGCGCTGGTCCTTTCAGGGATTGTCGTCCCGATAGAATTCATGCCGACCGCGCTTCAATACTTCGTCAAGTTCAACCCTGTGCTTGTCGCTTCCAGCGTCCTGCGCCAGACAGCGGTGTTCGGCCTTTCCGTGATCGACGCCTCAGGATTCATGTCTATCATCATCGGGATAATGATCGCGGGTCTGCTTGCCTGGAGCGCTTTGTTCTTCTCGCGCAACTATTCGGTGGATGGTCTTCTGGGCAGTATGCAAAGAAAATAGGGCAATAGTTTTTTATACAGTCCCTCGTGGGAATCTGTCATGGTATTCACAGTATTCAACACATTGTCCCGGCAGAAGGAGCAGTTCATTCCATTGCACAAGGACAAGGTGGGCATGTACACCTGCGGTCCTACGGTCTATAACTTCCCCCACATCGGCAATTACCGCGCCTATGCTTTCGGGGACCTTCTGAAGCGTTATCTGAGGTTCAAGGGCTTCAAGGTGACCCATGTCATGAACATAACGGATGTCGATGATAAGACGATCCGTGACTCGCGCAAGGAAGGGGTATCCTTGCGGGATTTCACAACCCGTTACACGCAGGCTTTTTTCGAGGACTTGCAGGCGTTGCGGATAACGGACGCGGACACTTTCTGCAGGGCGACCGATCACATCCAGGAGATGATATCGATCGTTTCCAGATTGCTTGAGAAGGGCATGGCGTACAAGGGAGAGGATGGTTCTGTCTACTTCAAGGTCTCTGCTTTCGATCACTATGGCAAGCTGGCCCATCTCGATCTCGAGGCGCTCAAGGCCGGCGCCTCAGGCAGGGTGAAGTCCGACGAATACACCAAGGAGAACGCGCACGATTTCGCGCTTTGGAAGGCATACTCTGACGAGGATGGTGATGTCGTCTGGGACGCCCCATTCGGTCGCGGCAGACCCGGCTGGCATATTGAGTGCAGTGCAATGTCAAGCAGGTTCCTGGGCGATACGTTCGACATACACACCGGCGGTGTCGACTTGATCTTCCCGCATCATCAGAACGAGATCGCGCAGAGCGAGGGCGCGTCAGGCAAGCCTTTCGTGAAATACTGGATGCACAACGAGTGGTTGCTCGTCGATGGCGAGAAGATGAGCAAGAGCAAGGGCAACTTCTATACGTTGCGTGATTTGCTCAAGAGGGGTTTCTCGCCCCTGGCTGTCAAGTATGTGCTTGTCTCTTCCCATTACAGGCAGCAGTTGAACTTCACTTTCGATGGTGTCAAGGCTGCCGAGTCGGCAATTGAACGCCTGCAGAATCTCATTGTCGCTTTGCAGCAGACCAAGGCCGGTCGTTCCGATGGCACGACCGCCGAACTCGTCGGAGCGCTCAAATCCGGATTCGAGGAGGCCATGGATGATGATCTCAATGTGAGCGAGGGTCTTGCCGTTCTTTTCGACTTCGTCAAGGAGGTCAATGGCAAGCTCGGCCAGGGAGATGTCGGTCTCCAGGACGCGAAGATATACCTTGACGCTCTCAAGGATATCGATTCCGTTTTTGGCGTGATGTCATTCGACCAGAAGCGGCTCGACGAGGAGATCGATGTGCTTGTGCAGAAGAGGGAGGAGGCGCGCAAGAAGCGCGATTTCAAGACATCCGATTCCATACGCGACGAGCTCAAGGCGAAGGGCATCGTCCTCGAGGACACGTCGCAGGGCGTACGCTGGAAGCGCGCATGACAGCTTCGGAATTCCTGAAGAGGTATGAATCCCTTGGCGCTTCTTTGACGCCCGCCACTAGGACCGGTCCTGCATTGCGCTTCAATACTCTGCTGGTTGATGAGCCCGTTCTTTTGAAGCGCCTTGTCGATCGCGGCGTTGTGTTGCACAAGATCCCTTTCTGCCGTGATGGTTTCTGGATTGAGAAGTCCCATTTCTCGTTGGGTTCGACGACAGAGTACTTGAGGGGTCTTTACTATATCCAGGATGCCGCTGCGCAGATCCCTGTGCAGGTGCTCAACCCGTTGCCTGGAGAGACCGTGCTTGATTGTTGCGCAGCCCCTGGCGGGAAGACCACCCAGCTGGCTCAATGGATGAAGAACAAGGGCGCCGTCGTCTCGTGCGAGAACAGCGTTCACAGGATGGTGAGCTTGAAGTCCAATATAGAACGTTGCTCTGCCGCTAACATAATCATACATGCCATGGACGCATCTGATGTCGCTGATCTGAACATGAGGTTTGACAAGGTCCTTCTGGACGCTCCCTGTGCCGGGAATTTCGCGAGCGACCCCTATTGGTTCGAGAAGCGCACTCTTGCCGATGTCGAGAGGAATCCTCCGTTGCAGCGTAAACTTCTCGCTGCCGCGGTCAATGTCCTCAAGGAGGGCGGTACGCTTGTCTACAGCACCTGCAGCCTTGAGCCTGAGGAGAACGAGATGGTGATTGATTGGGCGCTCAAGAACCTGCCCGTGCACTGCGTCGACACGGGTCTTCAGATCGGCCAGCCGGGCATTGTTGTCCCATTCGGCAAGAAGCTGCACGAGAGCGTGCGTTTCGCGACCCGTCTTTGGCCGGAACAGGGTAAGAATGAGGGTTTTTTCGTCGCGAAGTTGGTGAAGCATGGCTGAGATCAAGGATTTCACGCGGCAGTTCACGCAGGAGAAGCTTTTCGATCCTGCTCTTGTCATGCGTATAGGTCGTGAGTTCTATCTCGTTCCGCAGGCCCTGCGGCAGGTCATGGCCAAGACGCAGCGTCGTCCTGCTTTTGCAGGTACGTTGATTGCTGCCGAGCGTGGTGATGGTCTTAGGCCTAGCACGCAGTTGCTTGACATGATTGCCAAGACCGATGCCAAGTCCGTGACCATAAACGAGAAGGCGGAATGGCTCGTGATCTGCGGCCGTCCTCCGCTTCTTTCTTCCATCGTCGGAAAGAAGGGCGATCCTCAGAGAGGCGACACCGTGCTGATCCTCAACATGAAAGAGGAATGCATCGGCTATGGTGTGGTGAAGGATGAATGGTTCGTCAAGAAGGGGATTGTGCGTCTGGAATATGATATCGGCGATTTCCTCAGAAGGGAACGCAGGGTCATGCAGAGGCCAACGAAACAGCGGCTTCGCCGGTCTTGATCGTCTCTGCGGCGTGCATTATCTGCAGCTCTTTCTTTATGCTTTCAAGCGATTTTGGTATGGTGAGCACCTTCACAGGCGCGCGTAGCGAAAGGCCGGCGTCCTTCTTCGCTTTCCATACGGTGCTGTTGAAGCTCTCGAGTTCTGCCGAGGCGAAATCGGGCTTGCTTGTTTTTTCTGGCGTCGGGAACTGTTCGAAATGGATGTCTTTCTTGCGGAGCTCTTCGTAGAGCTTGTAGGTGATGAATGGCGTTATGGGCGCCATCAGTTTCAACAGCACATCGAGGGTCTCGTGTATCGTCGATAGGGCGCTGTCCTGTTCTTCCTTTGTGAACGCGCTGTCGCGGTTGTATGCGCGCGCTTTTACAATCTCAAGGTAGTGCGAGGCGAATGTCTCCCATAGGAAGTGCCTGATTCTCATCGCAGGGTCGTGGAAGTTGTAGAGCAGGTATTGTTCATCGGTGTATCTCACGATGTCTGCGAGCTCGGCTCGTATCCAGTTGTCGAGAGGGCATAGTTTGCCCGGTCTCTTCGCTTGCGGGAACATCGACGCGAAGCGGACGACGTTCCACAGCTTGGTCAGCGTGCCGGAGTGTCCCTTGATGCGGTCTTCGTTGCAGCGGTAGTCTGTGGTTGTTATGTCGCCTTCCATGGCAGCCCATAGCCTGAACGGCTCTGCTCCGAACTTGTCGATTATCTTTGCAGGATCTATGGCGTTGTTCTTGCTCTTGCTCATCTTCTCGCCTTTGGCATCGAGGATGTGGTAGTTGACCCAGACATCCTTGAAGACGCATTTGTCTGTCAGCTGCCAGCATTTGAGCAGTGTGTAGAACAGCCAGGTGCGGATGATGTCCTTTCCTTGCGGCCTGAGCGTGCACGGGAACGCCTTCTTGAAGAACTCCTCGTCGCGGTGCCATTTGAGTATGTAGAGTGGTGTTATGCTGGAGTCGAACCAGGTGTCGAGCACGCGCGTGTCTCCTTCGAATGTCGTGTTCTTGCATTTTGGGCATTCCTTGACAGGAGCAGGATCCTTCCATGGCTGGACATAGGTGCCTCTCTTGCTCGTGATGGCGTGCTTGCATTTCGCGCAATACCATAGCGGGACTTCCGTGGCGTAGAAGCGTCTCCTGCTGACAGGCCAGTCGATGCTGATGGCGTCAATCCAGTCGAGCAATGTCTGTCGCGAGCGTTCGTTGTAGAACTTAGGTTCCTTCGCGATCTTTCGCATCTCCTCGCGGAAGTCGAGTTGCTTCACGTAGAGTTCGCTCATCGCTATGAATTCTATGGGCGCCTTCGAACGTTCGGATATCGGCGTCCTGTGCGTGATCTGTTTCTGCCCGACTAGGAGTCCCTGCTCGCGTAGCAGTTCGATCATCTTCAGCCGCGCTTCCTTGACTTTGAGGCCTTTGAGCACGCCCGCGTGTTCGTTCATCGTGCCGTCGGCGTTTATCGCGATCACGGGCTTGAGCCCTTGTTCGCGGAAGAATCGCACGTCGGCGAGGTCGCCGAAGCTGCACATCATGACGATGCCCGTGCCTTTTGTCATGTCAGCCGCAGGGTTGGCCTTGATCGGGACTTCCCTGTTGAATACGGGTGTTATTGCGGTCTTGCCAGCGTACTTCTTGTAGCGGTCGTCTTCAGGGTTGAAGATGACCATTCCGCAGGTGCAGACTAGCTCTGGACGGGTGGTGCCGATCGTGATCTCGTCTCCAGTCTCCTTGATCTTGAAGGTGATGTCGTTGAATGTCGAGGGTATGTCTTCGTATAGGACTTCTGCGTCGGCGAGTGTGGTTCGCGTTCCAGGGTCCCAGTTGGTGGGCCTGTTGTCCTCGTAGATGAGGCCGCGCTCCCACATGTCGATGAATGTCTCCTGGGTGAGGGTCCTGTAGTCCTTGCTGTCTGTCTCGTAGATGTCGCCTATTGCCGTGCCTTTTTCCCAGCTGTTGAAGCTTATCCCTGTACGTAGGAATGTCCTTAAGCTCTCGAGTCCTGCTTTTTCTAGTAGTTCCCGGCATAGTGTGAGCGCCTCTGTGCGCGGTAGTTGGTGGAGTCTCTTGCCTGTCTTCTTCTCGGCAGCCATCTCTATCGGCAATCCGTTGTTGTCGAGGCCCAGCGGGAAGAGCACATTGTGGCCTTTCATGCGGCGGTATCGCGCGAACATGTCCATCTGCGCGTATGTGACTGCGTGTCCCATGTGGACCGGCGCGTTGACGTATGGAGGAGGAGTGTCGATCGAGTAAAGTTCGCCCTTGGCGTTCTTGTCGAAACGGTATGTCTTCTCGCGTTTCCACTTCTCGAAGATGAGTTCCTCGAACGCCTTGTCCCATGCCTTCGCTTCGATGGCTGGTTTCTCGTCGCTATCCATGGCTTTTCAGGGTACGATGGCGGTTTATAAAGATGTTGGCGATTCCCATAATCCTTTTATCCTTCCGGCATAGCCCGTGGTTGATGAAGTCGGATTCTGTGCCCTGGAATATCAAGTATGCTCCCAAGAGTCTTGATGCTGTCCCTCAGCCCGCCGTTGTCAGGGACGTGTTGGCGTTCATGTCTTCCTTCCCCAGGAAGAAGGGGCTTATCCTTGTCGGTCCTTCCGGCGTTGGTAAGACTGCCCTGGTCTTCGCGCTTGCGAAGCAGAAGGATCTCGAGGTCGTCGAGACCAACGCTTCTGATTACCGCACAGCGGATGAGATCGAGGCGAAGGTGGGCGGCGCCGCAAGGCAGGGTAGTCTGTTCGGCAACAGCAAGCTGATCCTGGTCGACGAGATCGATGGTCTTGCAGGCAACAAGGACCGTGGTGGGATCCCTTCGCTCGTGAAAATCCTCGAGAAAACAGCTTTTCCGATAATCCTTACGGCGTCCGACGTCTCTGACAAACGTTACAACGCGCTTACAAAGGCGTGTGTTGTCGTGCCTGTCGCTCCTGTGGAGACGGTTGCCGCGGCGAATGTCTTGGCCACCATCGCGATTTTCGAGAAGGTCAAGGCCGACGACGCGTTGCTTAAGATAATGGCGCGCCGTTCTGGCGGCGACCTTCGCGCGTTCATCAATGATTTCCAGGCGATAACCGAGGGTCCCCGTGTCTTGACCAAGGATGCGATCGATAATCTCGCTTCGCGTGACAGGGAGGAGACGATCCAACCCGCACTTATCAAGGTGCTCAAGAACACTGACGCAGCTTTCGCTTTGGGCGCCTTTGACTCCGTCGATATGGATCTCAGTGAGGCGATGCTTTGGGTGGATTACAATCTTGGCAAGGAATATACGAAGCCGGCTGACTTGCATCGTGGTTTCGAGGCGCTTAGCAAGGCCGATGTGTTCCTCGGCAGGATCAGGCGTTGGCAGCACTGGCGGTTCCTTGTTTACGTCTCTGATTTGATGACTGCTGGTGTCGCATGTGCGAAAGACACCAAATATCCTGGCATGACTAAATACGACCGCACAAGCCGTCTTCTGAAGATCTGGCAGGCGAACATGCGCAACAGCAAGCGCGATGCCATTGCTGAGAAGCTCGCCACCGCGACCCACACGTCAAAGAAGAGGGTCATCCAGGATGTCCTTCCTTTCTTGCAGAAGGCATGCGAGCGCAACGAACAGCTTGCATCACAGCTAGGCGAGGCATTGCAGCTCGACGATGACCAGATGGAATGGCTTAGTGCGTGATCAGCACCAGCTGTAGCTCTGGTCTTTCTTGCAGAGTTCTGATTTGAGGTCGTCGTTCTGGGAACTGAGTTGACTGACTTTCTGGTTCAGTTCTTGGATTGACTTGACTGCATATGGCATCAAGTATGATTCGCTGAACTCGAGGTAGCCGTCAGTCGTGTTGTGCTGGACAATCAGAGGGAACACTGCCTTGACGTCCTGCGCGATGAAACCGACGGTGGTCGTGGTATCATTTCTCCACGTGAAAGTTGCGGGCTTGAGTTGCATGAAGCGGTCAAGAACGGGTTCAGAGACGTAGTTGATGTTTTTCTTGAGTCGTCCATCTGAACTGCACGAACCGATCCAACCGCCGCTTTGGCAGACGTAACCAGGGGTGTACGCCGGCATCTGTGATTGTGCGACTTGGCCGCCGTTCGCCCAGATGTTGCCGTGGACTTGAAGGGCTTGAGTGGGTGTTGTTGGGTATGCGTTGATGCCTGTGTACCCTGTTGATAGGTCGACGGTTATTCCTTTCGCGTCATTCCAGTTATCTAAGTACAATACGTTCCCGGAGGTGTATAGCCCTGCGTTATAATTCGCTCCCGTGAGCTTGATCTGCATTCCTGTGCCGTTGATTTCCAGTTTTGCGTCCGGGTTCGTGGTTCCTATGCCTACTTTGCCTGCATTGAAGAAACTCTGGCCTCCAACGCCGCTATACGCATAAAGTCTGACTTTTTCAACTCCTTGTTCGTACAGGCGGAGTATTCCCGTCTGGCCCGTGCTGCTGCCATCGCCCATGTCGGCGGCCATATTGCTTCCTTCAGCGACAGTCACTCCACCGCCCGAACCTGAAGGTATGCCGATGTGCACCAAATTGGTTGGGTTTGTAGTTCCGATGCCGACGTAGCCTGTTGTTGCATTAATGAACATCCTGCCGGATCCGCCCGAACCTGCATCGAATGATATGCTGTAAGGATTGGCCGGATCAGTTGTTCCAATATACAGTTTCTTTGTAGCGTTACTGCCAGCAATCAACGCAACTCCATTACTTCTGATGTATCCGCCATCAACAATATTCACGTCGCCGTTGACGTCAAGTCTCGAAGAAGGGCTCGTCGTCCCTATCCCGACGTTGCCATTGATGATCGCATTGTTCGTGACCGTCACGTTCTGCGGAAAGACATAATTGCCTGTCGAGAACGTTCCTGGTCTTATCACGGTCGCGTCATGGCCGACTACGGCAAGGACTGCTGGCGCTAGCAATAGAATGATGAGTGCCAGTGCCTCTTTTTGCATATGGTGCTAGAACGTCGTGATGTATTTAAACATTCCGCGCACCTAAAACTTT
>JAGVQG010000036.1 GCA_020051845.1 archaeon | reverse complement strand
GGGAAATGTAGAACCTTGCGGTCCCAGCACCTCTCGGATCGCCATCTTTGGCATTTGATTGCACAAGCACAAAATCGCCATAAGCACTATAACCCGTTGCAATCATCCAATTTCTGACAGCCGCATCAGCAGCAGTATTATAGAATCGCAGGTGGGTTTCGTCACTGCTTATTCTTATGCCCTGTCCAGCACCTGAGCCATAACTCGTAGGATTAGCCACATACAATAATCCAGCACCAGGGCTCGTCGTCCCGATGCCGACGTTTCCTGTTACCGTCACGTTCTGCGGGAAGACGTAGTTGCCTGTCGCGAACGTGCCGGGTCGTATGGCTGGCGCGTCGTGTCCTACTGCGGCAAGGACTGCTGGCGCTAGCAATAGAATGATGAGTGCCAGTGCCTCTCTTCGCATGGGTGCTTCTATAATTATAGTGATATATTAACCTATCGCAGCGTAGCCTTTAAGAAGAAGCGGATCATCTCTCGTCGGCATGAAGAGGTGGCTCGCTTTCATTCTGTTCATCCTTAGTTGCATCTCTTCTGTGCTTGCCATGGGTGTCGGGAATGAGCTTGGTTTTCCGTTGATCATCGCTGCGGCCTATCTTGGCGGCATGGCTGCGTTCTTCGGCTATGTTTTCATCGCCGCGCCTTCTGTCGTGGACAAGGTTTCCGAGGGTAGGTCGCCTATAGTGATGGCGATTGTGCCGACGATGCTCTTGATTGTTGTGTCGCTTGGTCTGCCTTTCGCTCTGCTTTTCCTGCTAGGTCTTGATTCACCGCAGGCAGTTGAGGGCGCGATCACCGTCGACACCGCGATGGTCACGTTGCCGATCGCGATGCTCACGCCGTACCGGTCGTCTGTGGCGTCGACCGTGAGCCCTTACATCATAGGTCTTGCGATCGGCACTTCAGCGCTGCCGCTTCTTTACGTCGGAGTCCTTCTTTGGGAGCGCCGTCAAATACGAAAAAGTCTCACAGAATCCTAGAATTACGCTGTGGCTCGTGCCCGTCTCTTTCTTCGTTCCTTTTTGATCCGTTTGCGCTGCCACTTCCAGCGCATCTGGCCTTTTTTCTTCCATCGACGGGAACTTCTCTTCATGTCGTTGAAGGGAACGCGGTTCTTTTATAAACGTTTCGGGAAATGATGAGTAATGAGAAGAAAATCTGCTCTGGCCGCAATGAACGCACAGCGTTCATGCGCAAGGACCTGCAGGTCCTTTGCGCAACAAAAGCCAGGCTTTTGTGCGCACGAAAGCTCCGCTTTCGTTGCGGGATTCAAACCAGTGCTCTGGTTAATCCCTGCCATCGCAGCTTTCGCCGAAGCAAAATCTGCTCTGGCCGGGATTTGAACCCGGGTCACCGCCTCGAAAGGGCAGCATCCTTGGCCGGACTAGACTACCAGAGCGTTGGTGTTATTGCGTCAGTGGGTTCTTTTTAAATGTTTGTTGGAGAAAAATGTGGGCCCATCGGGATTTGAACCCGAGCGCTCTGGCTCACTCAGAGCCGCGCCGACGCTTTAGCGTGACGCGAGGTCATATAAGACCAGCGCTCTAACCAGGCTGAGCTATGGGCCCATTGAGCAACAGACCGCTATTACACGTATATAAAACTAAGGTTATTTGTTTTATTGTTTGCCGCGGCCAAGGAGGTCGTTGAGAAGGTCGAGGTCGCTCTCCAGCTGTTCTGGTGTACGTACCGCTTCTTGGGTAGTCTGTCCTGGTTGGTGTGTCTCTCTGCTTTCTGGCGGTTCTTCTCCTGGCGGGTGTGGGGGATGGCGTTTCTTGAAGTAAGCGAACGCCACGACGGCGGTGATCACGAGTCCGGCTATCACCAGTGCCAGGCTTGTGTTGCTCTTGGCTGTCTGTGCGGCGGCCGGTGCCTGCGCTGGCTTTTGGGTCTCTTGTGCTGGTTTTGTCTCGGTCTGCGCGGCAGGTACGCTTGGTGCTTGTTGTTGTGCTGCTGCAGCTGGTTGTTCTGCCGCTGGCGCAGGTCCTGCTGTCGATCCTGCGGCGATGGCGAATGGGCTCAGGCCAGGCAGCCTGACGTTGAATGTCTGGATTCCGCCGAGCGTTCCGCGGTATTGTGCCGGGTACTCGCGCCAGCGGCTGTTTTCCCACCTGTACACACTGGCTTGTTGTGATCCGACGTTGTTGGCTTTGAGCCAGCTTTCCTCGATCTTGAATGTGATCTCAGCCCAGTTGACTGGTGGCAGGTTCAGGTGGTCTATCGTGAAGAAGAAGTATGTGCGTCCTGGTGGGTTGTTGGTGCCGAGCGGCATGCCTGCCGTCTTGCGGATGGTGAATTGCACGTTGTTGCCTTTCTCCTTCGTGTCGACCTGGAGCGCGGTTATCGGGTAGTCGGATGATGTGATCTTGAATGAGAATAGTCCTGCCTCTATCTGGTCGTACTGTTGATTGATTGGTTTGACTATGGTTCCGCCACCACTTCCTCCTCCGCCGCTTGAACCCGCGTAGCGCTGCGTGACGGTGTAGGTTGCCGTCGCCGTGGCTCTGTTGCTTGCGCCGTCTGTCGCCGTGCAGGTCGCAGTGTAAGAGCCCGAGACGCTGGTGTCGACGCCGGTTATGTACGTGTCGACTCCGCTTAGCGCGTCTGACGCGAGGCACGCGGCATCGATGGTGCCTCCTTTTCCGACGGTCTCTGGTGTCAGGACGAATCTGCTTATCGAGGGTGGTGATGTGTCGATGGTGATTATGCGCGTGATGTTGCCGGTGTTGCCTGCGGCGTCGGATACCCATATGGTGATGTTCTTTCGGCCTTCGGTGAGGTTGATGAGCATGCGCGAGGCGTTTGTGTTGTTGGTAACGATGCCGGTTGCATTGACGACCTGGTCGACGGTTATGCTGTAGTTGAGCTGCGTGAAGAGGTTGTCGATCGCGCTGAAGTTGAAGGTGGGTGAGATGTTCGATGTGTATGTCTGGTTCAGCGGGAAGATGAAGGTGAGGTTCGGAGCGACCGTGTCGATGGTGAATGGTCTGTATACGCCGACACCAGGATTTGCGGCGCTATTGCCGCTGCCATCGGTGCACGAAACCAGCCAGCCGTAGTGGCCGTCCGCAAAGATCCAAGATGATTCTGTCGAGATTTCGAATGTCGTGGAGTTCTGTACGATGCCCATGTTCGAACCATCAGGATAAAGTATGCTATTGGTGCAAGAGACGTTGTACTCGATGTCGTCAGTGACGTTCCACCTGAATTGAGGGCTGGTCTGACTTGTGTTGAAGCCATATGCCGGGCCGACTAATGTTATGTTCGGAGCGTCATAGTCTTGCAATACTGAATATCCTGTGAAGTGTGTCACGTCGAACACGAACGGCGTCCCAGGACCACCGTATCCCACTGGTGCGCATGTGTCGAAGAGGCATCTTCTGAACCAGCCCGTGTCTTGCTTGTCGACGACGATTATCGGATTGGCGAGTTCTATTCCTTTGAGGTCGACCCTCGCGCTCGTGTTCATGAACGTGATCGTTCCGCTGTCGAGGTAAGTGAGGTTCGCGCTGACGTTGAACGCCGTCCTTGTCACATCGAAGCTTCCGAGCGCGTTGAGCTGTCCCGGATACCGGGTGTTGCCGCCGGTCCCGATGAAGGTCGTGTTGTGCAGTGTGGTGTTCGTACTCGCGTCATTGAAAATCCATCCGGTTGGGTTGTTGAGCACTGTGTTGTTGAAAGTTGAATTGGAGTGTGTCGCATATATTGCGTATGTGCCTGCGCCGTTCGCCGTGATGTTGTTGTTATTGAATGAATTGTTGTTGGAATCTGTCTCGATGCGGATCGCGGTCGTTCCGGTGCCACCCGATATGCCGATCTTGTTGTTTCTGATGCTGTTGTCATGCGATTGCGAGACCAGGAGCGCTTGATCGCCGGATCCTGCGGTCATCGATATGTTATTGTCGGAAATTATGTTGTTGTCTGAAACGGCACCGAGATGTATGCCGTAGTGTGAGCGGATTCCGTTCAGATCCATCACGTTTCTCTGGACAATCGCCTCGTCAGTGGAGCCGAAGATGATGCCTGAGCCCGCTTCATCCATGCCCGTGATTGTGTTGTCGGAAATGACGGCTCCTGAGGGGGTGTATGTTCCAGTCGATGCTGCGATGTCGATGGCGAACCTGCTTTCACCCACACCTCTGATCGAGAATGCGTTGTTCTTCACTGTCACGTTTGTGCAGTCTGTCGCTTTGATGCCCCGTGTGTTGTCATTGTTTCCCAGGGTGATGTTGTTGTTTGCGATTGTGATATTGAGGGCATCCGTCAGATTGACGCCGAAGGAGTCGGATTGTGCACCACTCGTGATATTGCAATTCTTGATGGTGATGTTGTTGTAGCCATCCACATTGATGGCGCTTCCAGCGGCGGATTGACTGTAGTTGATCTCGTATCCGTCGCAGTCAATCGTCACATCATCGGATATGACGTCGAAGCACGTTCCTGCGCTGTTTACATCGTTCGTCAGCTTGACGTTGCCTGTCAGGTCTCCGCAGGCCCCGATGTCCTGGACGCCGTATGTCGTGAAGTGCGCGACGTTGAACTTGACCATGGAATTGTCTTGGTATGTTTTCTGGCACAGTGACGGGGAGCAGGGGGCGAAGGTGCCGTTGTCGTTGATGTCTATGGTTATCTGCGGGTTAGTGATCGGTATGTTAGGTATCGTCAAGTTGCTGCTCACGTTGAAGAACGTGAGATTGCTGCTGTTTAGCATTATCTTTCCGGATCCTAGTATGTTGAATCTGGAGGTGGTCATATCGAGACCGTCGCTCGTGTTGATCTTGTTTGCGAAGTTCAGTTGGCCGTTCAAAGTGATGAAAGTAGTGTTGGTGAAGTTGTTGCTCGTCGCTGGAGCGGTGTAGATCCACTCACTCGGGCTGTTGAGTACTGTGTTCGTGAATGCAGCATTGGTTGTGCTGTAGAGGCCGTAGCTGTTTGTGCCCCTTGTCGAGATGTTGTTGTTGGTTATCGTGTTTCTCTCACAGGGTGTCAGCTCCACTATTCCGTGGCTGGTGGATGTCCCATCAGTCGCGATGCTGTTGCCTGAGACTGTGGCAAGAGCGGCGTCGTTCTGGAAGACTATGCCGTTATTGTTGCTGGCGCCATGTGTCGTGATGGTGTTGTTCCGGATGCGTGTGCTGTTCGCGTTGTTGATGAGGATTCCGTAACCATCGCTGGTCGAAGCTGTCGAAGATATTGTGCAGTTCGTGATGTTGTTGTTGTTTGACTGCCATAGGTGGATGCCATAGACATTCACACCTGACCCTTGTGTGGTGATGATGTTGTTTGAGATGAAATTGTATATTGAGCCGTTGCGCACGAAAATGCCCGTGTTTCCATTCACGCCATTTGTCGTGACAGTGTTGTCTTCCACGACGTTTTTGCGTGCGTTAAGAAGGAAGATGGCGTGCTTGTCGCTGCCCGTTCCAATGGTGGTTATCGTGCTGTTCGCGATTGTGTTCTCGACGAGGTTCCGGAAATGGATGCCGATGCTGCTGTCACCATCGACAGTGATGGTGGTGTCTAGGATGTAGCTTTCGTTGACATTTGTGAAGTTGATGCCGTGGGAGAAAGAATTGGGATTATTGACGTTCGTTATGTTGCAGTTGATGATCGTGACGTTGTAGATGTTCTTCGCCTTGATGCCGACAGCAGGTCCTAAGCTGCCGTATTGGATTGAATTGTCTTGGCAATCCAATGATACGTCGCTTGTCGTGATGTTTATGCAGTCTCCTACTCCTGTCAATGGGGTGGATATGGGGATGCAATACATTCCTGGCGCGCTGATATCTTGGCAGGTGGTGATCGGGCTAATGCCGCCAGGGCATAATGGCAATGCTGTGTGTGGTTGTTGCGGCGCTTCACGTCGGGCTGTCGCTGGCGCAGCTATGGTTGGTTCCTGTTCTATGGCTGGCGGTTCTTGTGCAGCCCTTCTCCCACCTGGTGTCTCCACAGTCACCGCTCCTTGTATCGCTGGTTGCGTGTCGATGCCGCCTAGAAGCGCAGCTATCAGAACGACCGCGAGGAGTGTGAGAACGATTCCTGGCAGGATGAATTGCGCTTTCTTCATTCGCGCTCACCTGCTGTCGCAGCGAGATGAGAGGTCAGACCACTATTACTGCCTATTGACTCGTAATTGCCGTACATTGGCCCCTTTTGACTGTGACGTCAGACACTAGTTTATGTTATAAATCTTTCTAGTATATAATGTGGGAAAGAAAACTGCGTCGCAACGAAGCAAAGCTTCGTGCGCACGGAACTACGTTCCGTTGCGACCGAGTGGCGACAAACCTCGTCAAACTCGGTTTGTGAACCCGGTCGCCGCATTCTTCGCAGTAGCTCAGAATGCGCCGACCGAGAATCGAACTCGGATCTGAGCCTTGGCAAGGCCCTATGCTACCACTAAACCATCGGCGCGTGGAGTTGATGTCGTTCTGCCTTCTTATTTAAGGTTTTTGCATTGCATGGGTGGCAAGTCTAATATATGCGGAATGATACGGGGTATCTATCAAAAGGAGGTATTGCGAATGGCAGATTTGATTCCGGGTTTGGCAGGCGCTGGCGTATTGGCCGTGCTTGGTGGCATGATCCTTGTGGTCGTGCTATTGGCGTTGGCGTTCTATGTTTACATGGCGCTCGCACTGCAGACGATAGCCAAGAAGACAAAGACAGAGAACGCATGGCTGGCATGGATACCGATTGCGAACATCTACTTGATGACTCAGATCGGCGGTCTTTCTGGCTGGTGGACGTTGGGTATTCTTGCGGTTTTCGTCCCATTCGTCGGAAGCATGGCTGTCGCGGCATTGATGATCTATCTTTGGTGGCAGATCTGTGACGCGCGCGGTAAACCGGGTTGGTGGGCATTGCTCATGCTGATACCCATCGTGAACGTGATCATGCCGGGTATCATCGCCTGGACAAAGTAAGAAAGAGTCTTGATTTTTTTATTAATTTTCTACCCGCAATACCCCCGACTTTAGTTTGCTTCAGCACGGGGGATAAGCGGGCAGCCCTTTAGGGCGTCTGTGTGCTGTTAAAAATTAAAAGTTGGCACAATAGTGCCAACCCGTGCGATTGGACTCGCACGGAGTAAGATAGCATATGGATAGCAACAGCTCTGAAATAAAAAGGTTCCCACATTATGTGGGACAGAATTGGTATCACGTAGTTCTGATACCAAAATACAGAAATCCTGTCTTTAAACAGGTGCATCAGAGACATCTGATGTTACAGGCACTAGATTGGTTGTGCCCTAGGCACAACATTGACCTCTTTGCAAAAGAGGTCATGGACGATCACGTCCACCTTTTCGTGTCTTGTCCACCAGGACTGCCCATCAGCCGCATCATAGGGCGGCTGAAAGGAGGAACATCATTCTATCTACGGAAGAACCATCCTCCATTGAAACGTTATCGTGAATTCTGGAGTCGTGGAGCGATGTATCGCAGTATCGGCGCAGTCAGCGCCGATACCGTCAAGATGTACATCCAAAAATCAAATACTTTGATGCGAGGACAACGGACGTTGGCCTGAGCGCGGGCGGTGGATGCCGCGGGCTTTTAGCCCGCGGTAGCCCGCGCTTTATTTTTTCACTTTTCTAATCAGTATGAGCCCACCCGGATTCGAACCGGGGATCTTCGCTGTGTAAAAGCGACGTCGTAGCCACTGGACCATGGGCTCAATGAAAATCTTCGATTTTCATGAGCACGGAACATTGTTCCGTTGCTCGTTTTGTCTTGATTCTGGATCGTCGCTCGGCAACCTTTATATATATTCCTTCGTCGGGGTTGGTCTATGCAGGACCGCATTTATTCGCTCATTGTGGAGGAGAAGGAGACCACCTGGAAGTCTGTCATCATGGATATGGTATCGTCTGGGCAGATGGATCCCTGGAACGTCAACATCTCCGAGCTCACGAGCAAATACATCGAGCACATCAGGAGTCTTCAGGAGGCGGATCTCAAGATCAGTGGCAAGATGCTTCTCGCGGCCGCTTTGCTCTTGAAGATGAAGAGTGCGCGTCTCGTCGGCGATGATTTGTCCGAGTTCGACAGATTGCTCGCGCAGTCCGAGATGAACGAGCAGGATTTCTACGAGGGGTTGGAGGAGATGCGCGACGCGCGTCAGATCCCGCCGGAGGAATTGTTGCGCTTGATCCCGAGGACGCCGCAGGCGCGCACGAGGAAGGTGACTATCTTTGATCTCGTCAACGCTTTGGAGAAGGCATTGGAGACCAAGCATCGCAGGCTTATCAAGCTGGGTTCGCCCGAGGCTGAGCTCATCCTTCCTCACAAGGCGATTGACATCCAGCTCGCGATGAAGCAGGTCTACAAGCATGTGAGGGAATATTTCACCATGCATCACACGCGTTCGATGAAGTGGAGCCGTCTTGTACCGTCGGAAGCGAACAAGACGACGCGCATGTACACTTTCCTTCCTCTGTTGTATCTTGGCACGCAGCGCAAGCTTGATGTCAGTCAGAAGAATTCTTTCGATGACTTCGACATCGGTTTGCCTGGCATGTTCGAGGAGGAGGATCCTGTTGTCGTTGAGGAGAAGCCCAAGCGCGCCGCAAGATCGAAGTCTGGCAAGGTAAGATCGAAGAAGCCAAAGGCAGAGAAAGAGCAAGTTGTCGACACTCCCGGGACTTCAATTGAGGATGCTCCTGCTCCGGCAGCTTGACCATAAGTCTTATAAACAAACCTCCGGTGAATATGTTTATGGCATTCACCGATAACGAGCTGGAATACCTCAAGATTGTGGTCCGCCGCGAGCTCGAGCGTTTCGAGCGGGAGAAGATAGTGGTCGATGAGGCCATCGTCTTTTTGCAGGGCGAGAAGAAGTATGAGGATTTCCTGCGTGAGCTGCTCCGTAAGTTGGAGTGAAACATGGCTGAGATAAAGGAAGAACAGATCAAGGAACTGCAGCAGTCCTACATGGAGATGCAGGCCATAGACGCCCAGCTCAAGCAGGGCAACCAGCAGTTGGCCGTGCTCGACCAGCAGATCGCGGAGATACACACTGTTTCGCAGAGTGTGGCCGAGATCGGAGCGGTCAAGGAAGGCACCGATGTCTTCGTGCCTGTCGCTAACGGCATCTTCGCGAAGGCGAGGATGGTGCAGAGCCAGGAACTTCTTGTCAATGTCGGCGCTTCTGTCGTCGTGCCGACGCCTGTCGAGGGCGTGCGCAAGCTGCTTGATCAGCAAGCGCAGCGTGTCGCCGAGGCCAAGCTTCAGGTTTCGAAGCAGATGGATGAGCTCGGCAAGCGCGCGAAAAAAGTGGAAGCAAAACTGAAGAAGCTGATTGCCTGATGTTCAAGTTTCTCAAGGACAAGCTGAAGGGCGCGATAGCGTCGCTGACCCAGAAGGTCGAGGCTGATCCCGAGCCGGTCAAGCCAGAGCCCGAGGTCCAGGAGGATAGGGTCCCTGAGCGCAAGGGTATTTTCTCGCGTTTGAAGGATAGTATCAAGGGCAAGGAAGAGGAGCCGCCCGAAGCTCCGCTTGAGCGTCTTACTGAAGATGCGAAGAAGGAGGTCTCCAAGAAAAAGAAGGAGGACTCGATCGACGCCGATAACTTCGAGAAGATCATCAGGGATGTCGACATCCACGCGCCTCTTCCTGTGGAGACGGAGCCCGAGCCGGTTCCGGATGTGCAGGAGGAAGAGCCCGAGGCGATCATGCCACCCCCTTCTGTCAGGACCGAGAAGGAAGAACCGAAAGTTGAGGTCATCCCTCACAAGCATGAGGTCATCAAGGCAAGGGCCGAGCCTGAGCAGCCGAAAGTCAAGGTCGCTGAACCGAAAGTCGATGCAAAGGTCCCTGAGCGGAAGGTCGAGATCAAGCTGCCCGAGATCAAGCCTGGGCGCAAGGTGGATATTCCTGAGCAAGTGGAATCCAAGGGTTTCTTCGGTCGCATCGCCGAGGCAATCACAACTAAGAAGATCGGTGCGGATGAATTCGAGACGCTTTTCTGGGAGCTCGAGGTCGTGCTCCTCGAGAACAACGTGGCAGTGGAGGTCATTGAGAAGATAAAGGAGGATCTCAAGGTCACGCTTGTTGACAAGCCTTTGCCGCGTGGCAAGGTGGAGCAGGCGATCAGCGGCGCGCTGCGCAAGAGCTTGCATGAGATTCTGACGGTGCAGACTATCGATTTGCTCAGCAAGGTCAGGGAGAAGAAGCCTTTCATCATAGCTTTTGTCGGAGTGAACGGTTCTGGCAAGACGACGACCATAGCCAAGGTCGCCCACTTGCTTCTTGAGAACAAGATGTCGGTGGTGCTTGCCGCGGCTGACACATTCAGGGCAGCCGCGATAGACCAGTTGGACATGCACGCCAAGAAGCTCGGCGTGAAGATAATCAAGCATGATTACGGCGCAGATCCTGCCGCGGTGGCGTTCGACGCTGTCAAGCACGCCAGTGCCAAGAACGTCGATGTGGTGCTTATCGACACCGCGGGTAGGCTTCACAGCAACGTGAACCTCATCGATGAGATGAAGAAGATCATCCGTGTCGCGAAGCCGGACCTCAAGATTTTCGTCGGTGAAAGCATAACAGGCAATGACTGCATCGAGCAGGCGCAGCAGTTCGATCAGGCGATCGGCATCGATGGCATCATCCTGAGCAAGGCCGATGTGGATGAGAAGGGCGGCGCGGCTATTTCGGTGAGCTATGTCACCCATAAACCGATCCTCTATCTTGGCATGGGCCAGGAATACGCGGATCTGGTGCCTTTTGACGGCGAGCAGCTTCTTTCCACGATAGGTCTTTGAGGGCAAGGTTTTTATAGGCCCATTCTAATTGACTGTCAGGGGGAGTTTACGTTCATGGTTGTGATGGGCGATAGCCCCGGAAAGAGGAGAGGAGGATACTATGGCAAAAGCAAAGGAAGCGGCAAAGCCTGCGAAGGCGGAGTCTGCTGCATCAAAGGACGATGAGGGTAAGATCTTCGCGTTCCTGGCCTACTTGCTCGGCATAATCGGGTTCCTGATAGTGCTGCTGGCTAAGAAGGACAACAAGTTCGCGATGTATCATGCGAAGCAGAGCCTTGTGCTCTCGATCGTCGCGTTGATAGTCTGGATTCCGGCGGCCATAATCACGGCCCTGATAGGCTGGATACCGGTCATAGGTTGGATCATCGCGATCCTCATATGGATTGTCGTGATGATAGTCATGCTCGGCCTGTTCGTGTTGTTGGTCATCGGTATCATCAACGCGCTCAGTGACAAGATGCAGCCATTGCCTGTCATCGGTAAGTTCGGCGACAAGTTCAACTTTTGATTAATTTTTTGTTTTTGGTTTCATTGATGGTATAAACAAGGAGGCGAAAAATATGGCATTTTCAGTATTGGGTTTGGTGCTGGTATTGGTCAACATCGCCGTCGGCGGTTTGTTGCTCTGGCTCAGCGCTAAGATAATGAAAGTCAAGTCGGATTGGACGACGCCCTACATGATTGCGTTGATCGTGGGTGTCGTCGGCTACGTGCTCGGTTTCATCCCGATGGGAGGCATCCTTGCCTTCGTCGTGTCGATCCCGCTCGGAATCTGGCTCGTGAAGACCAAGTACAAGCTCGAGTGGGGCAAGGCGATCCTCGTCTGGCTCATTTGGTTCGTGCTCGGCCTGATCGTCGGCATGATAATCGCGGCGATCGTCGCGGCTGTCTTCGTCGGAAGCATGGTCGCTTCCGGCGCAAGCCTGCTTGGCTGATTCGATAGGTTTTTTGTTTTTGTTTTTTTAAATTGTTTCATCGGGGGTGTTTTGTATGAAATGGATTGTTCCGTGTGTTATTGTGTTGTTCCTGTTGGCCGCTTGCCAGCAGGGTGGCAAAGTTGAGTCGACTTCTGACGGCGCGAATGTCGATGTGAGTGCTGGCGGCGCCGACGTCAAGGTCAACGCCGGTTCAGGCGGCGCCGACGTCAAGGTGAACGCGGGAAATTCGGCGGCTGACGTCAATGCTGGTGGCGGAAGCGTTATTGACAAGCTCAAGCTCGCTTTGTCTGCCAAGAACATGGCGAAATACACCGCAGACTATACGACTACGGCCGCTGGCGTGACGATCACCATGACCCAGGCCTTCGACCTTCCCAAATACGCGATCGAGTCAACGACCATGGGCATACAGTCGAAGACGATCTTCGACGGTTCGAAGGCAATCACGTGCATGAACCAGAACGGTTGGCAGTGCTTCGAGTTGACCAGTGCGCAGTCGCCTACCGCAGCCCAGGATTCTGTCGAGTCGAGTGTGGACGCTGCTGATGCGCAGGTCACATCACTGGGTGCTTGCAGTGTTGCAGGAGAGAGCGGCACCAAGTACAAGGTGACGACCGCGCAGGGTTCGAGCACGATCTGCTACACGAACGACGGCATCCTCTTGTCGATGGAGATGTCCGCCAATGGACAGACGGTGACCATGCAGGCGACGAAGGTGTCGCGCAGCGTCGACGCGTCCGCGTTCGTGCCTCCGGCCACACCGCAGGCAATGCCGAGCTACGGCTGAGTCGGGTTTTTGTTTTTTTATTTTCACTTTTTGCAGACGTAGAACACCGGCGGGTATCTGTTCTGCTCGCCTTTCCTGATCTGCATCTTGCGTTCTACTTCAAGCAGTTCGAAGCCGGCTTCTTTCGCCATTGATTCCATCTCGCGTATGGCGGGTATGTGTATGTATTGCTTCGAGGTGTAGGTCTTCCCTTTGTCGCTTGTCTCCCTGTCGAAGAACCTGTCCCCGAAGTCGAGTTCGTCCACTTTTGCTCCGAGCGGTTTCAGCAAATGGAGTCTTAGCCATTGTTTCGTCCAGAACCAGGTGAATCCCTGCCAGCGGCGCTGGTGCGACGTGAATATGTAGATGCCGCCTGGCTTTAGCACCCTGTATGCTTCTTGGGCGGCCTTGAGCCTGTTCTCTTTGCCAGGTATCTGTGTCGCGCCTTGGTTGCTGAACAGTGCGTAGTCGAATGTGTTGTCAGGGAATTCGAGCGCTGTGGCGTCGCCGACGCGGTAGTCTATGGTCTGCTTCTGCGCCTTCGCGATCTTCTTTGCGCCGGCTATCATCGCGGGAGTGATGTCGACTCCTATGACTTTGTATCCTTCTTTCTGCAGCACGAGCGTTGTTCGGCCAGTGCCGCAGCCCAGGTCGAGCAACTTCCCTTTCTTTGTGAAGTACTTGTCTATGAAGTGGCGCTCTCCGAGCCAGAGCCCTTCGAGCGCCTTTTGGGCATACAGTCGTTGGGCGTTCTCGCCTGTGAACTCGTCTATGACTAGTTTCCTCAGATCTTCGTTCTCCATGAGCTGATTATGGGAATTTTCTTCATATACTTTATTGCTGTGTTGCACAATTATCTATTCTTTGACTACGATTACATAGACTCTTCTTCCGATGAATCTCTTTGGAACGTCCGCTTTTGCTGATGTTCC